>NZ_JBIRJC010000005.1:83003-285596 GCF_044329365.1 Kitasatospora sp. NPDC017646 | reverse complement strand
GAGAGCGCCGGCGGCGGACCCGCCGACAGCGAGGTCCGCCTCGGCAAGGCCCCCGACGGCCGACTCGAAGTCTTCGCCCTCAACAGCAGCACCTTCCAGCACCAGTGGCAGACCGCCGTCAACGGCGGCTGGTCGAACTGGGAGACCTTCGGCGGCGGCGGACACGCCCTCACCGTCGACCACAACCAGGACGGCCGACTCGAAGTCCTCGCCTCCGGCCCCACCGGAATCTTCCACAAGTACCAGACCAATCCCACCACTTGGTCCGACTGGGAAGCAGCCGGCGGACCGGCCGACTCCAGGATCACCAGCCAGCCGACCGCGGACGGCCGCGTCGAGGTCTTCGCCATCAACGGCAGCACCGCGCAGCACACCTGGCAGACCAACCTGAACGCCCCGTACAGCCAGTGGGACACCTTCGGCGGGGCCGGCACCGAGATCTTCGCCACCGCCAACGCCGACGGACGGATCGAGGTCTTCGGCGCCAGCAGCGCCGGCGTCCACCACAAGTGGCAGACCGGCTTCTCCACCTGGTCCGACTGGACCTGGCTCAACACCACCACCGGACCCGCCGTCAACTGAGGAGGCCCCACGTGACCAGCACAGCACGCGCCCGCCGGGCACCGCACCGCGTCCTGCTGTCCGCGGTCGTCTCGCTGGGCGTGGCGGCGGGCCTGACGGCCGGAGCCACGCCCGCGCCGGCCGCCACCGGCATCGACCTGTGCGCCGAGGTCGGCTACGACGCGGGCTTCCGGGGCGACGCCCTGGTGACCGCGATCGCCGTCGGCATGGCCGAGTCCAGCTGCAACCCGCTGGCGTCCAACGTCCAGAACAACACCCCGCCGTCCCGCGACCGCGGCCTGTGGGAGATCAACGACTACTGGCACCCCGAGGTCAGCGACGCCTGCGCCTTCGACGCCCAGTGCAACGCCAACGCGGCGTACCGCATCTCCAACGGCGGCACCAACTGGCAGCCCTGGTCGACCTACAACGAGGGCGCGCACCAGCGCTACCTCGGCGCGGCGCAGGCCGCCGCGGACCGGCTCGGTCACCACGGTCCAGGCCCGGCGCCGTTGGTGTATCCGGCGAAGTCGGGGCGGGTGGTGTCCACGCGGTCGGCGGACGGCCGCCTGGAGGTGTTCGCGGCCGGCGCCAACGGCGTCTCCCACGCCTGGCAGACGGCGGTGAACGGCGCCTGGTCCGACTGGGAGTCCCTGGGCGGGCCCGGCGGCGCCCAACTGGCCATCGGCCCGGACGCGGACGGCCGCCTCGAAGTCTTCGCCCTCAACGGCAGCACCCTCCAGCACCGCTACCAGCTCCAGCCCTCCGGCACCTGGTCCAACTGGGAGACCTTCGGCGGCGGCGGACACGACCTCGCCGTCGGCCCCAACCAGGACGGCCGACTGGAGGTCTTCGCCTCCGGCCCCACCGGAATCTTCCACAAGTACCAGACCGCACCCAACAGCGGCTGGTCCGACTGGGAGAGCGCCGGCGGCGGACCCGCCGACAGCGAGGTCCGCCTCGGCAAGGCCCCCGACGGCCGACTCGAAGTCTTCGCCCTCAACAGCAGCACCTTTCAGCACCAGTGGCAGACCGCCGTCAACGGCGGCTGGTCGAACTGGGAGACCTTCGGCGGCGGCGGACACGCCCTCACCGTCGACCACAACCAGGACGGCCGACTCGAAGTCCTCGCCTCCGGCCCCACCGGAATCTTCCACAAGTACCAGACCAATCCCACCACTTGGTCCGACTGGGAAGCAGCCGGCGGACCGGCCGACTCCAGGATCAGCAGTGAGCGTTCGCCGGACGGCCGGGTGGAGGCGTTCGCCATCAACGGCACGACGGCGCAGCACATCTGGCAGACCGGAGTGAACGCGCCCTACGGCCAGTGGGACACCTTCGGCGGCGGCGGCACCGAGATCTTCGCCACCGCCAACGCCGACGGACGGATCGAGGTCTTCGGCGCCAGCAGCGCCGGCGTCTACCACAAGTGGCAGACCGGCTTCTCCACCTGGTCCGACTGGGCGTGGCTCAACACCACCGCCGGACCCGCCGTCAACTGATCACCACGGCCGTCACCCGCGGGCGGGAGCAGTCGTGCTCCCGCCCGCGGGCCGTGCCGCCCCCGGGCGCTGACCACCCTGTCCGCCCGTTCCGCGACCGCCCCCGCCACCTCGCCGTCAAGTGGCCTGCGCCACCGTACGGTTTATTGTCATGCTCAAAGAGGTAGCGTTCGTCCGTCCGGCAAGGGCCGGAAGGCGGAACGGGGGAGCGGTGCGCGGGACGGAGGAACGGTGAGCGGGATTCTCGTCCACCTGCCGGAGGGGAACGGTGACGAAGCGGTCACCCTGCGGCTCGGTCCGGGAGAGCGGGCCCGCTTCGGCCGCGGCTCCGCCAGCACGCCGGTGGAGCTCCGGTTCGGCGACGAGACGGTCTCCCGGCTCGCCGGGGAGATCCACGCGACCGACGACCACTGGCAGTTGAGCAACCTCAGCAACACCCACACCTACCTGGTGGAGAACCCGGAGGGCGCCGGCGAGTACCTGCGGGTGCCGCCCCGGCGGATCGGTGCCCCGATCCCGTTCGAGTTCTCCCGGGTCGTTCTGCCCTCGCGGCGCGAGACGCCGCTGTCCTTCCAGGTGTTCGCGCCCGACCACGTCTACCTGGACCCGCACGCCCGCGTCGGCTCCTGGGAGAGCCGCACCATGACGGCGTACTCCCTGGACGAGACCGCCACCTACTTCCTGGTCCTGGTCGCGCTCTGCGAACCGTGGCTGCGCGACCGCTCCCCCGCCGCCGTGCCCACCACCCCCCAGGTGGTCGCGCGCCTGCGCGGCCACCCGGCCTGCGCCCGGCTCACCGCCCGCGCGGTCAGCTCGCACATCGACTACCTCGCCGACGAGAAGCTCCGCATCGACGTGCCCGACGGCACGGACCGCACGGAGCGCCGCAACGGCAAGCGCGAGGCGGTGGTCGGACTCGCCCTGAAGTTCGGCATCGTCCGCGAGGAGCACCTCGCGCTGTTGCCGCGCCCCGACGCCGCCGAGTCCGGACGGTAGGGAGGGACCTCGATGCCGCACGACCCGGCCTTCGACGGGGAGGGCGAGGAACTGCTGCCGCCCGGCCACCGGGTCGGCGAGTGGGCCGTCGTCGAACCCATCGGCGAAGGCGGCTGGGCGACGGTCTACGCCGCCCGCCGAGCCACGCGCTCCGAGTCGGAGGGCGCACCCGAGGCGGACGACACGGTCGCGCTCAAGGTGCTGCCGACCGCCGGACTCGCTCCCCGCCAGGCCCGCAACGTCGCCGAAACCGCCCGCCGCGAGATCGAGCTGGCCCGCACCGCCCCGCACCCCCGGCTGGTCCCGCTGCTGGACACCCTCACCCTGGCCGCCCCCGACCACCCCGCGCTCGACGGCGCGATCGTCCTGGTCATGGAACGCGCCCGGGGCACCCTGCGCGACCTGCTCGCCACCGGCGTCGACGAGGCCCTGGGCGGCCGGATCATCGCCGGCATCTGCGAGGGCCTGGCCCACCTCCACCGCTCCGGCTGGGTCCACACCGATCTCAAGCCCGAGAACGTCCTCATCGGCCGCGACGGCGAGGTGCGCCTGTCCGACTTCGGCCTCGCCATCGAACTCACCGGCACCCACGGCCACTGCGCCCCCATGGGCACCCCCGACTACCTGCCGCCGGAACGCTGGAAGGAGCCGCTCGGCGAGCACGGGGTCAAGATCCGTGCCACCGCCGACATCTGGGCGCTCGGCATCATGATCCACGAGGTGTTCGCCGCCGGCGTCCCGCCCTTCCCCGGCGCCACCCCCACCGCCCGCAGCGCCGCCGCCCAGCAGTACGCCGAGGGCCGCGCCGCCCTGCGGCTGGCCCCCGACGTCCCCCCGTTCTGGCGCGCCCTCGCCGCCGACTGCCTCGCCCCCACCCACGCCGCCCGCGCCCCGCACACCGCCGAGAGCCTGCTCGCCCGCATCCGCGCCCACCAGTCCGGCCGCCGTCCGCGCCGCCGGAGCCGCCCGCGCGTGCGCGCCGGCCTGCTCGCCCTCACCGCCTGCGCCGCGGCCACCGCCACCGCAGCCGCCCTCTGGCCGCACTCCGACCGGACCGGACACCCCGGACGGATCCGGGTCTTCAACGCCGAACGCAGCTGCCAGGACCGCACCGACCGCGACCCGGCGTGCAGCCTGGGCCTCGCCGTCGACCCACGGCGCCCCTACACCGCGGAGAACGTCGTCCCCACCCGCGTCTGGCACGACGACACCCTCGACGCCGACTGCCAACTCGCCACCGGCCTGCCCATCATCGACGAGGAGGACCGCACCTCCACCCTCTGGTACCGCGTGCGCCTCCCCGACCCCACCGCCACCGCCTGGCTCCCCGCCGTCCGCACCAAGGACCGCCCCGCGCTCGCCGACTGCCCCTGACCCGCCCGGCGGACCACCGCGGAAACCGCCGTGGGGACCGCCGCGTACCGGACGGGAGCCGGCGCGGGCCGTGGGGCGCACTCCTCCGGATCGTTCCGGATTCCGGGCCCGCCGCGCCCCCGGCTAGCTTGTCGACGGCGTCCGCCGGACCGGCGGGCCCGGAGTTCAGGGAGCAGCGATGCCGTCGACCGCCACCACCACCCGGCCGGGCGCCACCCCGACCCGGCCGGGCGCCACCGCCCTCGGGCTGCAGGAGCGCGAGGTGCTCCACGCGGTCGGCTGCGGCCTGCGGGACGACGAGATCGCCGCCGCTCTCGGCGTCTCCGAGGAGGTCGTGGCCGGGCACCTGGCGCGGATCCTCGGGAAGCTCGGCCTGCGCGACCGGGCCGCCGCCATCGTCCACGCCTTCGACTGCGGACTCGTCGCCCCCGGCCGCGGCCCCCGCACCCGCGGCGCGGACCCGGTGCCGCGGAGCACCGGCGGCCGGGCGGCCGGTCCGAAGGTGCGGATCTCCGTGCTCGGGCCGCTGCGCGCCCGGCACGACGGAGGGCCCCTGGACCTCGGGCACCTGCGCCAGCAGGCCGTGCTGGCGGCGCTGGCGCTCCACCGGGGACGGACCGTCAGTCGGCAGGAGCTGCTCGACGGTGTGTGGGGCTCGGAGCCGCCGGTCACCAACGTGGTGCCGGTCCACGTCTACCGGCTGCGCAAGACCCTGCGGATCGGGGACTGCCCGGGCTCGGTGATCGAGCACGACCGGTACGGCTACCGACTGGCCGTCGGCGCCACCGAGGTGGACCTCGCCGACATGGAGGCCCTGGTCGGCGCCGCCGGTACGGCTCATCGGGCGGGTGATCTGTCCGAGGCGGTCCGCCTCTGTTCCCAGGCGCTGGACCTGTTCCGCGGGGAGCCGCTGGCCGGACTGCCCGGCCCACTCGCCGAACTGGAGCGGGTGCGACTGACGGAGCGCCGGATCACCGTCGCCCAGCGGCGGTCGCGATGGCGGCTCGCGCTGGGCCAGTTCGCCGGGGCGGTCGCGGAGCTGGTCGCGCTGTCCGCCGAGCACCCGCTGAACGAGCCGGTGGCGGCGATGCTGATGGAGGCGCTGTACCGCAGCGGCCGCCAGGCCGACGCACTGGCCGCGTTCGACCGCACGCGCCGCAGGCTCGCCGAGGACCTGGGGGTGCCGCCGAGTCCGGTGCTGCGGCGCACGCACCAGCTGATCCTGCGCGGCGCCCAGGCGGGCCCGGACCGCACCGGAGCCGCGCGCTGACCGGTCGGACGCCGGGCTCCACCGGGACGGTTCCCGGTGGAGCCCGGCGAGCGCGTCACGGAGCCCGGTGGAGCCCCGGGCTCCGTGACGCGGTCAGGAGGTGAAGGCCCGCTCAAGCCGGGGGATCAGGTCCCGGAGGTCCTGTTCCCAGCAGCCGCCGTTGTGGCCGCCGTTGCACTGGCTGCCCCAGGCGGAGCCGTCGCCGTAGTCGACGTAGTAGTAGGGCATGCCCAGGGCGTCCATGTGGTCCTTGACGTGCTTGGACGCGCCTTCGAGCCAGAACTCCAGGTCCGTGGGCGAGCCGTGGCCGTTGCCCACGTAGATGGAGACACCGACGCCGGCGAGCCTGTCCATGTGCTGGGACGGGTCGGCCGCGTTCCACCGCCAGTCGGCGTTGAACACCGGGTAGGGCGAGCCGAACAGGGCGTCGCTGTCCACGCCCGGCTTGTAGGGGTCGTTGGCGGGGTCGCAGGACCCGGACGACGAGCCGCAGATCGCGCCCTGCCCGTCGACGAGGGAGGCGACGACGGCCAGCCGCAGGTCCATGGAGTCGGCCGACAGATCGATGTCCCCCGACAGGGACGCGGTCTGGCTGAACAGCTCGGGGTGGTCCTGGGCGTAGTGCAGGGCGCCGAACCCGCCCATCGAGACCCCGGCGACGGCCCTGGCCTTCCTGGTCGGGATGGTCCGCAGGTTCGCGTCGATGAACGGGATCACCTGGTTGAGGTGGAAGTTCTCCCAGTTCTGGGCCCCGAGTTGGGTGTTCTGGTTCAGCCAGTTCGCGTACCAGCCGCGGGCGCCGCCGTCCGGGATGACGGTGATCATCGCGTTGGAGGTGGTCAGCGCCGGGTAGTTCTGCCGGATCGGGTCGTCGGGCGATCCGTGCAGGAAGTACAGCACCGGGTAGCGCCGGGCCGGGTCGTCGTAGTAGCCGCTCGGCAGGATGATCTTGATGTGGTGCTTGCCCGTGACCTCGGGTGTGGTCACGGTGAGGTAGAAGTCGGTGGGACCGCCCACGGTCGAGTCGACCTGGGTCAGGCCGAACCCGTCCGTCATCCGCGGTGGCGCGCCCGCGCCGGCGGCTCGGGCCGGAGCGGCCGTGGCGGCCGTCCCGACGAAGCCGACGACGGCGGCCAGCAGGGCCACCACCGTTCGCCAGCGGTGAAGTGTCCTCGTCACGGTGTTCCCCCTCGTGGTCGTTGTGGTGCGCGCGGCGCGGCCTCAGCCGAGGACCTTGACCTCCAGCGCCGGGGAGGCCGCGATCTGCTCCTCGGTGTACCGCTCGGTCACCCACTGGCCGGCCGAGAACAGCTTGGTCTGGTCGGCGTAGTGGGGCGAGTTCGGGTTGGCCGACTGGGAGTAGGCCAGTACGGACGCGGACTCGGGCGGGCCGTCGGCGGTGAACCTGGTCTCCTGGATGAAGCTGGAGCCGAAGGTGATGTCGAGCTTGCCGTCGACCGTGCCGGGCGTGACCACGTTCAGCACGCCCAGCTCGTGGATCGAGCCGTGGATCGGGATCTGCTCGCCGTTGCGGGTGACCTTCTGGACGTCCGACAGCGGCGCGTTCAACGCGATGCCCGCGTTGCGCAGCGCGAGGACGGCCCGGGCGAGCGAGTTGCGGACGCTGTCGTTCCCGGCGTCCAGCGAATTGGGCGTGTGCACCGGGTCCTTGGGGTCGAAGGGGACCCGCCACGGCAGCTTCTCGATCGCCTGCCCGTTCGTCAGGTAGAACCAGAAGTTCTCGAACAGCCAGGAACCCCGGCTGTCCGCCGTGTACTTGTGGTTCCAGGCGGCCAGGATCGGACACGCCTCGCTGATGTTGACCAGGTTGCCGTCCACCAGGACGAGCCCGAACGGCGCGCCCTGGCAGGCGCTCACCGTGGCGTTGAGGGCCAGGTCGGCCGCCCTGCTGTTGTCGGCGAACAACAGCTGCCGCATGTTCTCCGGCGTGAAGCCCCGTCCCGGCAGGCCGTCGTTGCCGTTGATCCGGTTCTGCGCGGTCAGGATGAGCTCCTGGGTGCGCAGCGAGCGCGGCTGCGCGGTGTCGCCCATCACCCGGGGGAAGGACAGCGGCTGCTCGGGATTGGCCAGCCAGGCGCTGTCGTTGGCGTTGCCCACGAAGTCGGAGCGGATCAGGCGCGGTTGCGCGTGCGGGTCGAGCAGTCCGGGCGCGACCGCGTTCGGGTCGTTCGGCCAGTCGCACTCGCTGCGCTTGCCGTCGAAGATGGAGACCGGCGGCACGTTGGGAAGCCGCAGCTGCTGGTTGAACAGCACCTGACCCGTCAGGGTGAGGCAGGACTGCGCGTGGGCGTCGGTGATGTTCGGGGCGGCCTGGATGTCCGCGTACAGCGCGTTGCCCTTGCGGTCCGAGGCGACGGTGTTGAAGAAGGGGACGCCCTCCGTGGTCTCCAGGGAGTTCACCACGTCGTTGACGTCCTTGGCCTGGTCGAGGTGGAACCAGGTGTTCAACGCCCGCAGGTTGTCCATGTTCGCGTCGCGCACCGCGTGCGCGCTCACCACCCAGGGCAGCGGGGTGCCGAGGATCGAGGTGGTGATCGGACCGTACCGGGTGGACCAGAGGGTCCTGGTGACCCTGCCGACTGAGCCGTCCGGGTTCAGCACATCGACGCCGACCTGCTGCGAGGTCATCGGCTGCCAGGTGCCGTCCACCAGGTAGTTGGTCGGGTGCAGCGGGTCCACCTGGACGTCGAACAGCCCGAACGGGGCCACCGTGGCGACGGTGTGGGTCCAGGCGACGTCGTCGTTGTGCCCGATGTTCACGGCGGGCAGGCCGAGCAGGCTGGCCCCGGAGGCGTTGAACCGCCCCGGGATGGTCAACTGGGCCTGCCACATCCGGTTCTTGCCCTGCCAGGGGAAGTGCGGGTTGGCCAGCAGCATGCCGGTGCCGCCGGAGACCCCCTGGGAGCCCACGGCGAGGGCGTTGCTGCCCATGCCGCCCTGCTGGCGGGCGGCGGCCATCGCCTCGCGGATCCTGTTGCCGGTCTCCTCCGGGGAGAGCGCGGGCCGGGCCCCGCCCGGCTGGGCGGCGACCGCGGCTCCCGGGGGCGCGGCGTTCACCTCGCCGTCCAGCAGCGGATCGGCGCTGCCCATGATGATCTCGGCGTGCGCGTGCCGGTAGACGTCCAGCTCGGTGATCGGCCGCACCCAGGCCGCGCCGCGGCAGGCCGGGTCCGAGATGTTGTTCACGCCGGTCTCGGCCAGGTACCGGTTGTACCCCTGGACGTAACCGCGGATGGCCTCCTTGACCTCCGGCTCCGGGCCCTTGGGCGCGGGCTGGTCGATCAGCCCCTCCACCACGCGGTTGTCGTTGATCCGCTGGAAGTACAGGTCGCTGTTGAGGTTGGTGGTGCTGTTCTGGTTCTGGCCGGGGCTCGCCTTGCCGTCCGGGCCGAGGTAGCGGGATCGCTGGGCGTTGACCATCAGGTAGGTGTCGGCCAGGGTGCAGATGTTGTCCTTGGCCGCCGCGTACCCGTACCCCTCCCCCAGCCCCTCCAGGTCGGCGGCGATGATGTGCGGGATGCCGTACTCGGTGTAGCGGATCGTCGGCTTGTCCGGCGCCGGTGCGACGGCCGGTGATCCGGCGGCCGCCGTCGTGCCCAGCAGCGGCACGACGGCGACGGCCGCCACCGCCAGCCTCCGCCCGAGTCCCCTGCGCCCGGGCCCCCTCCGCCCGGGGCCCTCCCGTTCGAGTGCGCTCAGCGCCATCGGTCCGTCCTCTCCCTGCCGGTCCGGGTCTTGTCGGTACGCGGCCACGCTAGGGAGGGGCGATGACATCCCGATGACGCGCTCCCCCGCCCCCGGCGGGTGGCGTGGGAGCGCGGCTCAGCACCGGGCCGGCGGACGCACGGCGACTACCAGCTCGCCGGGTACCAGGCGCCGTTGTACCACTGCTCGTTGGCGCTGTCGTTGTGGTGGTCCATGTTGAAGTCCTCGGGGTAGTTGTTGACGTGGTTGGCCGGATAGGTCCAGATGCCGGCGGACTCGTCACAGACGTAGTCCCAGTGGCAGATCGTCTTGACCGGCACGTTCCCGAAGAACCGGTCGGCGCCGGCGAGCGGCGCGCCGATGATGCCGCCGAAGGGCACCGCGCCGCCGTTGGCGCCGGGAGGGCCCTGGCGCTTCGGGTCCGCGATGAGGATGGCGTTGACGTTGTCGAAGGTCTGCCAGTTCTCGGTGACCCAGACGTGCACCACCCCGGCGCCCAGGGAGTACCCGGCCATCTTGACGTGCTGCCCCGGACACGCGGCGCGCTGGTCCCGGACCAGCCGGTTCAGCTCGTTGACACCCGCCCGCGTGCTGGCGCCGTTGGGGATCTGGGTGGGGTACCCGACGTGCTGCTGGATGTTGCCGCGGAAGCCGTCGTTGTTCCACGAGCTGCCGGTGCCCCCGACGACGATCGTGTAGGTGCCCTCGCACGGGGCGGTCACGCGCGTGGTGGCCGCCTGTGCGGTCGTTCCTTGGGCCGCCGTCAGTCCGGCCGTCAGCAGGAGTCCGGCCGCCGCGGCGGCGATCCTTCGAGCTTTCATTCGATCCTCCCTACGAGGTCGGCCGACCCGCCCGCCTTGTCGCGGCACGCGGTCGGCCCAGGTCACCGGACGACCATGGCAGCGGCCGATGACATACCGATGAAGCTCCGCCCCCCGCCCGGCCGGTCAGACCGCCTCGATGCGCTCCACGATCAGCTCGCACAACTCGTGGGTGCGCAGCGCGTCGTGGGCGTCCAGGGTCTTGCCCGCGCGCACGGCGTCCAGGAAGGCCAGGACGCACTGCTCGATCCCGCGCTGGCGGGCCACCGGCACCCAGTCACCGCGCCGGCGCACGGTGGGCTGGCCGCGGTGGTCGATCACCTCGGCCAGGTTGTGCACCTCGCGCTTGGAGTCGCCGCCGGAGACCTCCAGCACCTCCTCCGTCGAGCCGGAGACCCGGTTCATGATCCCCAGCGCGGTGAACCCCTCCCCGCCGAGCGTGAGCACCACGTGCTCCACCAGGCCGTCGCGGTCCTTCCGGGCCCGGACGTCCACGTGCTCGACCTCACCGGGTACCAGGAACCGCAGGGTGTCCACGACGTGCACGAAGTCGTCGAAGACCAGTGTCCGGGCGGCCTCGGGCAGGCCCTCGCGGTTCTTCTGCAGCACGATCAGGTCGCGCGGACGCTCCACCGCCTGCGCGTAGCCGGGCGCGTACCGCCGGTTGAACCCGACCATCAGCGAGCGGCCGGTGCGGTCGGCCAGGTCGACCAGCTTGCGCGAGCCGTCCAGGGTGTGGTCCAGCGGCTTGTCCACGTACACGTCCACCCCGGCGCCGAGCAGCCGCTCGACGATCGGCACGTGCTGCTCGGTGGCCGCGTGCACGAAGGCGGCCCGGATGCCGCTGTCGATCAGCGCGCCCAGGTCGGTGAACCGCCGTTCGGCGTCGATCCGGTACGTCTCCCCCAGCTGGTCCAGCTTGACCCGGTCCCGGGTCATCAGCCGCAGGTCCAGCCCGGACACGGCGGTGAGCACCGGCAGGTACGCCTTCTGCGCGATGTCACCGAGGCCGATCACCCCCACCGGCAGCGGGGCGGCGGTAACGGCGGTCGAGGGCATGAGGTCTCTCCTGGGGGTGAGGCCGGGCTTCGTTCCCGCCACCCTACGCGCTCCCCTCCGCGACGGTCCGGGCACGATCACGGCCCCGGCCTGCGCGGATGGTGGGGGAAACCCGACCATCGGGTGTCGACCTGGCTGTCATGACGTCACCTGCCCGCGCGGCTGGAATGAACGGGTGCTCACTCACCGGGCCCGCCGGGCCGCGGGAGCGGTGGGGCACAGGTGGCACTGGTGCGCCGGACGGCTCGCCAGCGCCGCCAGAGCAGGCCCCCCGCCCGCACCCCTGTCGTCACGTCTGACCACCCCACCCCGGTCCGATCCGAGGCATCGACTCCCATGGGCACCACCCTGATCGTCACCAACGACTTCCCGCCCCGGCAGGGCGGCAAATCCGCCGGCCGGGGATCAGCATCACGGTGTCCGGGCTGATCACCCAGACGATCAGCGGCGTCGCCAGCAGCATCAGCGACAGCCCGAGCAGCGCGACGAAACCCAGGCCGCTCGCCGAGAACAGCACGGTGTGGACCAGCAGGTACGCCAGGTCGCCCGCTCCTTCAGCCGGGTCCGCAGCCAGGCCGCCGCGCCCGCGCCGGGCAGCGATCCGTGCGGGTCGGGCAGCGGGACGGGCTCGACCAGGAGCAGCCGGCGCCGTTCCAGCGCGGCGAGCGGCACCCCGAGCACCGCCACCCCGGCCAGCACACGGACAGCCCGACCCCGGCGAACAGCAGCGCGGCCGGGAGCGGGTCGAGCGGCGGACGTACGCGAGCCCGTCGTACTCCTCGGCCGGCGCCGTCGGAGCCGCACCGCCGTCGGGCCGGGCACGGGGGTCACGCCCCCGCGGCGGCTGCCGCGGCGAGGGAGTCCAGGACCGGCCGGATCAGCGGGTGCCCGTCGGCACCGGCCCGGACGGCGGCGAAGACCCGGCGGGTGGCCAGTTCGCTGTCCACCGGCCTGACCGCGACCCGGGCCAGGTCGACCCCGCGCAGCGCCGAGCGCGGGACGAGGGCGACGCCCGAACCGGCCGAGGCCAGCGCGACGACGGCGCGGAAGTCGTCGGAGGAGTGCAGCAGTCGCGGCTGGAAGCCGGCGTGTTCGCAGGCCAGCAGGACCACGTCGTGGCAGGGGTTGCCCGGGTACGGGCCGATCCACGGCTCGTCGGCCAGCGCGGCCACCGCGAGCGGCCCCGACTCGGCGGCCAGCGGGTGGGCCAGCGGCAGCACGGCCTCGAAGGGCTCGGCGTACAGCGGGACGCGGGTGAGCCGGGCGTCGTCGGCGCGCGGGGCGCCCCGGTACTCGACGGCCACCGCGAGGTCGGCCCGGCCGTCCAGCACCATCGGCAGGCTGGCGTCGCCCTCGGCGTCCAGCACCTTGAGCCGTACGCCCGGCGCGCGCTCGGCGAGCAGGCCGATCGCCGGGGCCAGCACGTGCGAGATGCCGGTGGCGAAGGAGGCGACGGTGACCTCGCCCGCGACGCCCGCGCTGTACGCGGCGAGGTCGGCCTCGGCGCGCTCCAGCTGGGCGAGCACCGCGTCGGCGTGGCCGAGCAGGATCTCCCCGGCGGCGGTCAGCCGCACGCCCCGGCCCTCCCGGGCCAGCAGGTGGTGGCCGGTCTCCTGCTCCAGGGCGGTCAGCTGCTGGGAGACGGCGGAGGGGGTCAGGTAGAGGGCGGCCGCCGCGGCGGTCACGGTGCGGTGGTCCGCCACGGCCCGGAGGGTCCGCAGCCGTCGTGCGTCGATCACACGGCAATTCTGCCAGCGCGCCGCGGCTGACCCGTTCGGGTGGGTCCAGGGCTGGGCGGAGAGCTGCGCCGGAGGGCCGGGCCGGGCCGGAGGGGCAGTACCACCCGTGGCGTATTTCGGGCGGAGATCGCTTCGGCCCGTTGACCGTCGCGCTCGATCGGCGCAGCCGGTGCGACGTCTACGTCCGGGACCGCTGGACCGGCCGCACGGAGCTGATTACCACCGGCAACCTCGCCACCGACGACGACGAGACCATCCGCAGCGCCGACAGCCCCACCCTCAGCCAGGACGGCCGGTACGTGGCCTACGCCTCCAACCGCACCGACCTGGCCCCCGGCGTGCGCCGCGGCAAGGAGAACGTCTTCGTCACCGACCGCTGGACCCACACCACCCGGCTGATCACCACCGGCTTCGACGGCACCACCGCCGACAACAACTCCTTCCGCCCGACCATCAGCGCGGACGGCGCCACCGTCGGCTTCACCTCCCGGGCGAGCAACCTCCTCCCGCAGCACCCCGCGGCGACCGCCACGACGACGGCCTCGGGCACCGCGGAGACGCTGGCCGGCCCCAGGTTCTACCCGTACTACGTCTGGAAGGCCGACACCGGCGGGATCACCGGCGCCAGCCTGGACGGGACCACCGGTGAGCTGGCCGGCGCGGGCGGCGACGCCCGGATCAGCCCCGACGGCCGTTTCGCCCTCTACGGCCTGCCGGTGCACGGCGCCGGCAGGCCCGGCTCGCACGGGATCCGGACGGACCTCTACGCCCGCGAGCTGGCCACCGGCACGATCACCCGGATCAACGCCTTCCTGCCCGGCACCACGACCACCGAGGGCGCCTACGATCCCGTCATGACCGCCGACGGCCGCTGGGTCTACTTCGACTCCGGTGCCGGCAACCTGGTGCCCGGCGACACCAACCAGCAGACCGACGTCTTCCGCCGGGACCTGCGGACCGGGCGGATCGAGCGGGTCACCGCCGCCCAGGACGGCTCGCAGAGCACCGGCGGCTCCGACAGCCCGTACGTCGACGCCACCGGTGACACCACCACCGGGGTGACGGCGACGGCGACCGCGGCCAGGACGGGACCTCAGCGCACCGGCAGCGAGACGTCCGCCGGGCCGAAGGTCACCGTGGAGCCCTTAGGCGTCTCGCCGCCGTACAGGTCGTCGTGGGTGCCGAGCACGAGCGTGAGCCGGTGGCCGACCGGGAGGTCGTACGCGGTGGGGAACAGCGTGACGTCCAGCGGGAAGGGCTGCCCCGCCGGCCGGCCGCTCCAGCTCTGCGGGGCGTGCGCGATCAGGCGGCCCACCCCGAGGGCGTCCGTGTCGTAGAGGTACGCGACGGCCGTGCCCTGGGGCGCGGAGGCGGTGACGGTGGTGTGCACCTGGACGGCTCCGCGCACGGCGAGGCCCTGCGGGTACGGCTCGGACCGCCGGACGGCGGCGGCGTCGCGGTCGAGCAGGGGCACCAGGGCGGTCGGCGGCTGGTGCAGCCACTGGTCGACCAGGCCGGAGAGCAGGACGACGCCGCCGCTCGCGCCGGAGGGCCGGTCACCGCGCACGGTGGAGCTGTCACCGAACGACAGCCGCTCGGTGCGGGATGCGACGGAGCTCCAGTCCGGGTACACCTCGTGCGTGCCGGTCGGACGGACCTCCAGGTCGACTCCGTCGCGGGCGCCCGCGGTGCCCTTGAGGTAGCGGTCGAGCCACCCCCGGGCTCCGTCCCAGGTGGCGTTGGAGAAGCCGAGCAGCCCGGTGAACTCCTGGCTCGCGTGATCGCCCGGGCGCAGTTCGAGGCGCTTGGGGACGGTGAGCTTCTGGTAGAAGTCCGTCATCTGCCCGGGGTTGAAGAAGCTGTCGCTCCAGCCGTTGGCGAGGTAGACGGCGGTGCCGTGGGCGTTGATCCGGTCCAGGTAGGTGGCCGGTGAGCGGACGTCCGCCCACTTGACCACCTCGGGCAGGTCGTGGTCGGCGAACAGGTCGTCCAGGGCGGTCGCGAACTCCGGACTCTTGCGGCCGGTCAGGCCCTCGATGGTGGCCAGCCTGGTGGCGGCCTGGGTGTGCCGGGTCTGCCCGCTGTACAGCGCGTCGGTCAGGTCGGCCCAGCCGCTCAGCGAGGCGACGGCCTTGATCCGCGGGTCGAACGCGGCGCCGAGGAGGGTGAGGCCGCCGCCGAGGGACAGCCCGATCATGCCGACCCGGTCGGGATCCGCCGGGGTGTGGGCGAGCGCCCAGTCGATCACCGTCGAGATGTCGGCGACGTCCTTGGGCCCGGCCACGTCCACCTCCCCGCCCGAGCCCCAGAACCCGCGCACGGTGTACGTCACGACGACGTACCCGGCGGCGGCGAAACGGTGCCCCTGGGCGACGTACTCCAGGTCGTTCTGCCCCCAGCTCGCCGGCTGCACCACCACCGGGTACCGCCCCCGGGCGTCCGCGCCCGGCGTCCCGGCGGGCGGGGTGAACACGTCGGCCTTGAGGACGACTCCGTCCGCGGCGGTGACGTCGGCCAGCCGGAAGCCGCCGAACGCCGACGCGCCGGCACCGAACGCCGGCGCCGCGGCGGCGGGTTGAGCCGCCACCACCCCCACGCCGAGCCCGAGCGCCGCGACGAGTACGGCGCTCACTGCCCGGTGTCCGCCGGTCCGGTGGGGCCGTGCCATCACGCTCTGCTCCCTTGGTTCACCCGATGTGATCACGGCGAGCCTAACCAGCTGACGACGGCTCGAGGGAGGTGATGATCAGCCAAACTACTGGCCGGTAACGTGGGGTGGCGGCGGCAGCGGCCGGAACCGCGAACGGGGGTGGGACGCCGGGGCGGGCCGGCGTCCCACCCCCGAAGCGGGAGGGTGGGGCAGGTGGTCGGTGACCGTGCGGCGGGCGGTGGCGAGTCGATTCCCCACCGCCGCACGGTAGTTGTGAGCCCGCGGGACGGACCGGTTCCGAGCGGTCCGGCCCGCGGGCGGTCTATCGGGGGACGGTCACTCCCCCAGCGCGGCGCGCGCGTCCACGAAGGCGGCGACGGCGCGCTCGACGTCCTCGGTGGAGTGCGCCGCGGAGAGCTGCACGCGGATCCGGGCCTGGCCGTGCGGGACGACCGGGTACGAGAAGCCGATCACGTAGACGCCGCGCTCCAGCAGGAGTTCGGCGAGGCGCCCCGCCTTCGCCGCGTCGCCGATCATCACCGGGGCGATCGGGTGGTCACCCGGCAGGATCTCGAACCCGGCCTCGGTCATCTTCGTGCGGAACAGCGCGGTGTTGGCCGCCAGCTTCTCGCGCAGCTCGTTGGACTGCTCGACCAGGTCGAGCACCTTCAGCGAGGCGGCCGCGATCACCGGGGCCAGCGAGTTGGAGAACAGGTACGGGCGGGAGCGCTGGCGCAGCAGGGCGACGATCTCGCGCCGGGCGGCGACGTAGCCGCCGGAGGCGCCGCCGAGCGCCTTGCCCAGGGTGCCGGTGATGATGTCCACCCGGTCCATCACGCCGTGCAGTTCGGGGGTGCCGCGGCCGCCGGCGCCGACGAAGCCGACGGCGTGCGAGTCGTCGACCATGACCATGGCGTCGTAGCGGTCGGCCAGGTCGCAGATCTCGCGCAGCGGGGCGACGTAGCCGTCCATCGAGAAGACGCCGTCGGTGACGATCAGCCGGCGGCGGGCGTCCTGGGTCTCCTTGAGCTGCTGCTCCAGGTCGGCCATGTCGCGGTTGGCGTAGCGGTGGCGGCGGGCCTTGCTGAGCCGGATGCCGTCGATGATGCTGGCGTGGTTGAGCGCGTCGGAGATGACGGCGTCGTTGGCGTCGAGCAGGGTCTCGAAGACGCCGCCGTTGGCGTCGAAGCACGAGGAGTAGAGGATGGTGTCCTCCTGGCCGAGGAAGGCCGAGAGGCGGTCCTCCAGCTCCTTGTGCACGTCCTGGGTGCCGCAGATGAAGCGGACCGAGGCCATGCCGTAGCCCCAGCGGTCCAGCGCGTCCTTGGCCGCGGCGAGCACCTCGGGGTGGTCGGCCAGGCCGAGGTAGTTGTTGGCGCAGAAGTTCAGCACCTCGCCGGGACGGCCGCCGCCGGTGACGGTGACCGCGGCGCTCTGCGGGGTGCCGATGACCCGCTCCGGCTTGAACAGGCCGGCCTCGCGGATCTCGTCCAGGGTGGTGGCGATGTCGGCGCGCACGTTGTCGAACACAACAGGCTCCTTTGGCGTCAGCGGGGTGCTCAGGCGGTCCAGTCGAGGATGATCTTGCCGCAGTTGCCGCTCGCGGCGTCGTCGAAGGCGGCCTCGAAGTCGGTGGCGGCGTAGCGGCCGGTGATCACCGGGCTGAGGTCCAGGCCGCCTTCCAGCAGCACGGACATCGCGTACCAGGTCTCGAACATCTCGCGGCCGTAGATGCCCTTGATGGTGATCATCGAGGTGACGATCGAGGCCCAGTCGACCGGGAACTGCTCGGCCGGCAGGCCCAGCATGGCGATCTTCCCGCCGTGGGTCATGTTGGCGATCATCGACTGCATCGCCTCGGGGCGGCCGGACATCTCCAGGCCGACGTCGAAGCCCTCGCGCAGGCCCAGCTTCTGCTGGCCCTCCTCGATCGTGTGCTCGGCGACGTTGAGCGCCAGCGTCACGCCGACCTGGCGGGCCAGGTCGAGGCGGTACGGGGACACGTCGGTGATCATCACGCTGCGGGCGCCGGCGTGCTTGGCGACGGCGGCGGCCATGATGCCGATCGGGCCGGCGCCGGTGACCAGGACGTCCTCGCCGACCAGCGGGAAGGACAGCGCGGTGTGCACGGCGTTGCCGAAGGGGTCGAAGATCGCGGCCACGTCGAGGTCGACCGGCACCCGGTGCACCCAGACGTTGGAGGCGGGCAGGGCCACGTACTCGGCGAAGGCACCGTCGCGGTTGACGCCCAGGCCGATGGTGTTGCGGCACAGGTGGCGGCGGCCGGCCAGACAGTTGCGGCACTTGCCGCAGACCAGGTGGCCCTCGCCGCTGACCAGGTCGCCGATGGCGATGTCCGCGACGCCGGCACCGAGCTCGGCGACCTCGCCGACGAACTCGTGGCCGAGGACGAGCGGGGTCTTGATGGTCTGCTGCGCCCAGCCGTCCCACTTGCGGATGTGCAGGTCGGTGCCGCAGATGCCGGTCCGCAGGACCTTGATCAGCACCTCGCCGGGGCCGATCTCGGGCTTGGGGACGTCCATCAGCCAGAGCCCGGGCTCGGCGTTCTGCTTGACGAGTGCCTTCACGGGCGACGGCTCCTGACGTGCGGATCGGGGACGGCCTCGGGGTGCTGGCAAGGCCGGGCGCGGTTCGGCCGCTCCTGACGGGCACGTTCCGGCAGGCAGAAATCTGCCTGGTGGGAGGGGGTTCGGTCCATCGAGGAATTCTTAAGGGCGGCCACAGCTGGGCTGAACGATCGTGCCCGAGCCGGGGGCGCGGGCGGCCGCGGCATGCCGGTGCTCACCCGTCCGGCCGAGCGCGGAGCACCGGCGGCGACACCAACCGGGCCTCGCACCCGGGTACTTGACAACGCGGCGCCAGCAGTACGGGCCACTCGGGTGGCCATTGGATCCGTTCGGGCCAGCCGGACCGCCACCGGCGCGCGGGCGTCCGAGGACGGTGCTTACGGTGGCGGGGCTCCCCTGCGGCCCGTGGAGCAGGCGCTCCGGGGCCCTTCGCCCCAGAGAGGCGCCTCGACACATGACCAAGACCCGACGGCCGCGCCCGGCCGCGTCCCGCACCGCCGCTCCCCGCACGGCCGGCCGCGCGGCCGCCGCCGCCCTCGCCCTCAGCGGTCTGCTCGCCACCGCGGCCTGCTCCGGCGACTCGAACCCCTCCCAGCAGGGCGCCGGCCAGGCCGTCACCGCCGAACCGGCCGCGCTCAGCCCGTCCGCGGGCGCCGGCGGCTCGGGCGGCTCCGCCTCGGGGAGCGCCTCCGGGAGCGCCTCCTCCAACGCGGTGGTGGCGCTGACCCCCGCCGTCACCGGCCAGCTGGACGCCGCGATCCAGCGGGTGCAGAAGCAGGCGGGCGTCCCCGGCATCTCGGTCGGCATCATCACGCCGAGCGGCACCTACCAGAAGTCCTTCGGCGTCGCCGACAAGAACGCCAACACGCCGATGGACCCGGGGATGTTCAGCCGGATCGGCAGCGAGACCAAGACCTTCACCGCGACCGCCGTGCTGCGCCTGGTGGACCAGGGCAAGGTCGGCCTGGACGACCCGATCTCCAAGTACGTGGACGGCGTCCCCGGCGGCGACGGGATCACCGTCCGCCAGCTCGGCGAGATGCGCAGCGGCCTGTTCCCGTACACCTCCGACCCGGACTTCGTGAACGCGTTCATCAACGACCCCAACCGCGTGTTCACCCCGGACCAACTGCTCGCCTACGGGTACAAGCACCCCGCCGTGTTCCCGCCCGGGTCCAAGTTCCAGTACAGCAACTCCAACTACATCCTGCTGGGCAAGCTGATCGAGAACGTCAGCGGGCAGTCGGCCGGCGACTTCCTCCAGGCCCAGGTGTTCGGCCCGGCCTCGCTGGACAGGACGAGCTTCCCCACCGACGGGACGCTGCCCGACCCGCACGCCCACGGCTACACCGACCAGACGCCCGACGGGTCGGTCCAGGACGCCACCAACTGGAACCCGTCCTGGGCCTGGACGGCCGGCTCCGTCGTCACCACCCTGGCCGACCTGGAGAGCTGGGCCAGGACCGTGGCCACCGGCTCGGTCATCAGCCAGGCCGGCCAGACCCAGCGCATGCAGACCCTGCCGACCGGCGACCCCAACGTCTCCTACGGCTTCGGCCTGTTCGACAACAACGGGTGGATCGGCCACAACGGCTCGATGCCGGGCTACGAGAGCGTCGCGGTGTACATGCCGGAGGCGCAGAGCACCCTGGTGATGCTGCTCAACACCGACGCGCTCTCCCAGGGTCAGGAGCCGTCGACGCTGTTCGCCAACGAGATCACCAAGATCATCTCGCCGCAGCACGTCTACGCGCTCCCCACGCAGACCGCCTCGCCGTCGGCCCCGGGCTCGGCCTCCGGTTCGCCCTCCGGCTCTCCGAGCGGCAGCGGCTCCGGCAGCGGCTCCCCGAGCGCGCTGCCCACCAACACGGCCTCGACCGTGCGGACTTGATCCCGGTCATCCCCGGTCCCGGCCTTCCCCGGTCCTGGGATTCCCGCAGCCGACCGGCCCGACCCGGTCGACCGGGTCGGGGCACCCCGCACTGACCACCCGTCACATCCCCAGCACCTGGCGGAGGTCGTAGGAGACCGGCTCCTCCAACTGCTCGTAGGTGCAGCTCTCCGGCGTGCGGTCCGGCCGCCAGCGGCGGAACTGCGCGGTGTGCCGGAAGCGGCTGCCCTCCATGTGGTCGTACGCCACCTCGACCACCCGCTCGGGGCGCAGCGCGATCCAGGACAGGTCCTTGCCGCCGGTCCACCGGCTGACCGCCCCCGGCAGCCGGCCCTCGGCGTGCGCAGCCTCCTCCGCCCAGGCGCCCCACGGGTGCCGGGCGAGGTCGGCCGTCCTGAGCGGGGCCAGTTCCTCGACCAGTTCGCGCCGGCGGGCCATCGAGAAGGCCGCGCAGACGCCGACGTGCTGGAGCTTGCCCTGCTCGTCGTGGATGCCCAGCAGCAGCGAGCCGACCACCGGCCCGCTCTTGTGCTCGCGGTAGCCGGCCACCACGCAGTCGGCGGTGCGTTCGTGCTTGATCTTGTACATGGTGCGCTCCCCCGGCCGGTACGGCTGGTCCAGCGGCTTGGCCACCACCCCGTCCAGTCCGGCGCCCTCGAACTCGGCGAACCAGGTCTGCGCGAGCTCGCCGTCGGTGGAGGCGGGGGCGGTGAACACCGGGTCCTCCGCACTGCCCAGCGCCGCCTCCAGAGCCGGGCGGCGCACCGAGAGCGGCTCGTCGACGAGCGAGTCGTCACCGAGGGCGAGCAGGTCGAAGGCGACGAAGGAGGCGGGCGTCCGCTCCGCCAGCAGCCTGACCCGGCTCGCGGCCGGGTGGATCCGCTCCAGCAGCTCCTCGAAGCGCAGCCGCCCGTCCCGGGCGATCACCACCTCGCCGTCCAGCACGCAGCGCGGTGGCAGCTCCCGCCGGAAGGCCTCGACCAGCTCGGGGAAGTACCTGGTCAGCGGCTTGCCGGTGCGGCTGCCGAGCTCCACCTCGTCGCCGTCGCGGAACACGATCGTCCGGAAGCCGTCCCACTTGGCCTCGTACTGCATCCCCGGCGGGATCTTGGCCACCGACTTGGCGAGCATCGGCGCCACCGGCGGCATCACAGGCAGGTCCATGGCTCCCAGCCTCGCTCCGCCGGGCTCGGGGCGCGCGCCGGGCGCCGCGCCCTTACCGTGAGGGGCATGGGCTCAGCCGTCGAACTGGAAGTCGCCGGGCGCACCGTCCGGCTGTCGAACCCGGACAAGGTGTACTACCCCGAGCGCGGCTTCACCAAGCTGGACGTCGCGCAGTACTACCTGGCCGTCGCCGACGGGGTGCTGCGCGGACTGCGGGACCGGCCCACCACCCTCCAGCGCTTCCCCGACGGGGTCGACGGCGAGTTCTTCTACCAGAAACGCGCCCCCAAGGGCCTGCCGGACTGGCTGCCCACCGCCCGGATCGAATTCCCCAGCGGCCGCTCCGCCGACGAGATCTGCCCCACCGAACCGGCCGCCGTGCTGTGGGCCGCCAACCTGGGCTGCCTCACCTTCCACCCCTGGCCGGTCCGGCGCACCGACACCGACCACGTCGACGAGCTGCGCATCGACCTCGACCCCCAGCCCGGCACCGGCTTCCGGGACGCCGTCCGTGCCGCCCACGAACTGCGCGCCCTGCTGGAGGAACACGGACTGCGCGGCTGGCCCAAGTCCTCCGGCGGGCGCGGCCTGCACGTCTACGTCCCGCTCGTGCCCGAGTGGACCTTCACCGACGGCCGGCACGCCGTGATCGCCCTCGGCCGGCTGCTGGAACAGCGGCTGCCCGGGAAGGTCACCACCGCCTGGTGGAAGGAGGAACGCGGCGAACGGATCTTCGTCGACTACAACCAGATGGCCCGCGACCGCACCATCGCCTCCGCCTACTCCCTGCGCGCCCGCCCCCGCGCCACCGCCTCCACCCCGCTGCGCTGGGAGGAGCTGGACGACGCCGCCCCCGAGGACTTCGACCTGCGGACGGTACCCGCCCGCTTCGCCGAACTCGGCGACCTCAACGCGGAGATGGACGGCCACGCGTACCGGCTGGACGGCGTGCTGGAGCTGTACGAGAAGCAGCTGCACGACGAGGGCCTCGGCGAACTCCCGTACCCGCCCGACCATCCGAAGGCCGCGGGCGAACCGACCCGGGTCCAGCCGAGCCGGGCCCGCAGGAAGTAGCGGGAAGCCGGTCTAGTCTGACCGGATGCCCTTCGACCACAACGACCACTACCACCGGTTACTGCTGCGCTCCCTGCCACCCGGCGCCCGCCGCGCCCTGGACGTCGGCTGCGGCACCGGCGCCTTCGCCCGGGCGCTCGCCCGGCGGGGCATCGACGTGGACGCCGTCGACCGCGACGAACCCGTGCTCACCGCCGCCCGAGCACGCGGCGACTCGTCGCGGATCCGGTACCGTCAGGCGGACCTCACCGCGCTCGAACTGCCGCCCGGCCGGTACGACTTCATCTCCTGCCTGGCCAGTCTCCACCACCTGCCGCTCGGCACCCTGGCCCGGCTGCGCGACGCCCTGGCGCCCGGCGGGGTGCTGGTCGTGCTGGGCTGCTACCGGGAGACCACCGTCGGAAACCGGCTGACCAGCCTCGCGGCGGTGCCGGTGAACGCGTTCTGCCGGCTCGCCGTCCACCTGCGCGAGCGCGGCGCCCCGCCGTCCCGCGTCCAGGCCCCGGTCACGATGCCGCGGACCTCCCTGCCCGAGATCCGGGCGTACGCGCGGCAGCACCTGCCGGGATTCCGGGTGCGCCGGCTGCTGTTCTGGCGGTACCTCCTGGCGTACCGCCGCGCGCGGTGATCGACTGAGCGGGACGACTTTTCTCCGGGAGGGAACGGACATGGGTGTGCGAGGGCTGGCGGAGATCCTGGCGGACGCGGCGGGCGGAGTGTTCCCCCCGCCGGACGGGGCGGTCACCGTGGTGCCGCAGCCGGCGCCGCGCGAGGCCGGGGTGCTGGCCCTCGCCGCCCACGCCGTGGTGTTCACCGACGAGGCCCCGGAGTGGGTTCGCGAGACGCTCGCCGCCGCCGGCGGCGACCCGCTGTCCGCACCGCTCTGCCCACCCTTCCTCACCGCCTTCGCCGAGCGCACCGGGCGCACCGTCAACAACATCGACCTGCTCACCGTCGCCGACCGCCTCCCCGGCGCCCCGCCGCTGCCGCTCGCCCCGGTCGAGGACCGCGAACACCCCCGGGTGGTACGGGCGTTGCGCTACCGCGAGGACGTCCGGGTGCACGAGGCCGACGGCGGTGTGCTGATCCTCGGCCGCGGCGTGGCGGGCCGCTGGGAGGCCGCCATCGAGGTCGAGCCGCACGCCCAGGGCCGCGGCCTCGGCCGCGCGCTCGCCACCGCCGCCCGCCACCTGCTGCCCGACGGCGCGGTCGTCTGGGCCCAGCAGGCCCCCGGCAACGCCCCCAGCGTCCGCGCCTTCCAGGCCGCCGGCTACCGGCCGGTCGGCGCGGAGGCGCTGCTGGTGGTGGGGCAGCCGTAGGGCCTCACTGCACCAGAACCCGGTCGGCTTCGTCGAGCACCGCCTGCCAGTCGGTCGCCGTGGTGTCGTCGACGCCCAGGTCCGGCAGGGTCGCCCCGTCGCTCGGGTCGAACATGTACGCCACGTCGTCCCAGATCAGATCGGCCATCCCGCCAGGGTTCCCCCAGCCGGCCCCTTCCGCCAAGCGGTTATTCGCTCCGCGCGCCCGCGGGGGCGAGGTCGGCGACGATCCGGACGGCGCCCGCGATCTGGGCGTCGGTGAGGTCCCCGCGGGCGGTGAGACGGAGGCGGGAGATGCCGTCCGGGACGGACGGGGGGCGGAAGCAGCCGACGGCGAGGCCCGCGTGGAGGCAGTCGGCGGCCCAGGTGACGGCCGCCTCGGGGCCGGGGGCGCGGACGGAGACCACGGCCGCGTCCGGCTCGCAGGCTCGCAGGCCGGCGGCGGTGAGGCGGGCGGCGAGCGTGCGGGCGACCTCGCGGGCCCGGTCGGCGCGCTCCGGTTCGGCGCGCAGCAGGCGCAGGGCGGCGAGGGCGGCGCCGGCGGCGGCCGGGGCGAGGCCGGTGTCGAAGATGAACGTACGGGCGGTCTCGGTGAGGTGGCGGATCACCCTGCTCGGGCCCACCACGGCGCCGCCCTGCGAACCGAGGGACTTGGACAGCGTCATGGTGGCGACGGTGTCCGGTTGCCCGGCGAGCCCGGCCGCGGCCAGCGCGCCGCGGCCGCCGGGGCCGAGCACGCCCAGTCCGTGGGCGTCGTCCACCAGCAGTGCGGCCCCGTGCGCCCGGGCGGCCCCGGACAGCCCGGGCAGCGGCGCCGCGTCGCCGTCCACCGAGAACACCGAGTCGGTGACCACCAGGGCCCGCCGCTGGGTCCGCCCGGCGAGGACCTCGGCGACGGCCGCCGGGTCGCTGTGCGCGGCCCGGTGGACATCGGCCCGGGCGAGCCGGCAGCCGTCGATCAGCGAGGCGTGGTTGTAGGCGTCGGACACGATCAGGGTGTCCGGGTCGGTCAGCGCGGTGAGCGCGGCGAGGTTGGCGGTGTACCCGGAGGAGAACACCAGCGCGGCCTCCACCCCGCAGAACTCGGCGAGCTCCTGCTCCAGTTCGGTGTGCAGCGCGGTCGTGCCGGTGACCAGCCGCGAGCCCGTCGCCCCGCCGCCCCACCGCAGCGCCGCCTCCCCCGCAGCGCGGGTCACCACCGGGTGCCGGGTGAGCCCCAGGTAGTCGTTCCCGGCCAGGTCCAGCACCTGGTCCTCCGCCCGACGACTGCGCAACCTGCGGGTCAGCCCGGCGTCGGCGCGCAACTCGGCGGCCTCGTCGAGCCAGTCGAAGACGTGCGCCGGGGCGGGCCCGGCGGCGGTGTGCGGTGCGGAGGTGAGCGGGAGGGTCATGCCCGGCACTCTGGCACGCCCCGCGAGACGGCGGCAATGTGCGACTCCACACAGCATGGGCAGGGCTTTCTTGTCGCCATTCACCTTTTGTTTACCTGATGTGAATCAAAGAGACATTCCCTATTTCCCCACTTACTGCCGCTTCGCTCACCCTGACAACAGGTGCCACCAGGACGGCAATACTTTCGGGTACGCTCCATGGCGATCTACACCTGGGGGCGGACACGTGACAGACCTCGAATTCGAGCGTCGAATGAATCCTTGACTCTTCGACGACAAGGGCAATCTGACCGAAGCGGCCAAGAAGCAGTTCCCGGACCTGGCCGGCAGCAACGCCGCCCCGGTCTCGCTGAACCCGGCGGGCGGCGGCGCAGCCGTGACGGTCAACACCGGAATGCTCCAGCAGGCTGCCCAGAACGCCTTCGCGCTGCGCGACTCCGTCACGTCCGAATGCGGCCAGCCCGGCGACCACGTCGCCGCCGCGGCCGGCGCACTGAAGGGGTGGTCCCTCGGCGGCGCACTCACCGGCTCCTGGGGCACGTGGTCGAGTCAGGTCGACTTCCTGAAGGGCACCGTGGGCGACATGGGCACGAACCTGCAGACCACCGCCCAGACGTACGACAAGACCGAGCGCGACATCCACGCCGGCTTCGACAAGGCACAGGGCGCGAAGAGCTAGCCGCAGCACAAGCGGGGGGAAGCAGCACGATCATGGTGACATTCAGCCAGCTCCAGCAGGTCGACCTCAGCAGCCTCGACTCGGCGGCGGGCGACTTCGAGGCCCTGGTCCGCAAGTGGGACCTCACCCAGCGGATGCAGAACGAGGTCATCGGCACCATCACGAGTCCGGCTGGCACGGTGACGCCGCCGGCCTCGCCAACGCCAAGCTCACCTGGGCCCGCGACCAGATCCACGCCGCCTTCGAGGAGGCCTCGGCACTGGCCAAGACCCTTCGGGACGCCCACACCGAGATCACGGCCGCCAAGCAGGACCTCGCCAATGCCCTGCACGACGCCACCGCGGCCGGCCTCACCGTCAACGGCGAGGGCGCGGTGAGCTGGCCCGCGCCCACGACCGAGGAGGACAAGCGCGACCCGGAGTACGGCAGGAGCTGGAAGGCCAAGGCCGATTCCGCGGCCAAGGCCATCGGCGACGCGATCGACCGTGCCACCGAGGCCGACCTCGACGCCGCCAGGGCCCTGGGCGACGACACCGGCAGTGACGGCACCGCCTTCAACGCCCATCCGGCCGGCGGCATCCCGGAGGAGGAGGCCAGGATGGCCACCTACATCCTCAGCCTCGGCGACAAGGCCACCGACGCGCAAATCAAGAACCTCCAGAACATCCTGGACCACTACAACCAGGACCCCCGCTTCGCCAGCAGCTTCTACGGCGGCCAGGACCCGGCGACCTTCCTGGCGAAGTACGGCGCCATGGCGCAGAGCGGGGACTACGCCAACAGCCCGGCCCGCAGCGCCGCCGTCAAGGGCATCCAGAAGGACCTCGGCCTCACCCTGGCCACCGCGACCGACACCAAGCAGCCGTTCCACGTCTCGGACGACTGGGAGACCAAGCTGCGAGCCGCCGGCGCCACGCAGATCCCCGTGCCCCCCGGTGCCGACCCGGCGCACAGCCCGTACGGCTACCAGATCCTCGCCAACGTGCTGCGCAACGGGAAGTACGACCCGCACTTCCTCGACCCGATCGCCGCGCACGTCACCCAGCTGACCAACGAGAATCCGATGCGCTGGGACGCCGCGACGAAGGCCTCGTACCCGTTCACCGAGCTCAAGTTCATCGGCGTGCCCGACAAGGACGGCAATGTCCGCGGCGTCAACCCGATGTCCGCCGTCCTGGACGCACTCGGGCACAGCCCTGAAGCAGCCACCAAGTTCTTCCACGACACGCCTACGACGTACAACCCCGACGGCACGGTCAAGAGCCACGGCGGCGAGAACACCTATCTCAAGATGCTCACCGACAACGGCTCCCGGTCCCTGCTGCTCGACCAGCAGTACCCGCCCCGGCCGAACCCGGGCACCGCCGACCCCTTCGACGTCACCTCCCTGGGGCACGCCCTGGAGGCCGCGACCACCGGCCGGGCGTACGACGACGTGCACGGCAAGTTCCCTCCGCACACCAGCGACATGAACGCCGTCATGCAACAGGTTGTGACCAGGTTCGGCACCGCCGACGGTCCCGACCTCCTCAACGGCGGAGGTTCTCGAACCTCAACGGCAGCCTCGGCAACATGACCGCCAACTACATCGGCGACATCCAGGGCGCCCTGGAAGGACCGGGCGCCGACTCGCACCTCTTCAAGACGGGCGAGGTCGAACGCCTGCTGGGCACACTCGGCCGGAACCCGGACGCCTACGCCTCGATCGCTGCCGGGCAGCAGGCCTACACCACCGCCCAGATCCAGGACGTGCTGGCCCACCCCGAGTTGCACAAGGACCTGGCCGTGGCGGTCGAGAACATCGCCAAGCCGGCCGGTCAGGTCAACGGCCTCATCACGAGCGCCATGGTCGACGTGGTGTACAACAAGCACACCGCCAGCGACGCCGAGTACAACGCCGCCATCGACACCAAGCGGGAACTCGCCGGCCAGCTCTGGTCGTTCGCCGGCGACGCGCTGAAGGAGCGGGCGCCCCTGATCGGCGAGGGCATTGACAACGTGGCCAACCAGATCATGGACAACGTCGCCGCCGGCTACAAGGTGGACACCCACAACGCCGCGAGCGACGAGGCCGTCACCGCGAAGCAGAACGCCGAGGCCAACTCCCAGCAGGCGATCCTCAACGCGGTCCGCGACGCCGGCTGCGTTACGGGCGCCGACCCGAACTACATCAACGACGTGGCCCGGCGAGCCGCCCAGGAGGAGAACACCGGCTACGGCAGCGGCTGGGACTCCTTCGCCACCGCCTTCCCCAAGAAGAACTAGGCCCCGGACGCCGCACCCAGGCCACGACCGAGAGTGTTGAGACATGGTTGACGTCGCCCACATCACCCCGCCGTCCCCGGACGACCCGCCCCGGCGCCGGTCCCGGGTCCGCCCCTGGCACGCCGCCGTCGCCCTCGCGGCCGCGGCGGCCGTGGGCGGCGGGTTGTGGGCGTGGAAGCCCTGGCAGGAGGTGGAGCTGCCGCAGAGCGCCTGCTGGTCCCTGGTCACCAAGGACCAGCTCAAGGTGCTCGCGGGCCCGGACGGCCGTGGCTACGAGGGCACCCGTCAGGACCGGATGGCAACCCCGTCGGACCCGGTCAACGGCGACCGGTACGGCAAGTGCGAAGTCTGGTGGGCCGGGCAGCACACGACGGCCGACGTCCTGCTGTCGGCAACCGTCTCTCCCGCGTACGACGGGATCGACGCCGACCGACAGAAGGACACCCGGGAGGCCGGTCGCACCATGCCACTGGATTTCGGCCCCGACACAGTGGGCTGGGTGGCCGACGCGGGCGGCGACAAGTCGCCCCGGGTGCGGTTGTACGTCCGGTGCGGCGGCTACCAGCTGCCGCCGGAGCTCCGTAAGGCCGAGGCCGACCCGGCGTACGTCCAGGTCTCCGTCGACGGCGAGCCCTGGGTCTCCGCCGCGCCCCGTGCCAGGATCCGGCAGACGTACGCCGATGTCGCCCTGAAGATCGCGCGGGCCGCCCCGGGCGCGTACAGGTGCGCCAACACCCCCCGGCTCGCCCACACCGCCCCGACCGTTCCCGTCGAGTGATCCCGGGCTTTGCCCGGGGTGGCGGCGAGCAGGCAAGATAGCCGGGTGACCCTCCTTGATCTGATGCCGAAGCCCGCCACCCCCGACGCGCTGTACGAGACGTTCGCAGCCTGGGCGGAGGAGCGCGGGATCACGCTGTACCCGGCGCAGGAGGAGGCGTTGATCGAGCTGGTCTCCGGGAACAACGTGATCCTGGCGACGCCGACCGGGTCGGGGAAGTCCCTGGTGGCGGCCGGCGCACACTTCGCGGCGCTGGCGGAGGGGCAGCGGACCTTCTACACCGCGCCGATCAAGGCGCTGGTGTCGGAGAAGTTCTTCGACCTGGTGAAGATGTTCGGCACCGAGCAGGTCGGCATGATGACCGGCGACGCGAGCGTCAACCCGACCGCGCCGATCATCTGCTGCACCGCCGAGGTGCTGGCCCAGATCGCGCTGCGGGACGGCGCCCGGGCCGACATCGGCCAGGTGGTGATGGACGAGTTCCACTTCTACGCCGAGCCGGACCGCGGCTGGGCCTGGCAGATCCCGCTGCTGGAGCTGCCGCAGGCGCAGTTCCTGCTGATGTCGGCGACGCTGGGCGACGTCCGCCGCTTCGAGGAGGACCTGACCCGCCGCACCGGCCGCCCGACCACCGTGGTGCGCAACGCGACCCGTCCGGTGCCGCTGTTCTACGAGTACCGCCGCACCACCATGCATGACACCCTGGAGGAGCTGCTGCAGACCGGCCAGGCGCCGGTCTACGTCGTGCACTTCACGCAGAAGGAGGCGGTGGAGCGCGCGCAGTCGCTGATGAGCATCAACATGTGCTCGAAGGCGGAGAAGGACGCCATCGCCGACCTGATCGGCAACTTCCGCTTCACCACCAAGTTCGGCCGCAACCTGTCCCGTTACGTCCGCCACGGCATCGGCGTGCACCACGCGGGCATGCTGCCGAAGTACCGCCGACTGGTCGAACGCCTCGCCCAGGCGGGCCTGTTGAAGGTGATCTGCGGCACCGACACGCTCGGTGTCGGCGTCAACGTGCCGATCCGCACGGTGCTGTTCACCGCCCTGTCGAAGTACGACGGGCAGCGCGTGCGCATCCTGCGCGCCCGTGAGTTCCACCAGATCGCCGGGCGCGCGGGCCGGGCCGGCTTCGACACCGTCGGCCAGGTGGTCGCCCAGGCGCCGGAGCACGTGATCGAGAACGACAAGGCGATCGCCAAGGCCGGGGACGACCCGAAGAAGAAGCGCAAGGTGGTCCGGAAGAAGGCGCCGGAGGGCTTCGTCGGCTGGACCGAGGAGACCTTCGACAAGCTGATCGCCGCCGACCCGGAACCGTTGGTCTCCCGGTTCAAGGTGAGTCACGCGATGCTGCTGTCGGTGATCGGCCGCCCGGGCAACGCCTTCGAGGCGATGCGCAAGCTGCTCACCGACAACCACGAGGACAGGGCGGCCCAGCGCCGGCACATCCGCACCGCGATCGCGATCTACCGCTCGCTGCTGGAGGGCGGCGTGGTGGAGCGGCTGCCGGAGCCGGACGCCGAGGGCCGGATCGTCCGACTGACCCTGGACCTCCAGGAGAACTTCGCGCTCAACCAGCCGCTGTCCACCTTCGCGCTGGCCTCCTTCGAGCTGCTCGACCCGACCTCGCCCTCGTACGCGATGGACGTGATCTCGGTGGTCGAGGCGACCCTCGACGACCCGCGCCAGATCCTCGCCGCCCAGCAGAACAAGGCGCGCGGCGAGGCCGTCGGCGAGATGAAGCGGGACGGCATCGAGTACGAGGAGCGGATGGAGCGGCTCCAGGAGATCACCTACCCGAAGCCGCTGGAGGAGCTGCTCACCCACGCGTACGACGTGTACCGCCGGGCGCACCCGTGGATCGGCGACCACCAGCTCCAGCCGAAGTCCGTCGTCCGTGACCTGTACGAGCGGGCGATGACCTTCTCGGACTACGTCGGCTTCTACGAGCTGGCCCGCACCGAGGGCATCGTGCTGCGCTACCTGGCGGGTGCGTACAAGGCGCTGGAGCAGACCGTCCCCGAGGACGTGAAGACCGACGACCTCAAGGACGTCATCGCCTGGCTCGGCGAGCTGGTCCGCCAGGTCGACTCCAGCCTGCTGGACGAGTGGGAGCAGCTGGCCAACCCGACCGAGGCGGCCACCGCCGAGGTCACCCTCGACGACAAGCCGGCCCCGGTCACCGCCAACGCCCGCGCCTTCCGGGTGCTGGTGCGCAACGAGATGTTCCGCCGGGTCGAGCTGTGCGCGCTGGAGCACTGGGACGAACTCGGCGAGCTGGACGGCGAGTACGGCTGGGACGCGGACCGCTGGGCGGACGCGATGGACGGCTACTGGGACGAGTACGACGACCTGGGCACCGGCCCGGACGCGCGCGGCCCGAAGATGCTGATCATCGAGGAGGAGGACTCCGCCTGGAAGGTCCGGCAGATCTTCGACGACCCGGAGGGCGACCACGACTGGGGTATCAGCGCCGAGGTCGACCTGTACGGCTCGGACGAGGAGGGCCGGGCGGTGCTGCGGGTGACGGCGGTGGACCGGCTCGGCGGCTGGCCTCCCGTCGGGAACGCGGTTGAGTGACCGTCAAAAGGGGCCCGGCGCTAGCGCGCCGGACCCCTTGGCGTTTGTCACATCCAGACAAACGGCTGACCCGCCGCGTAAGACAGCGCCCGGGTGGCCTCGTCCAGGTTCGGCTCGCCGCCGGAGGCGGTCGGCGTCGGGGTGGACGGCGCCGGGTTCGAGGAGGCGGTGTCGGCCGGGCGGGCGTCGCCGGGGCGGGAGCTGGTGACGGTCACGTAGTGGCCGACCGCCTCGACCCGGGCCTCGCTGCCCGGCTTGGCGCTGCCGGCGGACGGGGCGGGCGCGAAGTTGGTGTCGGCGAGGATGAAGGCGACCGCGCCGGGCTTGCCGCGCAGGGTGTCGGCGGCCCTGGCGGCAGCGGCCTGATCGGCGAAGCGCAGCAGGGTGACGCTGCTGCACACCGGGTGGTCGACGCCGGTGAAGCTGACGATCAGGTAGGCCTGGCAGCCGCTGTCCTTGAGCAGCTCCTGGGTACGGTCCTGGAGCACCTCGTCGCACTTCTCGCCCTGCCGGATGCCGCCGCGCCGGGCCTTGTAGCCGGCGACCTCGACCGGGCGCTGGGCGGGGAACAGGTTGCCGGCGTTGAGGGCCTCGGGATCGGTGGTCGGCGGGGCGGCGCCCACCACCGGGGGCGTGCGGGCGGAGTCCGCCTTGGACGGGCCGAGGCCGGGTATGTAGTCGCCGGGCGTCGGGCGGGTGATGACCCATCCGCCGGCCACGACCACGACGGCCACGACGACCCAGCCGACCGCCCGGCGGGGGGTGAGCCGGGGGCCGCGCCCGCGTGCCGTGCCTGCGGATCCCGCCGCGGGAGTGTCCTCGGCGCCCCCGCCGGTCCGCAGTCCTGCCCGGCCGTCCTGGCCCTCTCCCGGAGTCGGGGTGCGCTCCCCCTGCGTGGTCATGGCGCAGATTCTAAGCACCCCCCGGGTGGCGTGGGTCACTGGGTGGGGGGGTTGTCGATCTTCGCTCCGGACGCCCTCGCACTACCCGCCGGTAACCTCGCTTCCGGCCCTCCGTCAAGCGCGTGACCAGCGCCGACGCCGTGAGCTTCGACACTGTGGCAATCGGCACATCCTTCCGGGGATCTTCTGGTGGGTTTGCTCTGGCGCCGTTCCGACGCCAGCAGGCAGGATCGGCCCCATGGATCTGCTCGATACCCTCACCGCCAAGGGCCTGCGCGGCGAAGTCCCGACCCACGAGGAAGCCCTCGCCGTCCTCGCCACCACCGACGACGAGCTGCTCGACGTGGTCGCCGCGGCCGGCAAGGTGCGCCGCCGCTGGTTCGGCCGCCGGGTCAAGCTCAACTACCTGGTGAACCTGAAGAGCGGGCTCTGCCCCGAGGACTGCTCCTACTGCTCGCAGCGGCTGGGCTCCAAGGCCGAGATCCTCAAGTACACCTGGCTCAAGCCGGAGCAGGCCGCCGACGCCGCCCGCGCCGGGGTGGCCGGCGGCGCCAAGCGGGTCTGCCTGGTCGCCAGCGGCCGCGGTCCGACGGACCGTGACATCGACCGGGTCACCGACACCATGGCCGCCATCAAGGACGCCGACCCCGAGGTCGAGATCTGCGTCTGCCTCGGCCTGCTGTCCGACAACCAGGCGGAGCGGCTCAAGGCGGCCGGCGCCGACGCGTACAACCACAACCTCAACACGTCCGAGAACACCTACGGGACCATCACCAAGACCCACACCTACGCGGACCGGGTCGACACCGTGCAGAAGGCCCACGGCGCCGGCCTGTCCGCCTGCTCCGGTCTGATCGCCGGCATGGGCGAGACCGACGAGGACCTGGTCGACGTGGTGTTCGCGCTGCGCGAGCTCGGCTCGGACTCCGTCCCGGTCAACTTCCTGATCCCCTTCGAGGGCACCCCGCTCGCCAAGGAGTGGAACCTCACCCCGCAGCGCTGCCTGCGCATCCTGGCGATGGTCCGCTTCGTCAACCCCGACACCGAGGTGCGGATCGCCGGCGGCCGCGAGGTGCACCTGCGCTCGATGCAGCCGCTCGGCCTGCACATCGCCAACTCGATCTTCCTCGGCGACTACCTGACCAGCGAGGGCCAGGCCGGCCAGGCCGACCTCGACATGATCAAGGACGCCGGCTTCGAGGTCGAGGGCGCCGGCGAGGCCACCCTGCCGCGCCACCGCGCCGACGTCGCCGAGGCGGCCGCGGCCGGCTCCTGCGGGACGGCCGCTTCGGCCTGCGGCAGCGGCGGCGGCTGCGGCCCGTGCGGCGGGCACTCCCACCCGGAGCCCGCGCCGGTCGAGGAGGGCACGGACGAGGAGCTGCGCAGCGACCTGGTCAAGGTCCGCCGTCGCGGCGCCGGCACCGAACTCGCCCCCAACGCCTGACCCTTCGGCACCCTTCGGCGCCCAGGCACGCTTCGGCGCCCCGGGGCGCCCGCCGTCGGAACACTTCGGAGAGACCTCACCATGTCCCAGCTGTCCGCGGACACGCTGCTCGCCCTCGACCGGGCGCACGTCTGGCACCCGTACGGGCCGATGCCCGGCACCGTCACCCCGTACGTGGTCGAGTCCGCCTCGGGCGTCCGACTGCGCCTCGCGGAGCCCGTCGCGGACGGACGGCGCGAGCTGGTCGACGGGATGTCGTCCTGGTGGGCCGCCATCCACGGCTACCGGCACCCGGTCCTGGACGAGGCCCTGCGCGAGCAGCTGGGGCGGATGAGCCACGTGATGTTCGGCGGGCTCACCCACGAGCCCGCCGTCCGGCTGGCCGCCCGGCTGGTCGAGATCACCCCGGAGCCGCTGCGGCACGTCTTCCTCGCCGACTCGGGCTCGGTGGCGGTCGAGGTCGCCATGAAGATGTGCCTGCAGTACTGGCAGTCGACCGGACGGCCGGAGAAGCGCCGACTGCTCACCTGGCGCGGCGGCTACCACGGCGACACCTTCCACCCGATGTCGGTCTGCGACCCGGACGGCGGGATGCACCACCTGTGGGGCGGGGTGCTGCCCGGGCAGCTCTTCGCACCGCAGCCGCCGGCCGGCTTCGACGCCCCGCTCGACCCCGGGTACGCGGCGCACTTCGAGGAGTTGATGGCGCGTCACGCCGACGAGCTGGCGGCCGTCATCGTCGAACCGGTGGTCCAGGGCGCGGGCGGCATGCAGTTCCACTCCCCCGCCTACCTGCGGATGCTGCGCGAACTCTGCGACCGGTACGGGGTGTTGCTGGTATTCGACGAGATCGCCACCGGCTTCGGCCGCAGCGGCGCGCTGTTCGCCGCCGACCACGCGGGCGTCTCCCCCGACGTGATGTGCCTGGGCAAGGCCCTCACCGGCGGGTACCTGACGCTCGCCGCCGCCCTGTGCACCGGCGAGATCGCCGACGGGATCAGCCGCGGCGAGATGCCCGTACTGGCACACGGGCCGACCTTCATGGGCAACCCGCTGGCCTGCGCGGCTGCCAACGCCTCGCTGGACCTGCTGCTCGGGCAGGACTGGGCGGTGCAGGTCAAGCGCGTCGAGACCGGGCTGGCCGAGGGCCTGGCCGCGGCCTCGGACGTGCCGGGCGTACGTGACGTCCGGGTCCGGGGCGCCATCGGCGTGGTGCAGCTGGACCACCCGGTGGACGTCCCGGCGGCGACCGAGGCGGCGGCCCGCGAGGGCGTCTGGCTGCGCCCGTTCCGGGACCTCATCTACACCATGCCCCCTTACGTGACGGAGGACGAGGACGTGGCACGGATCGCTGCCGCCGTGACCGCCGCGGCGGTGGCCGGATGAGCGCGCGCATCCTGTTCGTGACGGGCACCAACACGGACGTCGGCAAGACCGTCGCCACGGCGGCCGTCGCCTCGGCGGCGCTCCGGGCCGGGCGGAAGGTCGCCGTGCTCAAGCCCGGGCAGACCGGCGTGGCCCCCGGCGAGCCGGGCGACGCGGCGGAAGTCGCCCGGCTGGCCGGTGAACTGACGGTGCGCGAGCTGGCCCGCTACCCGGAGCCGCTGGCCCCCGACACGGCCGCCCGGCGGTCCGGCCTGCCCCGCCTCTCCCCCTCCGAGGTGGTCACGGCCGTCGCCGACCTCGCCGTCACCCACGACCTGGTCCTGGTCGAGGGCGCGGGCGGCCTCCTGGTCCGCTACGACGACCAGGGGCGTACGCTCGCCGACCAGGCCCGGGCCGTCCTCGACGCCGGCCTTCCGGCCGAGGTACTGCTGATCGCCTCCGCCGGGCTCGGCACCCTGAACATCGTCGCGCTCACGGCGGAGGCCCTCGCCGCCCGCGAACTGCCGCTCGCCGGCGTCCTGGTCGGCTCCTGGCCGGCCGACCCCGGCCTCGCCGAACGCTGCAACCTCGCCGACCTGCCGCGCTCCGCCGGCGCCCCGTTGCTCGGCGCCCTGCCGGAACGGGCGGGCGCGGCGGAGGACTTCGCTTCTGTGGCCCTCGCCTCCCTGGCCCCTGGGCTGGGCGGCACCTGGGACGCCGAGCACTTCGCACACGTCCACCGGCCGGAACCGGGCCCGCGTCCCTCGAAGGTGTGATCCCGGCGCCCAAACCGTGCGGGGTGCGGTACCGGCTCAATACCGTTCCGGGTATGACAGACGGGCTGACCGTGGACGAGGCCCTGCGGGCCTTGGCCGCCCTGGAGGCGGCGTGGAAGGACGACGACGAGGCCCTGTCCGCCCTTGCGGCGGGCGGGGCCGACGAGCGGCCGTTGCCGGCGCTGGTCGCCGCGTACGGCGAGCACGCGATGGACACCCTGATGGCGCTGGCCTTCGGCCTGCGGTCCAGCATGAGCGACGAGGAGATCGCCGAACTGTCGGACGCCGTCAGCGCCAACATCGGCGCGCGGATGAGCGCCCTGCTCACCCAGACCCTCAAGGCCTGGGGCACGGTCGCCGAGGCCGACGACCTCTCCGTCACCAAGATCATCGCCCACACCGTCATCGACGCCATGCGGGCCGTCACGGAGGACCCGAGCAAGACCGAGGTCCTCCCGCTGCTCGCGACCTTCCGCAACTACGCCCTCAACGGCGCCTGAGGGCGCGCAGTTCGCTCAGCGAGCTGAGCTAGCCGGGGCGCCCACGAGGGCGCCGGGGATCCTCCCCGACGCCCTCAGTGGCCTTCCTCGACCGGGAACGGTCCGGTGGCCCGGTGCAGCCGCGCCGGGCCACCGCCCGGCCGGTCGTGGTGGTACTGGTGGTGGGTCCTCTTCGGGGTCGCCGGCGCGGGCACCGTCGCCTGTGCGGCGATGACCCTGCCCGCGCACGTCGCCGCGGACCACCCGGCCTCACCGGTGGTGCTGTCCGTGTTCGCGGGGGCGTTCTTCGGTCTCCTCGTGGACGGGGAGAAGTGGACGGTGGGGGACTCGGACGGAGCATGAGGCGGGGCGGCCGGGCCCGGGCGCCCACCGCCCCCTTCTCTTCGGACCCCGTTCGATATACGGTACACAACGCTTGTTACGTACCCGGCAGGTCGGCGCGACGGTGCGCCGTATCCCCCTCTGGAGAGTCCGCTGTGACCGAGCCCGCCCAGCCCACCGAGTCCGCCCCGCCCATCAAGTACCGCAAGAACGGCCTCACGCGCGGGGTGACCGAGGAACTCGCCGAGAGCATGAAGCACGGCTGGGCGGACACCGAGCGCCACGCCCTGGAGCCGATCCCGCAGGCCGCCCACACCGAGCGCCGCCGGGCCGCGCTCTCCGCCGCCTTCCCGGGCGAGCTGCTGGTGGTCCCGTCCGGCAACCCCAAGGTGCGGGCCAACGACACCGACTACCCGTTCCGCCCGTCCTCCGACTACGTCTACCTGACCGGCGACCAGTCCCAGGACGCCGTCCTGGTGCTGGAGCCCACCGGGGACAGCGGCCACCGGGCCGTGCTCTACCTGCGCGACCGCTCCGACATCGAGAGCGGCGAGTTCTGGCTCGACGGCCACGGCGAGCTGTGGGACGGGCGCCGCAACAGCCTGACCGAGAGCGAGCGGCTGTTCGGCCTGCCCTGCCGGGACGTCCGCACCGTGCGCGCCGACCTCGCCGCGGCCACCGCCCCGGTCCGGGTGCTGCGCGGGCACGACGCCGGGGTGGAGGCGATCCTGCGGCAGAGGGCGACCGCCGAGCGGGACGCCGACTTCGAGGTCTTCCTGTCCGGAATGCGCCTGGTGAAGGACGAGTTCGAGATCGCCCAGCTGCGCCTGGCCTGCCAGGCGACCGCCCGCGGCTTCGAGGACGTGGTGCGCGTCCTCGGCACGGACGCCGCGACGCCGGAGCGGCTGATCGAAGGCACCTTCTTCGTCCGGGCCCGACTGGAGGGCAACGACGTCGGCTACGGCACCATCGCCGCCGCCGGGCCGCACGCCACCACCCTGCACTGGGTGCGCAACAACGGCCAGGCCCGCCCCGGCGACCTGCTGCTGCTGGACGCCGGCGTGGAGACCAACGAGCTCTACACCGCCGACGTGACCCGCACCCTGCCGGTCTCCGGCCGCTTCACCGACATCCAGCGCAAGGTCTACGACGCGGTGCACGCCGCCCAGGAGGCCGGCATCGCCGCCGTCCGGCCGGGCGCGGACTTCCGCGACTTCCACCACGCCGCCCAGCGCGAGCTCGCCGAACACCTCACCGCCTGGGGCCTGTTCGGCGACCTTCCCGCCGACAAGGTGTACGAGCTGGGCCTGCACCGCCGCTTCACCCTGGCCGGGACGGGCCACATGCTCGGCATCGACGTCCACGACTGCGCCCACTCCCGCACCGAGGAGCACGTCGACGGCCCGCTGCTGCCGGGCATGGTGCTCACCGTCGAACCGGGCCTGTACTTCCAGGAGAACGACCTGACGGTGCCGGAGGAGTACCGGGGCATCGGGGTGCGGATCGAGGACGACATCCTGGTCACCGAGGACGGCAACGAGAACCTCTCCGCCGACCTCCCCCGCGGCTCGGACGAGGTCGAGGCCTGGTTGGCCCGCCTGCGCGGCTGAGGGCCCGGGGCGGACTGACGTGCGGCCCCGGACACCTGCTCCGGGGGCCGCACGTCCCACGTCACCCCGACCTGCCGAGCGCGATCGCCGTCCGCCGCACCGCGGACGGCCGGAATCAGGCGGGCAACGGCTTGACCCAGCGGCTCCACCGGGGTTCGGGCCGGTAGCCGGCGGCCTGCCAGGTGCGGTGGCCGAGCGCGTTGTCGTCGAGCACCATCGCGTCGGCGCGCCGCCCGCCGAGTGCGGCGAAGCGCTCCTCGGCGGCGGCCAGCAGGGCGGCGCCGATGCCCCGGCGGCGGTGTTCGGGGTCGACGGCGAGGCGGTAGAGGTGGCAGCGCCAGCCGTCCCAGCCGGCGATGACGGTGCCGATCGGGGTGGTCGGGTCGTCGGCCGGGGCGGCGACGATCAGGCACTCGGGGTCGCGGGCGAGCAGCGCGGCCACGCCCGCCGCGTCGTCGGTGATGCTGGTGCCCCTGGCGGCTCGGGCCCAGAGGGCGAGCAGGGCGGGTATCTCCTCGGGCACGGCGGTCCGCAACACGATCTCTTCGTTCATGTCGGCCTGTCTAGCAAGGAGTTGCCCGGTACTGCTCGGAATTCCGCGCCGTGGACGGTCAGCCGAGGCGCCACACCGTGGTGGTCTTGACCGAGGCGTCCTCCAGGTCCGCCACCACCGGCACCTGGTAGGAGGCCACGGCGGTGAACCGTTCGCGGGGCAGGTAGGCCCGGCCCGGGTCGCCGACGATCACGGTGGCGCCGCGGGCGGCGGCGCGTTCCAGGAAGGGCAGGAAGCGGGCGGCCATGGCCCGTTCGTAGAAGACGTCCCCGGCGAGCACCACCTCGGCGGGGGCGCCGTCCCCGTCCACCAGGTCGACCAGTGCGCCCGCCACCCGTACGCCGTTGGCCTCGGCGTTCAGTCCGATCGCGGCCACCGCGTAGGCGTCGATCTCGGCGGCGCGCACCTCCCTCGCCCCGCGCAAAGCGGCCGCCACCCCGACCAGTCCGGACCCAGCGGCGATGTCCAACACCGCGCGCCCGTCCACCAGTTCGGGGTGGTCCAGCACGTAGCGCGCGACCGCCACCCCACCGGCCCAGGCGAACGCCCAGAACGGCGGCGGCAGTCCGTCCCGGCCGCGCTCGCGCTCGGTGGTCTCCCACAGCGCGATGGCGTCCTGCGCCATGTGCAGGCGGATCTCCGGCACGAAGGGAACGGGCGTCAGCTCCGTCTCCCGCCGGATGAAGGCGGGGTCGGCGTCGGCCCGAAGAGTTCGCAGCTCACTCGGCATGCCCGCAGCATAGGGCCTTCCGGGTACGCCTCCCGCCCCCGGTCACCGACGGAGCACCGGTCCTCGGACGTCAGCCGCCAGCGGGATCGCCGCGGTGAGCCGAGCCCCGCTCGGGGTCGGGGTGACGGTGAGGGTGCCGTGGTGGTGGCGGGCGATGTCGCGGGCGATCGGCAGGCCGAGGCCGGTGCCGCCGTGGTCGCGGGAGCGGGCGTCGTCCAGGCGGGTGAAGCGTTCGAAGACCCGCTCGCGGTCGGCGGGCGGGATGCCGGGGCCGTCGTCCTCGACGTCCAGCAGGGCGAGGCCGCGCGCCGGGTCGGTGCCCAGGCGGACGTGCACGGTGGTGGCCGCGTGGCGGTCGGCGTTGTCCAGCAGGTTGGTGAGCAGGCGGCCGAGCCAGAGCGGGATGCCGTCGACGGCGACCTCGGGGGCGAGGTCGGTGGTGCGGCGGTGCGGGCCGGACGGGCGGGCGAGGACGGTGGTGGCGACCAGGTCGGTGAGGTCGATCCGCTGGCGGGGGCGGTCGTCGGTGCCGCCCGCGTCCAGGCGGGCGAGCAGCAGGAGGTCGGTGGCGAGGTTCTGCAGCCGGTCGGTGTCCGCCAGGGCACCGTGCACCAGCTCGGCCCGGACCGCCGGGTCCGGGTGGGTGTCGGCGACCTCCAGCTGGGTGCGCAGCACCGCGAGCGGGCTGCGGAGCTCGTGCGAGGCGTCGGCGATGAACTGCCGTTGGCGGTGGCCGGAGGCCTCCAGCCGGTCGAGCATCGCGTTCATGGTGGCGGCGAGCCGGGCGATCTCGTCGGCGGTGCCGGGTTCGGGGACGCGGCGGTGGAGGTCCTGCCCGGTGATGGCGTCGACCTCGGCGCGGATCGCCTCCACCGGCCGCAGCGCGTGCCCGGTGACCTTCCAGGTGACCACCACCCCGGTGAGCAGCAGCAGCGGGCAGGCGACGGCCAGCCCGGCCTGGGTGATGTCCATGGCCTCGTCGGCGGCGCGCAGCGAGGCGCCCGCGTAGACGGTGACCGGCCCGTCGGGGGTGTCGGCGGTGACGGCGGCGAGCCGCTGGCGGTGGTGGTCGTACAGCGGGTCGACCTCGTCGGTGGTGTGCGAGCCGGTGCGCCGCGCGGTGGCCAGGGCCGGGCGGCCGACCAGGTTGGGGCTGGCGGCGAGGACGGTGCCGCGGGCGTCGACGACCTGGAGGAAGTCGGTGCCGTGGGCGGGGTGCAGGACGGGCACCAGCCGTCCTTGGACGGCGAGTTGGGCGACCGACTCGGCCTGCTGCCGGGTGGCGGAGGCGGCCGAGGCGACCAGGTCGGCGTGGACGGCGGCGAGCAGTCCGGCCCCGGCCAGGGCGAGCGCGGCGGCCAGCACGGTACCGGCGGCCGCGGTGGCCCGGGCCCGTACCGTCCGGGGGACGAACCGGCGCAGTGCGTACGGGAGTCGCCGAGGTCCGGGCACGTCAGCCGCCGGCCGGGTCGAGCCGGTAGCCGGCGCCGCGCATGGTCTGCAGGGCGGCCCGCCCGAAGGGTGCGTCGATCTTGCGCCGCAGGGCGTGGACGTGCACCTCGACGATGCTCGGGTCGGCGTCGTGGTCGGCGTCCCAGACGTGGTCGAGGATCTCGCGCTTGGAGACCACCGTCCCGGCCCGGGCGGCCAGGTGCTCCAGGATCGCGAACTCGCGGGCGGTCAGGTGGGTGGGGGTGCCGGCCCGGGTGCAGGTGCGGGCGTTGGCGTCCAGCACCAGGTCGCCGAGGGTGTGCAGCCGGGGGCGCTGCCGGTCGATCCGCCGGTGCAGGGCCCGCAGCCGGGCGAGCAGCACGACGAAGGAGAAGGGCTTGGCGAGGTAGTCGTCGGCGCCGGTGTCCAGGGCCTCCGCCTCGTCCCACTCGCCGTCCTTGGCGGTGAGCATCAGGATGCCGGCCCGGCACCCGCCCGCGCGCAGCCGGGCGCAGACCCGGTAGCCGTTGAGGCCGGGCAGCATGATGTCGAGGACGATCACGTCGTAGGGGTGGCGCTCGGCGAGGGCGAGGCCCTCGGGGCCGTTGTGGGCGGTGTCGACGGTGTGCCCGTCGGCCTCCAGCCCGCGCCGCAGCGCGGTGGCCATCCGGTGTTCGTCCTCCACGACGAGTATGTGCATCCGTTCAGGGTGCCAGGTGCTCCTGAGAGCTCCCGACCCGCCTTAAGCGCAGGTTCAGGTACGGTCCGCCATGATCGCCGGGCGCGGCCCGGGCGGTACCGGGCCCGGCGCTGAGCGCAGCAGCCGCACGAGGCAAGGAGTGCCCCCGATGACCGATCCCCTGTCGTCCACCACCCCGCAGCCCGGGGAGCCGGAGATCCCCGAGACGCCGCCGCTGGCGCCCCGGCGCCGCCGCGCGGAGCGGCTGCTCGCCTGGACCGGCGGGCGGGAGCGCCGCATGGCCGCGTCGGTGGCGGCGGTGGCGCTGCTCGCCGGGGGCGGGCTCGCGGTCGCGGCGGCGGCGCACGAGGGGCACGGGGAGGGCGGGCACGGACACCGTGGGGCGGCGGCCCGGACCGAGGACGGAAACGGGCACGAGTACGGGAACGAGCAGGGGAACGCGAACGAGCAGGGGAAGGGGAACGGGCACGCGCACGGGAAGGAGCGCGGGCACGGCCACGGCCAGGCGCCCGCCCCGCTGCCCTCGCTCGCCGCCTCGGCCGCCCTGGAGAAGGCCCAGGCCGCCGTCCCCGGCGGCCGCGCCGAGTCGCTGCGGCGGGTGACCGAACAGGGCGGCGGCGCGGCCTGGGCCGTGACGGTCGTCGGCCAGGACGGCGTGCGCCACCTGGTGACGGTGGACGGCACCGACGGCCAGCTGACCTCCAACACCGCCGTCGACGGCTCGGAGGGCTGACGTGGCGCACTCGTACGCGCCGACCGCGCCCCGCCCCGCCCCGCCCGGTGACGTCCGGGCCACCAGCAAGGTCCCGGTCGTGGACGGCTGGTTCTGGCTGGTGAAGGTGCTGACCACCGGCATGGGCGAGACCCTCTCGGACTTCCTCGCCAAGACCTTCGACCCGGTCCTGGCGGTGGGCGCCGCCGGCCTGCTGCTGGCCGTCGCCCTCCTGGTGCAGCTGCGCACCCGTCGCTGCGTGCCCGGGCTGTACTGGGCGGTGGTCGTGCTGGTGAGCGTGTTCGGCACGATGGTCGCCGACGTGGCGCACGTCGCGCTCGGCGTCCCGTACGCGCTGTCGGCCGGTTCGCTGGCGGCGGCGCTGGCGGCGCTGTTCCTGCTCTGGCACCTGGTGGAGGGCTCGCTGGCGATCGACCGGGTGACGGGCCTGCGCCGGGAGCTGTTCTACTGGGCGGCCGTGCTGCTGACCTTCGCCCTGGGCACCGCGCTCGGCGACCTGACGGCGGCCACCCTCGACCTCGGTTACCTGGTCGCCGGCCTGGGCTTCGCCGTGCTGATCGCCGTCCCGGCGGTGGCGGCCCGGGCCCGCTGGGTGGGTCCGGTGGCCGGGTTCTGGTGGGCGTACGTACTGACCCGCCCGCTGGGCGCCTCGTTCGCGGACTGGCTGGGCGTCGGCGCGGACCGCGGCGGCATCGGCCTGGGCACCGGCCCGGTCAGCCTGGCCCTGGCCGTACTGATGGCAGTGGCCCTGGCGCTCTCCGCGCGGTCTCGTCGCCGGACGGCTGGACTCACCACCCACTGAACGTCTACATTTCTGTAGACGCCGGAGGCGCACGGCATCACCCCCCGGACAGCCGTGCGCCCCCGGCCTCCTGTCGCCTCACCTTCGCTCGTCCACCACCCGCTTGATCTTCCCGACGGAGCGCTCCAGCGTGTACGGGTCCACCACCTCGGCCGCGACCGTCACGCCCACCCCGTCCTTCACCGCCCGGACGATCGACTCCCGGGCCGCCGCCCGCAGTTCGGCGGGCGCCTCCGGGCGGGCCTCCACCCGCACCGTCAGATGGTCCATCCGCCCCTGCCTGGTCAGCCGCAGCTGGAAGTGCGGGGCGACGCCCGGGGTGCGCAGCAGGATCTCCTCGATCTGGGTCGGGAAGAGGTTCACCCCGCGCAGGATGATCATGTCGTCGCTGCGCCCGGTGACCTTCTCCATCCGCCGGAAGGCCGGCCTCGCCGTGCCGGGCAGCAGCCGGCTGAGGTCGCGGGTGCGGTAGCGGATGACCGGCAGCGCCTCCTTGGTGAGCGAGGTGAAGACCAGTTCGCCGCTCCGCCCCTCGGGCATCACCAGATCCGTGAGCGGATCCACGACCTCCGGGTAGAAGTGGTCCTCCCAGATGTGCAGCCCGTCCTTGGTCTCCACGCACTCCTGGGCGATGCCGGGGCCGACCACCTCGGAGAGGCCGTAGATGTCGACGGCGTGCAGGTCGAGCCGCTCCTCGATCTCGCGCCGCATCTCCTCCGTCCAGGGCTCGGCACCGAAGACGCCCACCTCCAGCGAACTGGCGCGCGGGTCGAGGCCCTGCTTCTCGAACTCGTCCAGCAGGGTGAGCAGGTAGGACGGGGTGACCATGATGATCTCGGGGCGGAAGTCCTGGATCAGCTGCACCTGCCGGGCGGTCATGCCGCCGGAGGCCGGGATGACCGTGCAGCCGGCCCGCTCGGCGCCGTAGTGCGCACCCAGGCCGCCGGTGAACAGGCCGTAGCCGTACGCGATGTGCACCTTGTGGCCGGGGCGGCCTCCGGCCGCGCGGATCGAGCGGGCGACCACGTCGGCCCACATGGACAGGTCGTTCTCGGTGTAGCCGACCACGGTCGGGCGCCCGGTGGTGCCACTGGAGGCGTGGATCCGGCGGACCCGCTCCATCGGAACGGCGAACATGCCGAAGGGATAGCCCTCGCGCAGGTCGGCCTTGGTGGTGAAGGGGAACCGGACGAGGTCGTCCAGGGTGCGGCAGTCCTCGGGGCGCACCCCGGCCGCGTCGAACTTGCGGCGGTAGAGCTCGACGTTGTCGTAGGCGTGCCGCAGGGTGGCGCGGAGGCGGTCGAGCTGGTGGGCGCGCAGTTCGTCGACGCCCATCCGCTCGCCGGCGTCCAGCAGTGCGGGTGGGATCGGCTCCCCAAGGCGTCGTTCCGGGCGTCGTCCCGGTTCGGGTGAGCTGCCGGTCATCGTCGCTCCTTCGCAGGTCGGCCGATCTCGGGAGCCCGACCGATCGTTCGGTCCGGGCGAGCCCAGGCCAAGTAATCCAGCACCCGAACCACCTGTCAAGGGCTCGCACAACGGTTCCGGAATGCGAAGTTCCGGCCCCTTCGTGTCGAGATCCGCCCCTGCCGCTTGGCTGGGCGATATGAAAATCATTACGGAAGTTTGACTCGGCAGCGGCCGCTCGGGGCCCGGACGCATGGTTCAGTAGTGCGGCTTCTCCCCTGCACCCCGGAGTGATCACCTTGGCCTCGACCCCTGCGCTGGTCAGCGCGCTGCGCGAGCTCGGCGACCGGCCCGCCGTCGTCGCCGACGGACGCGCGATCAGCGGCATCGGCCTGCTGCTCGGCGTCTCCCCGCCGGGCGGCCTGCCCCGGGCCCTCGCCGAACGCGTCGCCGAACACGCCGCGCTGCCGCCCTCCGCCGCCCGCGCCGCCGAGGAACGGCTCCGGTACTGGGCCGGGGTCCTCGGCCCGCCGCCCATCCGGCACACCGTGCTCCACCCGGCCACCGACCTCGCCGTCGAACTCGCCCTGGCCACCCTGCTGGCCGGCGGCACCGTGCACTGCACCGACCCCGACCAGCGGCCCGAACAGCAGCTCGCCGCCCTCGCCGCCAACCGCACCACCCACCTCAGCCTGCCCTCCGCCCTGCTCTGGCGGCTCAGCCGCCAGCCCGGACTGGCCGAGCACGACCTCGCGGCGCTGCGCCTGGTCCTGCACGTCGGCCCCGAACCCCGGCAGGACGACGTGTACGCCGCCGTCGACGCCCTCGGCGCCGTCCTCGCCCACGTCCGCGCCCCGCGCAGCCAGGCCGAGGCCGCCGACCGCCGGCTGCGCGCCGATGCCGAGACCGCCACCGCCGCCGCGTGGAAGCACAGCATCGGCGTCACCGCCGAACAGATCACCGGCTTCGGCGCCCACCTCGACCGAGCAGTCCTGGCCGCCCTGCTGCACACCCTCCAGCAGGCCGGAGTGCTCACCGACCCCACCCGCGGCTGGTCGGAACCCGAACTCCTCGCCACCGCCCTGGTCACCCCCGCCCAGCGCCCCCGGGTCGGCCGCTGGCTCGACGCCCTCGCCCGGCACGGCCTGATCACCCGCCAGGTTGGCGGCGCCCAGGGCCCGTTCTTCCACGGCGCCCCCGAACTCACCGCCGCCGACGTCCGGGAGGCCTGGCGGCCCGCCGTCGAGACCTGGGCCGACGGCCTCGGCACCGCCCCCGTCCTGGACCGGGTCCGGCGCGGCGCACTGCGCCTGCCCAGACTGCTCACCGGCGAGGAGGCGCCCCGCCCCGCCGCCGCCCCGGTCCGCTGGGCCGCCGCCCGCGGCTACCTCGGCGCCGCACTCGGCGCACTCGTGCGCGCCACCGCCGAGGCCCACGACGGGCCGCAGCCGCTGCGCGTCCTCGAACTCGACCGCGACGGCACCGAGACCGCGGTCGCCCGCGCCCTGGCCGCCCGGCCCCGGCAGAACGCCGACCACCACCCCGCCCCCGACGGCGGGCGCTACGACGTCGTGGTCGCCACCGCCGCCGGCCGCCCGGAGGAAGAAGTCCCGGCCCTCGTCGAGCAGCTCGCCCCCGGCGGCCGGCTGCTGCTGCTCGCCCCCGTGACCGAACAGCTCGACCTGCTGATCACCGGCGACCCGCGCGGCCTCACCACCCACCCCGCCGACCGGTGGCGGGCCGCCCTCACCGCCGCGGGCTGCCCCACCGTGCTCACCCTGCCTGCGGACGGGCACCCGATGGGGCTGCTGGGGCAGGAACTGTTCGCCGCGCGGGTCGACTGAGCGCACCGTCCCCGGGCTACGATCGGGCGCATGGCCGCTTCCGTGCGTTCGATCCGCTCCCGTTCCTCCCTCGGCTCGATCGGCTCCACCGGTTCCATCGGCTCGCTGCTGTCCATCGGCTCGGTGGGTTCGGTCCTCTCGATCGGCTCGGTCGGCAGCGTGCTGTCCGTCGGCTCGGCCGGCTCGGTCTTCAGCGCGTTCTCGGCGTGCTCCTGGCTCAGCGTCGGCTCGCTGCTGTCGGTGCGCTCGCGCTGGTCCGTACGGGGCCGGCGTCCCGGGCAGGGGCCGTCCGTGGCCGACCGGTGAAGCGAGGGTCACGCACCGCCACCCGATCCGTACCATTTCGATACCGAAGCCCGGGTGAGCTGCGGGAATCCTCGCCGCGCCGGGCGGTCCCCGGGTAGGCTCCGGCCTGTCCCCCGGGCCTTCCTGCGGGCGGCGGCGCGCCGCCCGTGCCGCGTTCCGGGGGCAGACCCCCGCGGGCCATTCGGTGGGCTCCGCGCACTCGACATCGCGCGCCAGGGCAGTCGCGCGAACGGCGAAGGGCATCGCATTGGCGGATCGGCTCACCGGAGGAGACTCCTCGCTGCTGCGGCGGATCAACGCGGCGGTCACGCTTCGGGCGCTGCGGACCGGCCACTCGGTGACCCTCACTCAGCTCGTCGGCGAGACCGGGCTCTCCCGGCCGACCGTCGAGGGCGTGATCGAGGGCCTGGTCGAGACCGGACTGGTCGCCGAGGTCGAGCAGCCCCGGGAGGACGGCCCGCCCGGCACCGGCCGCCGCGGCCGCCCGGCCCGCTGGTTCCGCTTCCGCGCCGAGGCCGGGCACATCCTCGGCATCGAGATCGGTGTGCACGACATCCGGGTCATCCTCGCCGACCTCACCGGCGAGGTGGTGGGCAGTCACTTCAAGCCCGTGGACGAGACCCTGGACACCGAGGAGCGGCTCACCGCCGTCCGCACCGCCGTCGCCGAGGTCCTGCGCAAGGCGGGCATCTCCCGCGACAACCTGTGGGCCGTCGGGATCGGCACCCCCGGCATCGTCGACCGCGAGGGCACCATCCGGCTCGGCACCGCGATGCCCGGCTGGACCGGCCTCGACCTCGGCGCCCGGCTGCGGCGCTCCTTCCGCTGCCCCGTCCTGATCGAGAACGACGCCAACCTCGCCGCCATCGCCGAACACTGGAAGGGCGCGGCCGTCGGCGCCGACGACGTGGTCTTCGTGATGGCCGGCCTCAGCCCCGGCGCCGGCTCCCTGATCAACGGCAAGCTCCACCGCGGCTACGGCGGCGCCGCCGGCGAGATCGGCGCCCTCCACCTGCTCGGCCAGGAGGTCACCCCCGAGAAGCTGCTCTCCACCACCGGCAAGCCCCTCAACCCGCTGGACGAGGCCGCCGTCGCCCGCGTCCTGCGGCTCGCCCGCGAGGGCGACGAGGTGGCCAAGGTCGCCATGGACCGCTTCCTGACCAGGCTCGTCCAGGGCGTCGCCGCCCTCGTCCTCGCCATCGACCCGCAGCTGGTCGTCATCGGCGGCTGGGCCGCCGGCCTGGACGGCGTCCTGGAGCCCCTGCGTGGGCGGCTGGCCCAGTTCACCCTGCGGGCACCGGAGGTGGCCCTGGCGGCCCTGGGCTCCGAGGTCGTCTCGATGGGCGCCCTGCGGGTCGCCCTGGACCACGTCGAGGACCAGCTCTTCGCGGTGGACCCGCCCCGGGCGTGAGGGCCGGGGCGTGAGGCTCGACGACCGCGACCCGGGCGCCAGTCGGCGTCCGGGTCGCGGTCTGAGGGTGGGTGCGAAACGGTTCAGGAGGCGGTGCGGACCTCGGGGGTCGCGCCGACCGGGGTGACCTCGACCAGGCCGGTCTCGCCGAAGGTCAGCTTGCAGGTGTCCGCGCGGTAGGTGGCGACGGCGAGCGCCACCAGGCGGCCGGCCGAGGCGTACTGGGTGGTCATGACCAGCACCGGGGTGCCCGGGGGGCGCTCCAGCAGAACGGCCTCGTCGGCCTCGGCGACGCCGAGCTCGACGGCGCGGGACTCGCCGTCCACCTCCAGGCGCTCCAGCTGGCGCAGCACCGAGCGGGCACGGTCGCTCTCGGCGCGGAAGCCGGGCAGGTGCGGCAGGGCGGCGGCCGGGACGTGCAGCGACTCTGTGGCCATCGCGCGGCCCTCGACCAGGCGGACCCGGCGGACGGTGTGCACGGTGGCGCCCTCGACGATGCCCAGGCCCTTGGCCAGCTGCGCGGAAGCCGGGGCGGTGGCGCAGTCCACCGTGCGCCAGGCCTGGCTGCGGCCGGCGCCGGGCCAGCCCTCCTCCTGCCGGTTGACCGGGACGCCGACCCGCGGGGCGGCGATCAGGGTGCCGATCCCCCGGCGGCGGACCAGCCGGCCCTCCAGCTCGAGCTGGTCCAGGGCCTGCCGCAGCGTCGCCCGGGCTACCCCGAAGCGGGCGGAGAGCTCGCGCTCGTTGGGCAGGACCTGGCCGGTGGAGAACTCCGAGTCGATGGCCCGCAGCAGCACCGTGCGCAGGTGCCAGTACTTCGGTTCCGGCACCGCCGAAAGCTGTCCTGTCGTCCCGACCGTGCCCACCGTGTCCTCCACCTGGTCTTGTCCGCCCTACGACAAGGAGGGCGGATCCCGGGCCCGCTGCCCGCTGTTGCGGCAGGTGGGAGAGCGAGCCTTTATCCGTCCTTCTTTATTAAAGGTCCTTGCAGTAAGCGACCCTAGGTGCTGCGTCCGGAGATGGTCAAGACCAATGACACGGCTTGACGCGGCCGTCGCGAACATTCATGCCACGTTCACGACGGCCCCCGCGCGCGCCCCGCCACGACCCGGGCCGCGCGTCACGGTCCGGGACGGACACGGCCAATGGGTAGGCTGCCCGGGTGATCGTGGTGACGAGTGTGAATGTGAACGGAATCCGGGCGGCCGCCAAGAAGGGCTTCGTCGAGTGGCTGGCCGGAACGGAAGCGGACGTGATCTGCCTCCAGGAGGTGCGCTCCGAGCCCGGGCAGCTGCCGGTCGAACTGCGCGACCTGGAAGGCTGGCACGCGGTCTGGGCCCCGTCCGTCGCCAAGGGCCGGGCCGGCGTCGCGATCCTCTCCCGCCAGGAACCGCAGCGCACCACGATCGGATTCGGATCGGAGGAATTCGACGATTCCGGCCGTTACGTCGAAATCGACCTCCCGGGCCTGACCGTCGCCAGCCTCTACCTGCCTTCCGGAGAGGTCGGCACCGAGCGCCAGGACGAGAAGGAACGCTTCATGGTGGAATTCCTCGTCCACCTCACTGCCCTGCGCGCCCGCGCCGCCGCCGACGGCCGCGAGGTCGTGGTCTGCGGCGACTGGAACATCGCCCACCGCCCCGAGGACCTCAAGAACTGGAAGGCCAACCAGAAGTCCGCCGGCTTCCTCCCCGAGGAACGCGCCTGGCTCTCCCGCGTCTACGACGAGGCCGGCTACGTCGACGTCGTCCGCGCCCTCCACCCCGACCGCACCGGCCCCTACTCCTGGTGGTCCTACCGCGGCCGCGCCTTCGACAACGACTCCGGCTGGAGGATTGACTATCTGATGGCCAGTCAGAAACTTGCGGACACCGCCGTCAAGGCCTACGTCGAGCGCGCAGCCTCCCATGCGGAACGCTGGTCCGACCACGCACCCGTCACCGCCGAGTTCGATTTTGGAGACAACTAACCTACGGGTACCGAAGTTTGTCAGGCCGTAGGGACGGCCTTCCAGCCACTACGGTGACGGGCACGGCTGCCCCCAATCAACGGTGTGCCCCAGACGAAGTCGGCTCGCATCGGCCGACAAGGCCTGCAATCTCGCCTGAGCCGGTTTGACAAGTCGATTCGTCGCACCTGTTAGCGGCCCATGCAGGACAGTGGACTGCTTCGCGCGCGTGCCCAGCACCGGCATCCGGGACCGCCGGCTTCCTCTCTTCAATCGCCTTGGGAGGTAGGTACATTGAGGTTTTCTTCTGATTCGCTGTCTGGCCATGATGGCGCGATGAACGAAGCCACGCGCCTGCCGAACCACGGGACCGGCCTGACTGGTCCCAACTACGCCCGACACAGTCGAGTGGAGCCAACCGTAGATGTGCTCGGTAAGGCCCGATGGATCGCGACGGACGAGTCTGGCTGGGGAGGCGACCAACTCGCCGCCAACCCCGACCGATACATGACCATCGGATCGGTTGCCATCGATGACCAGACGGCGCAGCAGGTGCTGCTCGATCTGCGGCGTGACGCGAGGATCGCCGATCAGGTGGCCGAGGTGAAGTTCAAGCACTTCAAGGACCGGCCGACAGGTCGGCAGGCGCTGGTCAAGGCGCTCGGCCCGGGCGGATCCCTCGAGGGTCGAGCTTCGGTATACGTCATCGACAAGCACTACTTCGTGGTGGGAAAGATCATCGATCTCCTGATCGAGACTCAGGCCCATTCTCGGGGCGTCGAGATGTACCGCAACGGCGCAGCTCGCCAAAGCGCCCGGACGCTGTTCGAGGAGGGGCCTCGGGCGTTGGGAGGGGACGGGTTCAAAGAGCTTGTCGAAGCCACGGTGGACTTTGCGTCGATGCGGAACCGGGACGGGCAGCAGTCCTCGGTTGAGGACTTCTTCGACGTCTTGGAGGCGGCCTGGGCGAAGTCCACACGCCGACGCGTCACTACAGTCCTCGCGCAGGCCCGCGGAACTCGGGCGGAGGCTGCGGACTTCCTTCAGGCGCTCCAGGAAGGTGATCTCTCGGACAATCTCGAACCGCTGATTCCCGGGGTGGCGGCCGTTGTCAACAACTGGTCTGAGCGTATCGGCAGGGTCAACGCGCTAACGGACGACCAGAAGATGCTCACCGATGACTGGTTGGACAAGATGATGCGCCAGTTCGATGGGGACGGGTCTTGGGACTTGCGCTGGGTCCTGGGACGGGCCCAGGTCGGGCAGGTCCTGCGAGGGGAATCCAAGACGCACCCTTCGCTGCAACTCGCCGACCTCGTCGCCGGCGCTGGCTTCGCGGTGGCAAAGCGCTTCGGGGGCAGCGACTCGCCTGCGGCAGCGGAGCTCTACCCCGCCGTCGTACCGCTGATCGATCCGAACAGCTTGGTTGCCTTCGACGATATGTCACGGTTCGCAAAGCCGCTTGACTGACGGAGATCGGCTGCACCCGTGATCTCGACCAATCGACCGGGTTGCTTGCGTGGTCTTCGCCGTGCGCTGCTGCGGGATCTCAGGCTACCGCGAGGTCGTCGCTGATGACACCGTACAGGTTCGGGCCGCGCGCCCAGTCCCGTATGGCTTCCCGGTCTTCGTGCCGCGCGGGGCAATACGGGAGTCGACGCCCCGGCCGCAGTCAACCCATATTGCGTGCGCGGGCTGTCACGGGCTGGGGCGCTCCTTCAGGAAACGGCTCGGGCACGGCCGGCCCGCGCCCGAGCGGATCAGGCTGTCGTTCCGGGTGCTGCGCGCTGCCTGTGCGCGTTGCTGAGCAGGTAGAGCGCCGCTTGGAGGATGAGCGCGACGTGATGCTTGGGCGGGGTGCCGGTCAGGCCGTGGAGGATGTCGTTGCGCAGGTTCATCCCGCGGTCGGAATCGACCAGGAGGAGCTCCAACGCTCGACTCCAGTCCTCCGGGTACCCGGCCCCCGGCATGCTCTGCAGCAGCCCGCCCGGCATGGCGACTCCGCCGGGGGTCTCCCCTTGGCCACGGAGATGATGGAGACGCGGGGACGCAGCAGTTCCCGGAGGATCCGCTCGACCTGGGGCAGTGCGCTGCACGCCGCGGCGTCGGTCTCCCCCAGCCAGTAGTAGAGGAAGGCCCGGGCGAGGATCCGAGCGCGAGGTTCGGGCAGCACCGTCTCGTGCTCCAGAGCGTCGATCATCTCGAACTCGTCGGGCCGGAAGCGCTCGTGGATACGGTCGAGCTGGGTCGCGATCAGCCTTCCGAGCAGGTCCAGGCCGTGGACCTGCGTCTTCACAGCGTGGTCGTTGTCGGCTTCCGTGGGCGAGTGGACGAAGACGGGTTCTGCCGGGTTGATGCGCGAGCTCGGGAGCCGCAGAAGGCCCTCGAACGCGCCGTCGGCCTCCAGCTGGGCCTGCGCACGCATCACCGGGTGGACATCCGGCACGGTGAGCCACAGCGCGTTCCGCAAACCAGGGGCGGCATCGACCAGCGCCCGCTGTCCAGCGACCATCGTGGGCGGGAGGCTACCCGCTTTGCAAATCACGGTCCACTCCAGCGTGGTCTGCTGTTGCGCCATCCCGGCACGTTCCCGCAGTTCGGGCAGCCCCCGCTTCTGCCCCTCGGTCGCCGCCCTCTCCAGAAAGTACAGACGTCGGCACCCAACATCGGCAGTATCAGCTGCCTCGAGGAGGGCGTGGACCACGGCGGTGTCGATCTCCGTACGACGGCTGGGGTGAGCAATCTCCCGCAGCAGCTCAAGGAAGCCGAGCCGGTCGTCTACGTCGTAGGTGAAGTGCTCAGCCGCCCGCTCGGCGAGGTCCGCGAGGACCATGGCATCGCCGTGTGAATCCCGTAGCCTCTTCAGGAGCCCCAGCAGGGCCCGGCCGTCGTTCTCGCCTCCGTCCAGGATGCGCTCGGCTAGTACTCCAGCCGGACTTCTCCATTTCCGCTGGTCAACAGCCTGGGAGTGGGAGTGTAGCGGGCGGACGATCTGTCAGGGGCGGTCTTCATGAGACCGCCCCTCGATCGTGTGCGGGCGGCGTTGGTAGTGGCAGCTGCGGAGGCAGCCTCCGGCCGTTATCAATGAGTTGGAAGCCCAGCTGTGGGACCGTGAGCTCGAGAACCTGTTCCTCCGCGTCGGCGTTCACTTCGGCCGCGTGGAGCCGCGCCGTCGGATGCGCGACTACATCCGTGGCCTGCTGGGCCCGGTCGGCCGCAAGAACGGCTGGCAGCTGGCCGATTACGCAGGCCATGCCACCCCTGACGGTCTCCAGCACCTGCTCGCCAGGGCCCGCTGGGACGCGGACGAGATCCGCGACGAGCTCCAGCACTACGTCGCCGAACGCCTCGGCGAGGACGACGGGGTCCTGATCATCGACGACACCGGCTTCATCAAGAAAGGCACCACCTCCGCCGGCGTGCAACGCCAGTATTCCGGAACCGCCGGCCGCACCGGGAACTGCCAGATCGGGGTCTTCGCCGCCTATGCGTCCGCTCGAGGCCGGGCCCTGGTGGACCGCGAGCTGTACCTTCCCAATTCCTGGACCGAGGACCGGGAGCGCTGCCGCACGGCGAAGATCCCCGACGAGCGGGAGTTCCGCACCAAGGGCGGCCTCGCCAAGGCCCTGGTGCTGCGCGCTCCCGCCTCCTCGCTGCCCGTCGGCTGGGTCACCGCCGACTCCGCCTACGGCCAGGAAGGACGCTTGCGGCGGCTGCTGGAACAGTCCGGCGTCGGTTACGTGCTGGCGGTGCCCAAGTCCCAGTTCAGCGTGGGCTGTCCACGCATCGACTGGCTGTTCGCCCAGGCGCCGGCCGAGGCCTGGCAGCGGATCTCGTGCGGGGACGGCGCCAAAGGACCGCGCATCTACGACTGGGCGGCCGTCCAACTGCCCGCCGTGGCCGAGTTCGACTACCAGGGCGAGGACCTGGTCCGCCGCCGATGGGCGCTGGCCCGCCGCAGCCTGAGCAGGCCCGACGAGATCGCCTACTACCTCGCCTACTCACAACTCGACACGACGGTAGAGCAGTTGGTGCGGATCGCCGGGATGCGCTGGGCCATCGAGGAGTGCTTCCAGGCTGCGAAGAACGAGTGCGGCCTGGACCAGTACGAAGTCCGCCGCTACACCGGCTGGATGCGGCACATCACCCTTGGCATGCTCGCCCACGCCTTCCTCGCCGCGATGGCGGCAGCCGCGGCTTCAAAGGGGGCTGCAGAAACGGTTCCCGCGCCCTGGTCGACCTCACCGTGGCAGAAGAAGACGGCGGCCGAGATCGAAAACGAGAAGCTCCGCCGGGAGAACGAGCGACTCAAGCGGGAGCTGGCGAAGAACAAGGCCGCGGTGGAGGTCCTGGGAAAAGCTGTCGCGCTCTTGGAATCGGTCTCCGAGAGCGCGGACTGAAGCACGTCCTGGACACCCATCTCCCCGCATTCGTCGATGAGTTGGCGAATCACGTGGGCATCGTGGCGGCCTGCCGGCTCACCGGCAGGTCCCGGGCGACCCGCCACCGACACCTACACCCCAAGGAACCGACCGAGAAGCCGAACCATCCCAGATCAGCCCCGCCGCAAGCGCTGTCGCCCACCGAGCGCGCCGCCGTGCTGGCACTGATGGACAGCCCCGAGTACGCCGAGCTGCCTCCCGCGCAGATCTGGGCTCGGGAGCTGGATTCCGGGCGCTACCACTGCTCGATCCGCACCATGTACCGGATTCTGGCCGCCGCCGAGCCGCTGCTGCCGGAACGAACACCCAAGCGAGGTCGGCGGTGGCGTGATCATCGGCAGGTTATCGACGCGATCGCATTCAAGTACCGCACTGGGACTGCGTGGACCGACCTGCCAGGACGGTTCGGATCCTGGAAGGGGGTCTATAACTGGCTACGGACCTGGGCGCGCACGGCGTCATGGCGCATCCGCGGCCGGCGGCCGTCCGGCAGTACCGTGACGGCTGCGAGGTGGATGTGGTGCACGACGTGCTGGACCGCTACCCACCGCTACCCCGCCTCGCCCTGCGGTGCCAGGCCGGTGTTCCGGCGATCACCCGGGGCGCCGGCTGCCCGCCAGGATGAACCGCCAGACCCGGGCTCTACGTTCTTTCTGGTAGTGGTCAACAGAGATGAGACGTACGGAAAGTGGTGCGCATGACCCAGCTGGAGCGGAACTGCCCAGCGGCCCTGCTGCTGCTCGGGGGGCCGGTCACGGACACCGCCGCCGTGCTCGCCGCGGCCCGCGGCCTGCACGCCTGGGACCCGCGGCGGCCGGCGGTCGGACAGCTGCTGGAACACCTGCTGGACCCCGGCGACGACGCCCGGGCCAGGTCTCCGCACCAGGGCCGGAACCAGCTCGCACCGTTCGACGACTCGAACGTCATCCCCATCCCGACGGCCCGCATCGAACGCCGACAAGCCGTCACCGGCCTCATCAACGAGTACCACCGAGCAAGCTGACCATCCGACAAACCCCCGGCTCACAGCCGGTGAAGCCATTTTGAAGCACTACGGGCCACTCGGCCTGGATGATCTTGCAGTGTTAGGATTTTCAGGTCGGAGTAACTCGCCACAGGCTCCGATGCACCCTCGTTAGACATGAACGGAGAGTGTCGTGCCGAAAACCCACACTACTCCGGCGGGAGAATTTTCGCCGACGTTATTGTCAATAGCTTTGACCGGTCCTCACGGCGTCGGATCGATTTTCCCTTCCTGGCCGGAAGCCCAGCTGATACGCGAACCCCACGAGGTCCGTTCGAGTGATGACGTCCTTTTGTTTTACGGACCCGGCATGACCCAGGAAGTGAGGCGGTTCTCGATCGAGCCTGACGTCGAGCTGCCGCCTGTCATGACTGTGGGCTCCGCTTACGGTCCCGTCCCAGCCGGGCCGTACGGAACGGACGAGTGCCATGGGTAATGACCAGAACGGCTGCGAAGTGTCCCAGCCGGTCGGCGACTGCGTTCTCAGCTCGGTCCAGGCCAGGATCCTGGAGGGCGTTGCGGCCGGCTTCTCCAGCGGGCGACTTTCGAGAGAGTTATACCTCAGTTCGAAGACCATCGACTATCACGTCCGCGTCATGTCCGACAAGCTGCAGGCGCCGAATCGTGTCGCGTTGGTTTCGAGGGCGTTCGTCCTCCAGATTCTGCGAACAGATTCATGGCCCCCGCGCATTGCGTATGAAGCTGTGGATTAATGCCCGGCGGTTCGCGAGATCGTAATCCGCACGTTCTGCACGAACTGCATTTTGTATCATGTTTCCCGGACGTTTACTTTATCTCGCTCCTTCTGGTCAGGTCGGAGGTCAGACGCTGACCGGCCACGAGTGCGCGGGCCAAGCCGTGACCTGGCTCGGCGATCTGCTGCAGCGTGGCGTCGATGTCGGCCGTGGACGTGGTGGTCACGACTGCACCGGCACCGGCGCGACGCCGTCAACCGGCACCTCGTGCCCACCATGATCTGGCGGGAGGTCCGCCGCGTGGCCACCGAGAGGGGGACCTCGTCCTTGCGTGGCAAGGGCATTCCCAAATCGATGGTCGTCAATGTTTCTCCCCTGAATGAACCGGCCAGGTGCCGGGGTCGTCGATGTCTGCTGACGCCGGTGCGGCGTCGAGGCCGGTCAGCAGCCCCACCACGACCCTGGTGATGTTCTGCGCGGTCAGCCCGCAGGCGGCGAGCACCTCGGCCCTGGTGCCATGGCTGAGGAACCGCCTCGGGATGCCGAACTCGCGCAGCGGGGTGTGCACGTCGGCGTCCCGCAGCGCCTGCGCGATCGCGGAACCGACACCACCCGCGCGGCTGTTGTCCTCGACCGTGATCGCGAGCCGGTGGCGGCGGGCCAGGTCGGCCAGCGCGGGGTTGACCGGGGTGACCCATCTCGGGTCCACCACCGTCACCCCGATGCCCTGTCCCCGCCCACCGTCCGCGACGGTGAGCGCGAGCCCGGCCAGCGCACCTACCGCGATGATCAGCACGTCTAGCCGGCCGGAACGGCGCAGCACGTCAATCCCGTTGAACGTGGCGGTGGCGGGCAGGTCCTCACCGGCGGGGCCTTTGGGAAACCGCAGCAGTGTCGGACCTTCGTGCCACGCCACCGCCTCAGCCAGCAGTTCGGCCAGCCTGGTGCCGTCCCGCGGCGCCGCGATCCGCAGCCCCGGCACCACCTGCAGCACCGACAGGTCCCACATGCCGTTGTGGCTCGGCCCGTCGTCGCCGGTCACCCCGGACCGGTCGAGGACGAACGTCACCGGGCGGCGGTGCAGCGCGACGTCCATGAGCAGTTGGTCGAGCGCGCGGTTGACGAACGTGGAGTAGATGGCCACCACCGGGTGCACACCGCCCATGGACAACCCGGCGGCCATCGTGACCGCGTGCTGCTCGGCGATGCCGACGTCGATCACCCGGTGCGGAAACCTGCGCTGCAGCGGCAGGAGCCCGGTCGGCTCGGTCATCGCGGCCGTGATCGCCACGAGGTCGTTGCGCTGCTCGGCCAGTTCGACCAGCTTCTCGCCGAACACCGACGTGAACGACGGGGGCGATACCTTCAGTGCCTGCCCGGTGTACGGGTCCATCGGTTTGACGGCGTGGCCGAGATCGAGGTCATTGGTCTCGGTGTGCCGGTATCCCTTGCCCTTGGCGGTGATCACGTGCACCACCACCGGCCGGCCCAGTGCGACCGCGCGGCGCAGGGAGTCCTGGACGGCGGGGAGGTCATGACCGTCGACGGGGCCGAGGTAACCGAGCCCGAGTTGTTCGAACACGCCCGGCCCGCGCCCGGCGCGCAGGTCGGCCAGGTGCTCGGCCAGCCCGCCGACGGTCGGCGCGTAGGAGCGTTGGTTGTCGTTGAGCACGATGACGAGCGGCCGCTCCGGCCCGCCCGCGATGTTGTTGAGCGCCTCCCAGACCATGCCGCCGGTCATCGCGCCGTCGCCGATGATCGCGACGGTCGCCCGGTCGCGTCGGCCGAGGTGGGCGTCCGCCCTGGCCAGCCCGTCCGCGTAGGACAGCGCGGTGGACGCGTGCGAGTTCTCCACCAGGTCGTGCTCGGACTCCTCCCGGCTCGGGTAGCCGGAGAGCCCGCCCGACTTACGCAGCCGGTCGAACCCGGCCTGGCGGCCCGTGAGGATCTTGTGCACGTAGGACTGGTGCCCGGTGTCCCACAGCAACCGGTCCCGCGGGGACTCGAACACTGTGTGCAACGCGATGGTCAGCTCGACCACACCCAGGTTGGGCCCGAGGTGTCCCCCGGTCGCGGAGACCCGCTCGATCAGGAACGCGCGGATCTCCCCGGCGAGGTCACGCAGCTCCCCGGCGGTCAACTCACGCAGCCGCGCCGGGTCGCGCACGGTTTCCAGCAGCGCCATGTCGAACAGTGCTCCTCACCGGGCGTGGTGGGCGGCCGCGGCCGCCCACTCGGTCAGTTCGGGCCGACTCCCGGCGCGATGCCGGTTCGGCCGACGATCGGTCCCGACCGGTCACGGCGCGTCCGCCACTCCGGTCAGCCGCGTGGGCGGGAAGAACACGATGTCCTCGGTCGCCACCCGTTCCACGGACGTGTCCGCGTAACCCAGTTCGGCGAGCCGGTCGAGCAGCTGGTCGACGAGGATCTCCGGCGCGCTCGCCCCGGCGCTCACGCCGACCGTGCTCACGCCGGCCAGCCACGTGGGGTCGAAGTGCGTCACGTCCGGCACCAGTTCAGCCCTGCCGCCGAGCCTGCGCGCCACCTCGACCATCCGGATCGAGTTGCTGGAGTTGGTCGAACCGACCACCAGCACCAGGTCACAGCGGTCCACGATGGCCCGGATGCCGTCCTGGCGGTTCTGGCTGGCGTAACAGATGTCGTCGGTGGCGGGCCCGCGCAGGTCGATGAACCTGCGCTGGAGCACGGCGATGATGTCCCTGGTCTCGTCCACCGAGAGTGTGGTCTGGGTGAGGTAGGCGACTGCTGCGTCGGAGGGAAGGTCCAGTGCCTCCGCGTCGGCAACCGTCTCGACGATGATCGTCTGGTCGGGAGCGTGCCCGTAAGTGCCCTCGACCTCCTCGTGGTCCGCATGCCCGACCAGCAGCAACGTCCGCCCGTCGCGGGCGAACCGGCGGGCCTCCTGGTGCACCTTGGCCACCAGGGGGCAGGTCGCGTCGAGCACGTCCAGCCCGCGTGCCTCCGCGTTCTGCCGCACCTGCGGGGAGACGCCGTGCGCGGAGAAGACACACACCGCGCCCTCCGGTACCTCCTGCTCGGAATCGACGAACCGGACTCCCCGGCGCTGGAACTCGCGCACCACGTAGTGGTTATGCACGATCTCCTTGCGGACGTAGATCGGCGCGCCGTGCTGTTCCAGCGCGAGGTCGATGATGGCTATCGCCCGGCGTACACCGGCACACAAACTCCGTGGCTCGGCCAGCAGGACCCGCTTACCGTCACTCATCCCACTCCGTTCCGTGCCATGACGTTTGCGTTGAAACGCCTGGCCTGCGTTGCCGAACAGGGCATCCACGCCGGTCGGTAGAAACCGAGCCCTTCTGGGGAAGTCTTGTCTGCCGTTTGGTGCCGGCTTAATAGCCGGACTCGAAGTACGGCCTTGGGTGCCGCCCAGCAGCTACCAATCTGCACAGTACTCCAATCCAGTCCTCACACCGTCTCCGTTTGGGGTTTTTCCTAAAGTCGAAGCTGCTCACGCCGCGTCGTTGACACGACCAGGACTGTCCTCCAGGATGGCATCCAATAGCCGCCGCTCAATTTTGGGCGACTCAGGATTCCGGATCGTGAGAGCGGCCCTGCATTTCGAACGAGGCGCTGCTCGTGCCGCAAGCCACGGAATCCGGTCCGGCGATCCTCGTTAAACCACGTATCCTCGCCAAAATTCATGACGAGCGCAGCGCAACGACCGAAGCAGGCCATTCGCCAATGTCGTCGGCATCAGAGCTCTGGAGGAGTGACCGTGTCAAATCTGCTGGATGAACTTTCGAGTTCGCCTCAGGCAGCGCTGGAGCCTCAGGACGAGGTAAGAATCGTTGGCCAGTACTACGACGACAAAACAGCCAGGCTTGTCCGCAAATACGGGCCCGGCCCCAGGATTCACTACCACGTGGGTCACTACCCTTCGGCTGAAACGCCGCTGCATCCCGACGATGTGACGCCGGATGCCATTCGCCGCAGCATCCGGGACCACCAAGAGGGTCTGCTGCGGTACGCGGCCAAGATCTGGGGCGCTGAACACCGGCTGTCGGGGCGAATCCTGGACGTCGGCTGCGGTCTCGGCGGGGGCTCGCTCTTCTGGGCGCAGGAGTACGGCGCCGACGTCACGGCGGTCACCAATGCGCCGGAACACGCGCCGATCGTCAACAAGTTCGCGCGGGAATGCGGCGTGGACGAGCGGGTCCGAACCCTGGTCTGTGATGCGATGCATCTCCCCCTGGACGGCCCCTATGACGCAGCAGTAGCGATCGAGAGCAGCGGATACTTCAACCGTCCGCAGTGGTTCGAGCGTCTGGCGCAGGTGCTTCGTCCGGGCGCGAGTGTGTGCATCGAGGAAGTGTTCATCACACGCCCTCACGGGGCCGATGTGTGGGCCGAATACTTCTACACGAAGCCGGCCACGGTGCTCGACTACGCAGAAGCCGCGCAGGCTGCGGGCTTCGAACTGGTCGATGAGGTCGACGCCACGTCAGAGACTCTGCCGTTCTGGGAGGAGAGTGTCGCCTGGACGAAGGCGGTACTGGACACCGACAGCAGCCTCTCTGCAGTTGACCGCAGGAACCTGAGGATATCTCTGCTGGCGAACCAGGCGCTCTGCGCTGAATGGCAAGCAGGAGGCATGCAGCTGGGCTTCTTGCGCTTCGAGCGTAAGTGAGCGCGAAGAGTAGCAGACAGCCAGTTCGTTGACCTGGCAGCACTGGTTACCAGTGGTTGTCAGTAGATCACGCAGGCGCTGGGCTGGGGTTGCCCAGCCCAGCGCAGCGGGTTTCCGCCCGCCTTTCGATGTGACTGCCGCCTAGGTGTCGCCAACCATCTCCTCGACGCGTTCCCCGGCTTGTGGCTCGCGGTCGACCCGCAGGATCTGCGGTGGCGTACCAACACGATCATTCGCGGGCTCACCGCCGGTACGGCTGAACCGCCGCCGACTTCCCGCCACCTTCACGACGATACGGAGTTCCTCATGACGCTCGGACAGTCTCCCGCTCACAGCGACGTCCGCAACGTGTACGACGGGTTCGGTCGGATCTATGGTTCCGTCTGGGGCCCCAATATCCACTACGGCTACTGGGAGAACGAGGCCGACGACAGCTCCGTCGAGGTGGCCACGGACCGCCTGACCGACCTGATGATCTCTGGTCTCGCCGCACAGGCCGGCCAGCGGGTCCTGGACATCGGCTGCGGCATCGGCTACCCCGCGCAGCGGCTCGTCCGCACTTGTGACGTGAACGTGGTGGGCATCACCGTCAGCCACATCCAGGTGGAGGAGGCCACGGAACTCGCCGCCGAGGCCGGGCTCGCCGACCGGGCCACGTTCCAGTTCGCGGACGCGATGGACATGCCCTTCCCCGACGGCTCGTTCGACGCGGCCTGGGCGTTCGAGTCGATGTGGCACATGCCCGACCGGGCCCAGGTGCTCTCCGAGGCCGCCCGCGTGCTGCGCCCCGGCGGCCGCCTCGCCATCGCCGACGTCATCCAGCGCGACCCGATCAGCCCTGAGGGACGCGTGGTCCTGGACCACATCTCCGAGAACTACGCGGTGCACTCCCTGGGTACTGTGGACGAATACCGGGTGGCGTTGGCCGCCAACGGTTTCGTCGACGTGGAGATCCGTGACATCACCGACAACGTCATCCGTACCCTCGGGCTCATGGCCGACGCCTTTGACACTGTCCGCGACAAGCTGGCCGACCTGGTCGGCGAGGAGCACGCCGAGTCGCTCATCCACAACGTGCGCAGGTTCGGGGCCATCCCGGAGAGCGGCTACCTCTTCCTGACCGCGGTCCGCGCCTGACCGCGGGCGCCGTCCCCGGTTCTCAGCTCGGCGTCTCATGGCGCAAGGCTGGGGTCGAGGTACTTCCTGACGCTTCCTGAACAGGGCCCTCTGGCGGTTGAGCGAGATGTCTGACGTCTCAACTCGACGTCCGGAGGGCCTCGTTGTTTGTCCATCCTGCATCACCGGACCTGCCGCACGGCCCATCAGCAGTCCGACAAGCCGAAACGGCCCGCCAGTTCAACTGACGGGCCGTCACACCGTGCTGGGGCTAGCCGGCATCCGGATCTGTGGAACCCAGGGTCCTCACCGCAGGGGTCAGCGTATCGTCCAGATCCCCGACGACCGCCCGGATGCCCGTCCTCACTGCCGTACCCGCAACTCGGTCAACGCCCGAAGCGGAAACACTGGCCGGTGATGTGGCGGCTGCCCTGGCGCCAGGGTCAGACCCGGCATCCTGGTGGCGATGGCCTCTACCGCGATCTCCAGTTCCGCGCGGGCGAATCCGGCTCCGAGGCAGAAATGGATGCCGTGCCCGAACGCGAGATGCGTGGCAGACCGGCTGTCCGGACTGAACGCGGCCGGACATGCGCGAGAGCGGCTGTCCCGGCCGGCCGCTCCGTACAGCAGAAGCAGCCGACTCCCCGCGGCCAGGTGGACGCCACCGACCACTACGTCACGGACCGCGGTCCGGTACATGCCCGCCAGCGGGCTGTCGAACCGCAGCCCCTCCTCAACGAGGTCCCGTACGGCGATCGTCCCGTCGACGACCTCGGCCCAGCCGCCGGGTGACTGAAGCTGCTGGTAGAGGATCGTGCCGAGCGCCTCGGCACAGGTCATGTGTCCCGCGAAGATCAGGGTGGGGACCTGGACGGAAACCTCGTCAGCGGTGAGCGTGCGGCCCGCCTTGCCGTCGTGGAGCAGCTCACTGATCAGGTCGTCCTGCGGTGCGGCCAGCCGCTCCTGCACGAGTGAACGGGCGAACGCTCCGAAGTCCATCAGCCCGCGGGCGAATTCACGCAGCCGCTCAGGATCGGCGTTGCTCTGCGACATCATGAGCTCGATGCGCTGCTCGGACCACGTGCGGCAGCGGTCGTAGTAATCCTCCGGGACCCCGAGGCGCCGGCAGATCACCTCGAGGGCGTACGGAACGGCGAACGCCGAGATGAAGTCGAACTCCGTCAAGACCGCGGCACGCTCGACGAGGTCGGTGGCGATCGCACGGATCGTGGGTTCGAACGCTCTGACCCTGGCCGGCGTGAACCCGGCGTTGAGCACTTCCCTGACCCTGGCGTGCTCGGGCGGGTCGAGTGAGCCGACGGCCACCGCATCAGCGCCGCGCCAGGTGCGGAACATCCGACTCACGTCCTCGGGCAGTGCGGCCGCGGGACGAGGGTTGTGGTCACGCGCCGAGAAGCTTTGGTCGTCCCGCAGCACGGCAACCATGTCCTCGCGCCGGGTGACGCACCACGCGCCGAGCAAAGGGGCGTAGAACACCGGTTCCGTCTCTCCGATGTCGGCCAAAAATGAATACGGGTCGTCGCGATGTGCGCCGTACGGGTCGAACGACCTGACTTCATGCAATTGCTCAGAACCAACTGGCATAGCCATTCAGCCTCTCAAGCTTTCAGTGAACCATTCCCGGCAATGATCAGTGACGTCGTGTGATACTGCTCGGCCCGCCGGGGCGACCCAGGGTCGCAACGTCCGCCCGTCGCGGGCGAACCGGCGGGCCTCCTGGTGCACCTCGGCCACCAGGGGGCAGGTCGAGCACGTCCAGCGCGCGCCGTGCTGTTCCAGCGCGAGGTCGATGACGGCTATCGCCAGGCGTACACCGGCACAGAAACCGAGCCCTTCTCAGGAAGTCTTGTCTGCCGTTTGGTGCCGGCTTAATAGCCGGACTCGAAGTACGGCCTCGGGTGCCGCCCAGCAGCTACCAATCTGCACAGTACTCCAATCCAGTCCCCACACCGTCTCCGTTTGGGGTTTTTCCTAAAGTCGAAGCTGCCCACGCCGCGTCGTTGACACGACGGGAGAGGTCGTTCAGGATGACAGCCGGAACGATCACGCAAATTCCGGTGCATCACTCCGGGTCCGGATTGCGCGTAGCTGCGGGAGCTGCCTACGCATTGACCTGAGTGAGATCGGGTGATCATGAGCTTTGCGCAATCATTCGTCCATCCAGCGCAGTGATTTCCAGTGGTGCAATTCGCGAACGCCATGCGCGTAGGCTCTGACCACGAATTGGGAAGGCGCGCGACCGAAGGAGAATCCCGATCAGCGCACTCGACAGCTCGTCGACCGGGCTCCAAGCCTTCCTGTCGCCGAAGATGGTGCAATCCACGGTACTGCCCGTTATGCGGCAGCAGACTTCCGCACTGCAGCCGATCCTGGCCCGGATCTGCTCCTACCACCTCGGCTTCATCGACGAACACGGTGACCCCAGCGGTGCGGAGGGCGGCAAGCTGACCCGCGCCGCCCTCATGATGGCGGCGGCTGATGGCGTCGGCCTACGGCCGGAGGACGTGCGGTGCCAGGCGGCAGCGCTGGAGTTGCTGCACAACTCGACCCTGATCCACGACGACATCATCGACGCGGACGAGCTGCGTCGCGGCCGCCCGGCCGCGTGGAAGGTGTTCGGCACCAGTCTGGCCATCCTGGCCGGGGACGCGTTGCAGGCTCTTGGGCTGCAGATGGTCGTCGCCGACCCCGGCCCCGGCCGTGCGGAAATCTCCAGCCTGTTCGCCGAAGCCCTCGGTCTGGTTCTCGCGGGCCAGGCTCGCGAGCTCACCGTCCGGCTGGGTCCGGGCACCGGCATCGCGGAGTACGACCGGATCGTGGAGGAGAAGACGTCCGCGCTGCTGGAGTGCGCGCTGGTGACGCCCGCGTTGCGGGCGGGCAGACCGGAGCACGTCCTGACTGCCCTGCGCAGCGCAGGCCGGCATCTGGGCCTGGCTTTTCAGATCTTCAACGACGTCGAGGACATCTGGGGCGACCCCGCAGTGACCGGCAAGCCCGTCCGGAGCGACATCCTGCGGCGCAACCCTTCTTTTCCAGTGCTGGCGGCCTTGTCCACCGACAGCCCGGCCGGCGAACGACTGCGCCAGCTGTGGCACGCCGACGGCAGCACGGCAGCGGACCTCCAGGAGATGGCCGACCTCGTCGAGGAATCCGGCAGCCGGCACACGGCCGAGCAGCTGTCCCGCAGCCATCTGGACTCGGCTCTGGAGCACCTCGGACGAGCCGAGCTGTCCCCGGCCGCGTCCGCCGAACTGACCGCCTTGTTCGACCGCATCGTCAATCGCACGCCATGACGTACATCGTGATCATCCTCGACAAGGTGGTCTGAACCTCGATTCCGGCGGAGGCCGTCAGTGAGTACCCCAGCTCAATTGCCTTTCGAGCAGACGAATGTGCTGCAACTCGCGCCAGGGCTGCGCACGCTCCAATCCCAGGGCGCGGTCCATCGGGTTCGTACTGCCGAGGGCGTCGAGGCGTGGCTGGTCACCGGTCATGCCCAGGTGGCGCAGCTGCTCAACGATGACCGGCTCAGCCGCTCCAATCCCGATCCGGAGGCCGCGGCGAAGGACAGCGGGTCGGCGTTCCTCGCCGGCCTGCTGGGCGACTTCGCCACCGACCACGCTCGGTTGCGTGCGCTACTGGAGCCGCACTTCTCACCCGAGCGGATGCTGGCGCTGCGGCCCCACGTCGAAGAGCTGACCGGGCGGCTCCTGGACGAACTGGCCGGGCAGAAGTCACCGGTGGACCTGCGCCAGATGTTGGCGCTGCCGCTGCCGCTTCAGGTGATGTGCCAGTGGTTGGGCGTACCCCGGGAGGACAAGGACCGGTTCGGCAGCTGGATCCAGGACGCCGCCAACGTCGGGGACCCGGTCAGGTCCAAGCAGGGACTGGGCGAGTTGTTCGGCTACTGCAGGCAACTCGTCGCGGACAAACGGCAGAATCCCGGCGATGACGTGATCTCCCGGATCTGCGCGACCGAGGGGATCACCGACAACGAGGTCCTCGGGCTGACGGCGTTGTTGCTGTTCGGTGGCTATGAGACCACGGTGGCCCGGATCGGCACCTGCGTGTCGCTGCTGCTGGCCAACCCCGAGCAGTGGCAGGCGTTGCTGGACGACCCGGGCCTCGTCCCCGGCGCGGTCGAGGAAACCCTGCGGATGTCGATGCCGAACCCGCACAACGGCGGCATGCCCCGTTATGCGCTGACGGACTTCGAGATCGACGGAGTCACCATCCGGGCCGGCGACTTCGTACTGCTGAACATCATCGCGGCCAACCACGACGAGACGGCCTTCGCCGACCCCGGCCGGATCGATGTCGCTCGCAACACCGCGGACAGCCTCGTGTTCGGGCGCGGCGCCTACTCCTGCGTCGGCGCGATGCTGGCCCGGATGCAGCTGCAGGTGTTGCTCACCCAGCTCGTCGCGCGATTCCCCACCATGCGTCTGGCTGTCGGTGTAGAGGAGCTGGGGCTGCGCCACAACACGCTGATCGGCGGGTTGGTCCAGCTTCCGGTGACCTGGTGATTGGATCCTGATGCTGCACAAGATATCTACCGGCGTAGTCACGAAGAGCCCGGAGTCAGTCCGCGCATATCTCCTGTTGATGCGACTGGACCGGCCTACAGGGTACGTGCTGTACCTGCTTCCAGGGCTGTGGGCCGTCGTCCTCGCCTCCGGGCGACGACCGGACCTGCTGGCGGTGGTGGTCGTCGCTGTCGCGGCGGTGCTGGTGCGCGGCGCGGCCTGCGCGGTCAACGACGTGGTCGACAGGGACGTCGACGCCCGGGTCGCCCGCACCGTGTCGCGTCCTGTCGCGTCGGGGACGATCAGCGTCGGGAACGCACTCCTGTTCGCCGCCGCACAGGCCGTGGTCGCACTGCTGGTCCTGGCGGTGGCGAACGGGGGGACAGCCCTGGTCGTCGGGGCCTCGTACCCGTTGATCGTCGCGTACCCCTTCATGAAGCGCATCTTCTTCTGGCCCTCGGCGTTCCTGGCGCTGGTGATGAGCGTCTACGTGCTGATCGGCTGGACGGCGGTGACCGGGAGCGCCGACTACCCGCTCGCGGTGTACGGCCTGTACGCCGGCGGGGCCTTCTGGACCCTGATTCACGACACGATCTACTCCCATCAGGACAAGGCGTACGACCGGAACATCGGTGTCAGGTCTTCCGCCCTGCTGTTCGGCAAGGCCACCAAGGCGTGGCTGGCGATTTTCGTCGTGCTCAGCGTCGGCGGCGTGCTGTGGGCCGGTTCCCAGACGCCGATGGGGTGGGCGTTCTACCTGATCGTCGTGCTCGCGGGAATCTTCTTGTCCTATCTGGTCGTACGTGTGGACCTGGATGATCCGCAATCGTGCTGGGACACCTTCGTCGCCAACACGTACTTCGGCTGGATCGTTCTCGCGGCCGCGGTCGCCGGGCAGTTCACATGAAGGATGAGCTACGTATGACGGATTCGATGTGGCAGGGCAGTGGCGTCGACCTGGACGCCTACCTGACCCGCGTGGGCTACCAGGGCGACGTGGCTGCGGACCTCTCCACGCTGCGGGGTCTGCACGCCGCCCACGTCGACGCGATCGCCTTCGACAACCTCGACGCGGTGCTCGGGCGGCCGACGGTGCCGTTGGACCTGGACAGCGTCCAGGAGAAGATCGTGCGACAGGGCCGCGGCGGCTGGTGCCTGGAACAGGTCGTCCTGATGGCGGCGGTGCTGGACCGGATCGGCTTCACGTTCTCGGCGTTCGCGGGCAGGACACGGATCCGCACCGGGAACAAGTTCGGTCCGGCACTCCACGTAGCCCTGTGCGTGCAGCTCGACGACGAACGCTGGATCTTCGACGTGGGTTTCGGTGCATACGGGCCGCACGTCCCCATCCGCCTCGCCGAGAACTCGCGGCTGGACGGCGATTGGCCCTTCGACGTGGTGCGGGAACCGAGTGGTGAACACGTGCTGCGGTTCCTTCGACCTGAGGGTCCCGCAGAGCTCTACGGTTTCACCACCGACGCGCGCTATCCGTCGGACTTCGAGCTCCTCAACCATTTCTGCCTGACTCACCCGCGCTCGCCGTTCAACCACCGGATGGTCCTCCAGCGCACTCAGCCCGACGTGAGGCACCTCCTCGTCGGCAGCACTCTCACGGAGATACGTCCCGCAGAGCCGGCGACCTTCCGGGAACTCGACAAGGACGAGACGCTTTCCGCTCCCGAGGAGATCTTCGGGATCACCTTGGAACCGGGCGACGTCCAAACGCTCCGGAAGATCTTGGACGGCCCGTGATGCGTACCTTGCTGCTGGACAACTACGACTCGTACACCTTCAACCTGTACCAGTTGATCGCCGAGATCAACGGCCAGGAGCCCGTCGTCATGGTCAACGACGATCCGATGTTGTCCAGCCTGCGGCTGGAGGACTTCGACAACATCGTCGTCTCGCCCGGCCCTGGACGGCCGCAGAACCCGCGCGACGTCGGCCTCCTCGGCGACCTGCTGCGTCGCACCACGCTGCCCGTGCTGGGCGTCTGCCTCGGCCATCAGATGATCGCGCACCTGGCCGGAGCGTCGGTGGTCGCCGCGCCCGAACCGAGACACGGGCACGTCGCCAAGGTCTCCCACGAGGGAGATCCGCTGTTCGCCGGCATTCCGCGGGAATTCGTCGCGGTTCGCTACCACTCGCTGTGCGTGCAGGAGCCCCTGCCCGAGGAGCTCATCGCCACCGCGTGGGCAGACGACGGTGTACTCATGGCGCTGCGTCACCGCGATCTGCCGCAGTGGGGCGTGCAGTTCCACCCCGAGTCGATAGCTTCCCAGTACGGGCGTGAGATCCTGCGGAACTTCGCCGATCTGACCTGCCGGACGCAGCCCAAACAACGGCCCTCCGTCACCGACACCGGAACGGACACGGACACCGGCACCGGCACCGGCACCGCACTGGCCGGCGAGACGCCCGGCGCGGTCGAGGAACTGGGAATCATCAGCACGGCCGTGCCGACCGCTGCCGATTCCGAGGCCATCTTTCTGAAGCTCTTCGACAACACCCCGTACTGCTTCTGGCTGGACAGCAGCCGGGTGGAGGAGGGCCTGTCCCGGTTCTCGTTCCTCGGCGACACGTCAGGTCCGCTCAGCGAGGTCCTGACCTACCGCACCGGCAGCGGGACAGTGGAAGTGCGCGACGCGAACGGCGTCGGCATCGTCACCGGCAGCGTGTTCGACGTCCTCGAACAGCGGCTGCGCGACCGGCGCATCCCCGACTCGGACCTGCCGTTCGACCTGACCGGCGGCTACGTCGGCTACTTCGGCTACGAACTCAAGGCCGAATGCGGGGCCACGGCCAGCCACACCGCCGAAACGCCGGACGCCATCTGGATGTTCGCCGATCGCGTCATCGCGGTCGACCACCAGGAGGGACTGACCTACCTGGTGGCCGTCCACGACGAGAAGACCCGGCGTGACGCGCAGGAGTGGGTGGAACGGACGTCCGCGCTCCTGACGGGCCTGAACCCGGCCGATGTCGAGCCGCCGCGCGAACCCGCCGTCGGCCCGCCCCCGAATGCCGAGGAGTACCTCGGCCGCGGCCGGAGCCAGTACCTGGCGGACATCACGGAGTGCCAGCGTCAGCTGAACCGGGGCGAGAGCTACGAGATCTGCCTGACCAACAAGTTGCACATGCCGTTCCATGACGACGACACGTCCTTCTACCTGCGGCTGCGCCGGGCGAACCCGGCACCGTACGCCGCGCTCCTACGCCTGGGCGACGTCACGGTCTTCAGCTCCTCGCCGGAGCGGTTCCTGCGCATCGAGAGGGACCGCACGGTCACCAGCAAGCCGATCAAGGGCACGGCCCCGCGCGACGCCGACCCGGTGCGCGACGCCGAACTGGCCGCCGTCCTCGCCTCCAGCGCCAAGACTCAGGCCGAGAACCTGATGATCGTCGACCTGTTGCGCAACGACCTGGGCCGGGTGTGCGAGGTGGGCAGCATCGAGGTCGACCCGTACCTGGCCGTCGAGAGCTACGAGACCGTGCACCAACTGGTCTCCACCGTTCGCGGACGGCTCAGTGACGGGGTCAGCGCGATGGACTGCGCCCGGCAGTGCTTCCCGGGCGGGTCGATGACCGGAGCGCCGAAGCTGCGCACCATGGAGATCATCGACCGCTTGGAGACGGAGGCCCGGGGTGTCTACTCCGGCGCCCTCGGCTACTTCGGCCTCTCCGGCGGCACGGAACTGAACATCGTGATCCGCACCGCGGTCCGTGTCGGTGACCGGTTGACCATCGGAGCCGGCGGGGCGATAGTGCTCGACTCCCACCCGCACGAAGAGTACGAGGAGATGCTGCTCAAGGCGGCGGCGTCGCTCCGCGCCTGGCGTGCGCCGGCGGTGTCGGACGTGGGCGGCTCCCGACGATGAACACGGCAAAGAGCACGGCCACCGACCAGGGCGTCCGCCGGTGCTGGGACCCCGATGGCGGATGGTCGACGGCCGACGCCGCCGGGACGGTGCTGGTCATCGACTCCTGGCTCGTGGACGAGGGGCGGGTGCGGGGACTCGACCGGCACGCCGAACGCTTCGGTTCGGCCTGCGACCGGTTCGGCGGACCGGGAGACGAACGGACGAACCGGTTCCTGCGGGCGGTCGCCGAGTCGCTGCCCGCGCAAGGCCGATGGTTTCCTCGCGTCGAACTCGTGGAGACCGGGTCGGGAACGCGGCTGCGGATGTGGCTGCGCCCCGCGCCACCGCGCACCGCGACCGTCCGGTTGTGGACCGCGGCGGGACCCGACCGCCGTCGACTGCCGGCCGTCAAGGGCGCCGACCTGGATCACCTGGCCTCCCTACGCGCTGCCGCGGCTGCGGCGGGAGCTGACGAGCCGGTGCTGGTCTCGACGGAAGGGCATGTGGTCGAAGGGGCGTCCACGAGCATCGTCTGGTGGCGGGGCGACACGCTGTGCGGGCCACCACCCGGCCCCGGCCTGCTCCCCGGGATCACCCGCGCCCTGCTCGGCGAGCTCGCCGCCACGACAGGGCACCAGGTCGTCACCGAGCAGGCCACCGCGTCGGATCTCGCCGGCGTCCCCGTCTGGACGCTGAACGCCCTGCACGGCATCCGGCCGGTCACCGAGGGGCTGGGCCGGTTCCAGGACACGGACGCCGCAGCGGCCGAGCGCTGGCAGTCGCGCCTGGCCGCGCTCGCCGTTGCGGCCGACGCCTCGCTGATTCCTGTGGTGAACCCATGAAGGAGGTTTCCCGATGACCTCGGCACGTGAAGAGCCCACGTACGAACGCGACTTGCTGGTGCAGCTGACGCGCCGCTGGGGGAAGCGAGTGGCCGTCAAGAAGGACGAGCTCGACCTCGACGGTCACTTCGACACGGCGATGCCGGACTTCCCCGAACGCCTCGTCCCGGTGCTGGGACTGCCGGGTGCCGACCGGCTCGACCAGGACGCTCGCGAGCGCATCCTGTCCGCGGCGTGGATCTCCTACAACGCCAAGACCGCGGCCATCGAGGACGAGATCATCTTGCCGGCCTGCCGGTTGATGCTCCAGGAACGGATCCCCGTCCGCCACGACGACGTCGCCGTCGACGCGCTGCACCAGACGATCATCGATGAGCACTACCACATCCTGATGTGCCACAACGCCGTCGGCGTGACCCGCAGGCGGCGCGACCTGACGGACCTGCGGTTCGCGCCGGGCGTCTGGTCGGTCGTCCGGGAGCTGGAAGCCACCCGCGCCGGGCTGTCCGGGTTCGACCGCGACATCGTCGACATCGCGTTCTCCCTGGCCGCCGAGACGACGATCAACGGGTTCCTCTCCACACTCGCCACCGCCCAGGAGATCCAGCCGATGAACCGGATCACCACCGATCTGCACCGGCGGGACGAGAGCGGACACGCGGTGGTGTTCCGTGAGTTGTGCGGCTCGCTCTACCGGAACCTGGACGGCGCACTGCAGCGGACGTTCCGCGAAGCGCTCGTCGCCGGGCTGACCGCGTTCCGCTCCGCGGACCTGGACCCCTGGGTGACCGTGGCGGCCCAGGGCGGCTTCGAGATCGACACCGATCAGCTGAGCGAGTGGGCCGCCTCCCGTCCCGTGCCCGCGCGGGACACCGGACCGTTGCAGCTGCTGCTCGACGACCTGGGCATCAGCCACGATCTCGTCGAGATGGTCCACCCATGACCGCCCCGCACCGTTGAGCCGTGAGAAGCGGACGGAGATCATGTTGACCCCCACCGGCGAAGCCGCCGCGCACTGGCGCACACTTGTCGCCCATCAGCGGCCGGAGTGGCCTAGCCTGGCTGAGCTCGGCGACGTGATGGATCAGCTGGCAGCCGTGCTCCCGTTGGTCACGCCGCAGGAGTGCGACACGTTCACCGCACGACTCGCCCAGGTGGCAGAGGGCAAAGCGTTCCTGCTGCAGGGTGGCGACTGCGCCGAACGCTTCGGCCGCCTCTCGACGCAGGCGATTCACAGCAAACTACGCCTCCTGCAGCAGATGGCCGTGATCCTGGCGTACGCGTCGGCGGTGCCGGTGGTCACGGTGGGCCGGATGGCCGGGCAGTACGCGAAGCCCCGATCCCGGCCGACCGAGACCGTCGACGGGCGCACGCTGCCGGTCTACCGGGGCGACGCGGTGAACGGCGTCGGCTTCAGCCAGGCCGAACGACGGCCGGACCCGTCCCGGCTGCTTCGGATGTACGACGCTTCGCGCTACACCCTGGACGCCATGCGCGCATTCGCCCGTGTCGGCACCGATCTACGCCAACTGCACGAGGAGAACCAGGACTTCGTCTCACGCTCGGCTGCCGGTGAACGCTACAGCGAACTCGCCGGTCGAATCGGCCGGGCACTGTCCTCCAAGGACGCGCGCGGCGGCGATCCGTCGCGCACCACGGAGTTGTTCGCCAGCCACGAGGGACTGCTGCTCGACTACGAGGCCGCGCTGACCCGTTACGAGCCGCGTTCCGGCCGAAGGTACGCGGGCAGCGGCCACATGCTGTGGATCGGCGACCGCACCAGACAGCTCGACGGCGCCCACGTCGCCTACTTCGCGACCATCGACAACCCGATCGCGGTGAAGCTGGGCCCTGCCACCACGCCCGAGCAGGCGCTGGCCCTGATCGACCGCCTCGACCCCGACCGGCGGCCGGGCCGGCTGACGTTCATCGTGCGCATGGGCGCACACCGCGTGCGGCACCTGCTGCCGGAACTCGTGGAGAAGGTCACGGCTTCCGGCGCGCCGGTGGTGTGGGTGTGCGATCCGATGCACGGCAACACCTTCGAGGCGCCCAGCGGGCACAAGACCAGGCGGTTCGACGACATCCTCGCCGAGGTCGCCGGCTTCTTCGAGGTGCACCAGGCGCTCGGCACCCACGCCGGCGGACTGCACGTGGAGCTGACCGGCGAGGACGTGACCGAGTGCGTCGGCGGCGGCGCCGATCTGGGTTTCGACGACCTGCACCGCAGGTACGAGTCGGCGTGCGACCCGCGTCTCAACAGAGGCCAGGCGCTTGACCTGGCCTTCCTGGTAGCCGAGATATTCAACCCGGGAGCAACCGGCGTCGTGGCACCGGAGGCAGCGGTGAACGCCGCGGTCCAGGGCGCAAGTCACAGCAACTCTCCCGCCTAGTTCGCCGCGTGAAACCAGCAACATTTTCGAGTGCCCACGCTCTCGCGATCATGTAATCCTACACCGATCAATAAACGGGTCGGCGGAATGGAGTTCCGATGCCTTCGAAGGAGAATTACGCCCGCCGGGTGCTTGAGGCGCTGGCGTCCGATCCTGACCGGATTGCCCTGCGTCGGGAAGGCGAAGAGTTCACCGCAGGCCAGTTCTCCAAGGCTGTTCTCACCGCGGCGGAAATCTTGCGTCGGCACTTCACAGAACACCGAGCCCCGATTGCGGAAGGCAAGGATCCGGTTGTGGCGGTGCTAACCGTCACCAACACCCCGGCGACCATCATCTTCCGCTACGCGGCCAACCTCGCCGGGGCCACCCTGGTCCACCTGCACTCCACGAACGCGGTGGATCCCACCGATCAGCTGGCCGCCGCCGCCCGGCAGGAGATGCTCAGCAGGACCGGGGCGACCTTCCTCGCCATCGACAAGGAGAACGTCGACGCGGCCCGCGAGCTGTGCGACCGGCTGCCTGAGCCACCGCGTCTCGCCGCTCTCGGCCCCCTCGGTCCCGATGTCCTAGACCTCTCGTCGGGCGACTCGTACGCCTTCGACCTAGACGCCGTCGAGGTCGACCCCGAACAACCGGCCGTGGTGATCTGCACCAGCGGTACCAGCGGCAGCCCCAAGGCTGTCACAATGCCGTACCGCGTCCGCAGCCTCTACCTGCAGGTGGGCCCCCGGGTGGGCTTCCAGTCCCCGGAACCCATCGTGTACCTGTCGACCCTTCCGGTGAGCAACTCCAGCGGTACCGTCGTCGACCTCGCGCTCGCCTCCGGCGGAACGGTCGTCCTGCACGACGGGTTTGAGGCGGGCGAAGTGCTGCGGGCCGTGGAACAGCACCGCATCTCCACGCTGGCGATCACCCCGCCGCAGCTGTACATGCTGGTCGACCACCCCGACATCGCCACCACCGACCGGTCGAGCATCAGGAACATCACCTACGTCGGCTCCCCCGCAGCTCCCGCCCGCCTGGCCGAGGCGGTCGAGGTGTTCGGCCCGGTGCTGACCCAGATCTACGGGACCACGGAGACCAGCCCCATCAGCATCCTGACCCCGCCGGACCACTCCGACCCGGCACTCTGCCGGACCGTCGGGCGTCCGACCGCGGAGGTACGCATCCGCGGCCTGGACGACGACCGTGACGTCCCACCCGGCGAGATCGGCGAGGTGTGCGTGCGGAGCCCGTCCACCATGCTCGGCTACTGGGGCGAACCGGAGCTGACCGCCGTGACCATCCGCGACGGCTGGGTGCACACCGGCGACCTCGGTTCCCTCGACGAGAACGGCTTTCTGCGCCTGCACGGCCGGATGGGCGAGGTGATGAAGACCAACGGCATCAAGGTCCGTCCCACAGATGTGGAGAATGCGCTGCTAACCCATCAGGAGGTCGCCCAGGCCGCGGTGTACTGCGTGGTCGACGACGACCGTGTGGAGCACATCCACGCCGCCATCGTGGTGCGGCCGGGCAGCACCGCCGACTCCGGGACGCTGATCGGTCACGTCGCTGCCGAGCTGTCCCCGAATCACGTACCGGCCGTGGTGACGTTCTACGACGCACTGCCCCTCACCGGTGCCGGCAAGCCGGACAAGCAGACGCTGGTCGCACTAGCTAGCGCTCTCGCTGATAAGCCGTTGTCTTATCGGATGTGATCGGTAGGTTTCCGCAGGTCAGGCTTAGGCTCGGCGACCGCGCGACAGGGTTGGTCCATCCGGCGAGACAGGTTCCCACTTGGACCGGGGGCCACGTTTCTGTCAATCTCGGCAGTCTTCCTGGCGGGGATGCTGTCGAAAATCCTGGCCTGACCGGCCTGAGACCGATGACTGGCTGACTCTCGTTACAGGCGCTCTGTTGGCGGCCAACCAGCCCCAAACGCACCGGTGCTACTGGGGATCGAGTCCCGGGCCGGATCCGCCTTCCCAAATTCCGTTCGATCGACAGCCTCATGATCGATATGACAGCGGCTTCTTTAGAGAGCGAGTGGCTTAATGACCGCACACCTGGATTTCTTCACTCATGAGATGAAGGAATTCGCCGACCACAGTCGTCAGTTCCTGGCGGTCGGTCGGCGTGCCGGACGGTTCCCGAGTGCCACTGCCCGGGAGGGGCAGGCAGGCGCCGAGCTGGAGATCAGCGTCTGGTGCAGCAACGACTACCTCGGCATGGGGCAGAACCCGGCCGTGCTGACCGCCATGAAGGAGGCCGTCGACGCGTTCGGCGCCGGCTCCGGCGGCTCCCGCAACATCGGTGGCACCAACTACTACCACGTCCTGCTGGAGCAGGAGCTCGCCGCGCTGCACGGCAAGGAGGCGGCGCTGCTGTTCAGTTCGGGCTACACCGCCAACGACGCCGCGCTGTCAGTGCTGGCGGGCCGGATGCCCGGCACCGTGGTCTACTCAGACCAGCTGAACCACGCATCGATCATCGACGGGCTGCGGCACAGCGGTTGCGAGAAGCGGATCTTCCGGCACAACGATGTCGCGCACCTCGAGGAGCTGATCCGCGCCGACGGCGACCGCCCGAAGCTGATCGTCCTGGAGTCGGTGTACTCGATGTCCGGTGACATCGCGCCGCTCGCCGAGATAGCCGCCGTCGCCGAGAATTACGGCGCCACCACGTACATCGACGAGGTGCACGCGGTCGGCATGTACGGCCCGCGCGGTGCCGGGATCGCCGCCCGGGACGGCATCGCCGACGAATTCACCGTCGTGATGGGCACCCTGGCGAAGGGCTTCGGCACCGCCGGCGGCTACATCGCCGGGCCCGCCGCGATGGTGGACGCGGTGCGCAGCTTCGCCCGCGGCTTCATCTTCACCACCTCGCTGCCGCCGGCCATCGCCGCCGGCGCACTCGCGGCGGTCCGCCACCTCGTCGCCTCCGACGAGGAGCGCGAGCGGCTGCGGAACAACGCGCAGCTGCTGCACCGGCTGCTCGACGAGCAGCGCATCCCGTTCGTCTCGCCGATGTCGCACATCGTCTCGGCGTTCGTCGGCGAGGACGCCACCTGCCGTCAGGCGTCGGCGCTGCTGCTGGACCGGTACGGCATCTATGTGCAATCCATCAACGCCCCCAGCGTGCTGGAGGGCGAGGAGATTCTGCGCGTCGCGCCGTCCGCGACGCACACCACGGCCGATGTCGAGATGTTCGCGGAGGCGCTGGACGCCATCTGGCAGGAGCTCGACATCCCGCGCACACAGGCGTGAGGCGGGGACGGCGGTCGGGGGCCCTGGCGCGCCCGGCCGCCGTCGTCGCTGATTTCGACCGCAATCGATCAGCGGAGGTTTGGTGACTCTCTCGGTAGCAGCCGTTCTCGCCGAGTCGGCGGTACGACGTCCGGACCACCCGGCGATCGAGTTCGCCGGAGCTCGCCTGACGTACCGTGAACTATGGTTCCGTGCGCGGCAGTACGCCACGGTGTTGGACGAACGGGGTACTCGCCCCGGTGACCGGGTGGCGCTGCTGCTGCCGAACGGCCTGGAGTTCCCGGCGGCCTACTTCGCCGTGCTGGCGCTCGGCGCGGTCGTGGTGCCGATGCACGCGCTGCTCAAGGCGACCGAGATCGAGTACGTGCTGCGCGACAGCGGGGCCCACGTGCTGATCTGCGCCGGGTCGTTGCTCGCCGAGGGGTGCAAGGGCGCGGAGATCGCCGAGGTGCCGCTGCTCGCGGTGCGGGCCGACCCGGAGTGCGAAGCGCCGCGGCTGGACGTGCTCGCCGAGCACGCCGAACCGATCGCCGCCTACCGGCCGTGCGCGCCCGACGACCTCGCGGTGATCCTCTACACCTCCGGCACCACGGGTCGGCCCAAGGGCGCGATGCTGACCCAGCTGAGCATCACCATGAACGTCACCGTCGGGATGCTCTCCCCGTTCGACTTCCGGGCCGAGGACGTGCTGTTCGGTTGCCTGCCGCTGTTCCACACCTTCGGGCAGATCTGCGGCATGCTGACCTGCTTCCGGGCGGGCGCCACCATGGTGCTGACGGACCGCTTCGACGCCGCGGGCGCGCTCGACCTCATGGTCGCGCACAGGTGCACGGTGTTCATGGGCGTCCCGACGATGTACCTGGCGCTGCTCGACGCGGCCGCCGCCACCCCGCTCCGCCCGCCCCTGGACCGCGCGTTCTCCGGCGGCTCGGCGCTGCCGGTCAAGGTGCTGGAGGAGTTCCAGGCCACCTTCGGCTGCACGATCTACGAGGGGTACGGGCTGACCGAGACCTCACCGGTGGTCGCGTACAACCAGCGGGCCTGGCCGTGCAAGCCGGGCACCGTGGGCCGCCCGATCTGGGGCGTCGAGGTGGAGATCGCCAGGGCCAACTTGGAGGGCCGGATCGAGCTGCTGCGGACGGGCGAGGTCGGCGAGATCGTCATCCGGGGCCACAATGTGATGGCCGGCTACCTGGGCCGGCCCGAGGCGACCTCCGAGGTGCTGGTGGACGGCTGGTTCCGCTCGGGCGACCTCGGGGTGAAGGACGCGGACGGCTATCTGTCGATCATCGACCGCAAGAAGGACCTGGTGCTTCGCGGCGGGTACAACGTGTACCCGCGCGAGCTCGAGGAAATGCTGGTGCACCACCCGGCGATCGCGCAGGTCGCGGTCATCGGCGTCCCGCACGAGCGGCACGGCGAGGAGGTGTGCGCGGTGGTGATCCCGCGCGCGGACCGGACGCCGGACAAGGCGCTCGGCGCGGAGATCGTCGCCTGGAGCCGAGAGCGGATGGCCGCGTACAAGTACCCGCGCCTGGTGGAGTTCGTCGACGCGTTCCCGCTCGGCCCCAGCGGCAAGGTGCTCAAGCGGGAGTTGGCGCAGTGGTTCGGCGCCGAGCGCTGAATCAGACCGCCAGCAGCCCGCGGAACCTGTCAAGGCGATCAAGGCAGGTGATGTTGCGCCTAATTCTGGGTCTGAAATTCCTTCTCCGCCAGTTCGCGGTCGGCGCCGCTCTGTGCGGTTCAGGGCATATGGGAACGCTACAAAGCAGTCCCGCGCGCTTTTCTCACGTCGCGTGAGGAGCTCGACTTTCGACGTTCTGACAGGTCTGGTTGATCACGCGGCGGCGTCGAGGCTGGCTGCGGACCATGCCTGCTGGACGGCGCGGATTTCCTGATCGGTCGGCTGGCCTGGGCAGGTGGGAAGAAATCGGGCGGCGATGATGACCCGGCGGAGCTTGGCGGCCATGTCCGAGACGGGCGGGTCGGTCTTGGTGGTGTACCAGGGGACGCGCGCGCGGCGGTCGGCGGCGTCGCTCGGCTGGTGGCCGTGCAGCGCGTACCAGGCGACGGTGATCGTGTAGCAGTACAGGCCGAACGGGACAGTGCGCTCGACTGAGAGGCGGGTGCGGTTGTGGGCCTGGCCAGCCCCGAGCAGGTCGCGGGCCTCGGCGAAGGTGACCTCGGTCGACCAGCGCCACGCGAACGGGTGATCAGCGCCGGGGCGGGCGTGGTCAGGTCGGTGGTGACCAGCGCGAGGTCGTAGCCGGTGGCGGTGCCGTCGTCGCGCAGAGGATCACGCGGACGGTACGGGTGTGGAAGGAGCCGTACCAAAGGCAGGCGGTCTCGGCCAGGAGAACCGTGTCGGTGCGCTGGTATCGGGTGACCTCGAAGGCGGCGAAGTCGCAAGTGACGGCCAAGTCCCTCGGCGTGCCCAGGCGGGCGCCCTTGAGCGCGGGGCGGCCGCGTTTGCCGGTGCGCGGTGGGGCGAGGCCGTAGAGCACCGCGGACGCGGGCAGGCGGGTGGTGAGGTGCAGGTCGCGGGAAGGTCGCGCAGCGCCTTGCCGTGATAGGCGGCGTCCGCGACGACGTGGATGCGCCGCCCGTGGTGGCAGGCGGCGAGGAGGCGGAGCATGGAGGCGGCCAGGTCGACCTTGCTTTCCTGCCTCGGGCGCCACAGTCGGGCCATCACCGGCAGGCACACCGGCCGGGCCAGGAAAGGCAGTTCGACGACCAGGCCCACCACGACGAAGCAGGTCCCGCGTCCGACGGGCTTGGGGCCCTTGGCCGCGCCGTCGTGCTGCCAGGCCGCGCCGAACACCTTCTTTCCGCGTCGCTTGAACAGCGTGTCGTCCACCGCCACCGTCAGCACCGTACCCTCGGGCAGCAGGCGCCGCACGATCAGGTGAGACAGGGACACACCCAGGATGTCCGGATTCCAGCGGGCGCGGGAGAAGAAGGTATGGGCACGGTCGTGGGACCAGGTGCGCGTCAACCCCGCGCCGGCGAGCATCCCGGTGACCGTGCACCGCCCAGTCTGCGCGATCAGCCCTGTGACCAGGGCGGCAAAGGTGCGGAACGTCGGCACGGTGAAATGCCCCGCACCAACTGCAACACGGCGAGCAACGAAGCGGGTACGGCCGGCCCACATCGAACGCGCCGCCACCCACGCCGAGCGCTGGTCCGACCACGCGCCCGTCACCGTGGCGTATGACCACGACTTCTGACAGGAACCTACGAGGGGCCTCGGCCGCCCCGAAGGGCGGGGCTGCCGTGAGTGCGCCGTCGGCCGGACACGCCCCCGGCGTCAGCCGTCCGCGACGGCCTTCGCCCAGCCCAGGGCGACCGTCTCCTTCGCCTTCTCCACCTGCGCATCCGTCGGGAACTCGGGCGTTCCCTCAACCGTCGGCAACTTGGCGGCGGCGGCCTCGTCGAGGGTGCCGTCCTTCTTCATGACGTCGAGCAGCACAGGGCGGGCGTAGCCTCTGAGCCGGAGGTTCTGGCCCTCGATGCCGAAGAGGTACTCCTGCCACAGGCGGGCGGCCGCCGGGTGCGGGGCGTCCTTGTTGATCGCCAGCGCGTAGTACTGGGCGAAGCTGCCGTCGAAGGGGATCGAGACCTGCCAGTTGACACCCTTGCTGCGGAGCTGATCGGTGTAGTTGAGGTTGACGAAGTCCCAGTTGATGCTGATGGGCGTCTGGCCGCTCGCGACCGTGACCGAGGTGGCACTGACCGGGTTGAGGTTGCCCACCTGCTTGAGCTTGGCGAAGAAGTCGAGGCCGGGCTGGATGTTGTCGAACGATCCGCCGCTCGCCAGGGCCGCCGCGTACACGCTGGCGAATCCGGTCTCGGAGCGGGTGGGGTCGCCCTCAAGCGCGACCTTGCCCTGGTAAGCGGGTTTCAGCAGATCGGCGAAGGTCTGGGGACAGACCTCGACACGGTTCGCGTCGCAGCCGATGGAGATGTAACCCCCGTAGTTGTTGGACCAACGGGCGTGCGGGTCCTTCTGGTTGCTCGGGATCGAGCTGTACGCGGCGACCTTGTACGGCGCGAGCAGGTTCTGCGGGCCTGCTGCCCGGGCGAACGTGTCCCCCACGTCGATGACGTCGGGGGCGCTCTGCCGTGTCCCGTTTTTCTTGATGGCGTCGATCTCGTCCTGGCTGTGACCCAGGGGGTCGTCGACCGTGACCGTGATCCCGTACTTCTTCTCGAAGCCGTCGATCAGGCCGCCGTAGTCGGCCCAGTCGCGGGGGATCGCGATGGCTCTGAGCGCGCCCTCCTTCTTCGCCGCGGCGGTCAGTGCGTCCATGCCACCCACGTCCTTCGCGGAGGTGGCCACCGACGGGTCTTTGGGTGCGGCGGGCGGTGTGCGGCCGCACGCGCCCAGGCCCATGGCCAGGAGGATCAGGCAGCCGCAGACGGTCGCCGCTCGGGCACGGGATGCGGTCACGATGACTCCAGACGTCCTTCGGTGGTCACGAGCGTGGTCTCGCCGGGACCTTCCACTGCCGGGGTGGCGCTCTCATGGAGCTGCTGTTCGGCCCAGATGACTTTGCCGTTGGGGGTGTAGCGGGTGCCCCAGCGCTCGGAGAGCTGGGCGACCAGGAACAACCCCCGCCCGCCCTCGTCGGTGCTGACCGCGGACCGCAGGTGCGGGGAGGTGCTGCTGCCGTCGGAGACCTCGCAGATGAGTGCGCGGTCACGGAGCAGCCGGAGCTGGATGGGACCGACGGCGTACCGGATGGCGTTGGTGACCAGCTCGCTGACGATCAGCTCGGTGGCGAAGGCCATCTCGTCCAGCCCCCACCCGGTGAGCCTTTCCGCGACGTCGGCCCGGACCCGAGCGACGGCGGCCGGGTCTGCCGGGACGTGCCAGGTGGCGACCCGGCCGGCCGGCAGCGCCTTGGTCCGGGCGACCAACAGGGCGATGTCGTCGGTCGGGTTGGCCGGCAGCAGGGCGTTCAGCACCGCCTCGCAGGTGTCGTCGGGGCTGCGGTCGCCCTGGCCGAGGGTGGTGCGCAGCAGTTCGAGGCCGACGTCGATGTCCCGGGAGCGGTCCTCGACCAGCCCGTCGGTGTAGAGGACCAGCCGGGTGCCCTCCCGCAGCTGTAGTTCGGCGTTCTCGAACGGCAGGTCGACCAGCCCGAGCGGCGGCCCGGCGGGCAACTCGGGGAACTCCACCGAGCCGTCCGGGTGGACCAGGGCCGGCAGCAGGTGCCCGGCCCGGGCCATGGCGCAGCGCAGGGTGACCGGGTCGTAGATGGCGTACAGGCAGGTAGCGCCGGTGATGGCGTCGCTGTCCCTGGCCGCCCGGTCCTGGTCGATCTGGTTGACCAGGTCGTCCAGGTGGCCGAGCAGCTCGTCCGGGGGCAGGTCGAGGGAGGAGAAGTTGTGCACGGCGGTGCGCAGCTGGCCCATGGTGGCGGCGGCGTGCAGGCCGTGGCCGACCACGTCGCCCACCACCAGGGCGACCCTGGCTCCGGGCAGCGGAATCACGTCGAACCAGTCGCCGCCCACGCCGGCCTCGGCGGGCAGGTAGCGGTAGGCGACGTCCAGGGCGCTCTGCTCGGGCAGTCCGCCGGGTAGCAGGCTGTGCTGGAGGGTGACGGACATCCGGTGCTCGCGGGTGTAGCGGCGCGCATTGTCGATGCAGACGGCGGCCCGGGCGACCAGCTCCTCGGCCAGCGAGAGGTCGTCCTGGTCGAACGGCGCCGGTGAGGCCGCGCGCCAGAAGGCGGCCACGCCGAGGACCTGGCCTCGGGCGAGCAGCGGCACTCTCAGCACCGAGTGGATGCCGTGGTCGACCGCGGCACTGGTCGGATCCGCCTCGATCACGGACCGGCCGTGATGAAGGCTGCGGCCGAGCGGGGCGCTGGGATCGATCGGAATGGTCGCACCGACGGGATGGAACGGCGCGTCCGGGTGGACGCCGCTCAGCCCGGCGCGCCGCAGTCGGAGGCTCCGGGTGCCGGTGGGCTCGTCGCCCTGCAGGACGGACTCCGCGAGGTCGACGGTGGCGTGGTCGGCGAAGTTCGGGACGGCCGCCTCGGCGAGTGCCTGGGCGGTGCGCACCACGTCGAGCGTGGTGCCGATCGTGCTGCTGGCTTCGTACAGCACCTTGAGGCGCTCGTTGGCCGCCTCGGCCTTGTCGGACAGGGCTCGCAGCTCGGTGGAGTCGCGCAGGGTCGCGACCCGCCCGGGCGGTCCCCCGTTGCGGTCGGTGGCCCGGATGTTCACCGAGAGCAGACGGTCGCCGGAGCCGACCACGCCGTCGGTGACCACTCGCCCCGAGGCCAGCAGCTCGGCGACCGGGTCGCCGAGGCCCAGCTCGGTGATCGGACGGCCCTCGCAGTCGACGGGCAGGCCGAGCATCCGGGAGGCCTCGTCGTTGGCCAGCAGCAGGCGGCCGTCCTCGCCGAGGATCAGCACGCCCTCCCGGACGGCGTGCAACACGGCGTCGTGGTGCTCGTACATCCTGGTCATCTCGGCTGGGCCCAGGCCATGGGTCTGCCGCTGCAGCCGGCGGCTCACCAGGCTCGTCCCGCCCGCACCGATGGCAAGAGCCACCGCGGCACCGCCGAACAGGACCGGAAGCTGCTGGTTCACCCTCTGCTGCACCTTCCCGACCGTGACCGGGGAGGAGACGATGGCGACGACGGAGCCGTCGGCGGCCTTGACGGGTACCGCCGAGATCACGGAGAGGCCCAGCGATCCGTGGAAGGTGCTGGTGAAGGGCTTGCCGGTCGCCGCCTCCGCGTAGGGACCGATGACGTGCTTCCCGATCTGGTTCGGGTCGCTGTGGGTGAGCGTGATCCCGTCCAACCGGTAGACGATGATGGCATCCACGCCGGCGGCCTTCCGGGCCGCCTCGGCGTACGGCTGCAGGGCTGCGGTCGGGTCGGGGCCGCTCAGTGCCGTCAGGATCCCCGGAGAGTTCGCGAACGCCTGCGCCGCGGCGAGCGTCCGGCTCTGGGCATCCGCCGTGGCGTCGCGCCGGGCCCCGACCACGAGAGCCCCCAGCGCGGCGACGACGATCAGCAGCATCGCCGCCAGCTGCAGGAGGAACACCGGGCCGGCGAGGCTGTGCAGGCTCAGCAGGCCCTTGAACAGCCGCCTGGGCCTTCCCGCATGCGGCCGACCGTGTTCTTGGCGCCCTTGCCCGCTGCGCCTCGGACGAGCAAGCCGCCCGGGCACATCAGGACTTCGCTGCAAGTCGACCAAGCCAGGCCCAGCCTTGTTCCGGAACAACGGGGGACAAATCCCATTGTCGACGCCAAACGGACCGAGTTCGACCGTCGGCCTGCGTTCCGAACGGATCAGCGGTGGGTCGGCGCGGGTGAGAGGGCGGGTCGGCGCAGGTGAGAGGGCGGGTGCCGACCGGCGGGGCACCCCATGGCGCGGGCCCGACCCGAAGGGCCCGACCAGCAGACCCTCGACCTCGACCTCGACCTCGAACTCGAACCCGACGCCGGCCACCGGCGGAACGCACGGACGTCGGGTGACCGAACGGGGGTTGTCCTGGTCGTCGTGTGCCGACTCCGGTCGTCAGGCGACACCCGAACCGGATGGACGAGGACCTTCGTGCTCCGGGTGTTCGCGCAGGCGTACGGCGAGGACCGCGATGTCGTCGTCGAGTCCTCCGTTGCTGTGGTCGAGGAGGTCCCGGTGAAGCCTGTCGAGAAGCTCTCGGGGCCCGGCCGGGGTCTGCCGCCGCATCCAGTCCGGCAGCGGGAAGAACTCGCCGGTGCGGTTGCGGGTCTCGATCACACCGTCCGTGTAGAGAAGCAGCAGGTCGCCAGGGGTGAAACGGACGGATTCGACGCTGTAGTCTCCGCCGATCAGCTCCGCGAGGTTGAGAAGCGGCGAGGGAGCCGTGGGCTGCACGATGCCCAGCTGCCCGGCGTGCAGGAGCAGCGGTGGGGGATGCCCGCAGTTGAGAAGTCCGATGCGGCCGTCGTTGTCCGGGATCTCGGCGAGAATGGCGGTGGCGAAGCTCTCCGACGGGTCCTGAGTGGCGAACGCAACGCTGTGTCGAGTGCTGCTGGTCTCCAGGCGCCGGGCGACGTCGCGCAGGTCCGGCTCGTCGTAGGCGGCCTCCCTGAAGGAGTTGACCACCGCCGCAGCCGCCCCTACCGCCGCCAGGCCCTTGCCTCGCACATCGCCGATGAGCAGTCGAACCCCGTACGGTGTGTCGACGGCTTCGTAGAAGTCGCCGCCGATGCGGGCCTGCGCCGCCGCCGCGAGATACAGCGACTCGATCTCGACGCGCCCGACGAAGCGCGGCAAAGGGCGCATGACCACTTCCTGCGCCGCGTCGGCGACGAGTCTGACGTGGCCGAGGGTCTTCTCCCGCTGGAGCCGGATATGGCTCGCGTACGCGGCCGCAACGGTGACGGCGAAGATCGCCGCCACCGTGTACCACGTCCCCAGGTCCGGATAGACGAGGCTGAGGCCGATCATGATCAGAAGGCAGCACAGCCCCAGCAGGACGGTGGGAAGCACGGGCCACATGGACGCGGCCAGGGCCGGCGCGGCGGTCAGGATACGGCTGAAGGCGACTTGCCTGGGTGTGGCGAACGCCAGGCCCGCGACGACGACGGTCAGGATCAGCGGCGCCAGCAGAGCCGGCTCCCATCGGCCGTAGAGAGGGCGGCGCCACCGCAGTCGATCACTGATGATCACAATCCATATTTTATCGATCTCAATCACCACAACCAGTCGCCGACACCGCGGGAGCGGGCCTCCGGTCTTCGGGTCCGCCGGCAGCCAGCCCGCGGTCAGATCGACGGCGACGAGGTCGCCGCCGTCGGTGAGGACGGAGACGGATCCTGCGGTGTGGCCGGGGTGGGCATGATGCGCACCGCGAGGCCGAGGAACGCCCGGAGGGACGTGGGCCCGTCGCCCCCGGTGTGGGAAGTGTTCTCCCGCACCGGCGGCGGCGGTGTCCCGGCGGGCACGATCACACGCGAGCGGCGCCGGCACCGGCCTCCTCTTCGAGGGGGATGATGCGGCTCTCGGCCGTACCGATGAGCGGGGTCTCGGAGTACACGTCGAGTTGCCCGGTCATGGGCCCGATCCCGATCCGGTGCAGGGTGGTGATGCCGACGGTGCTGACCGTCGCACTGTGCCCGTTCAGATTGACCGACGGCACCAGCACGGAGAACGACGTCGATCCGCGGTCGACACTCGTCTCGATCGTCACGCTCACCACACGGCCGAGCGGGCTTTCGACCACGCTCACCTCCTTCCCCCGGAAGGTGTGGGACCTCGTCGAGTCGGCGTACTCGAAGGAGCTCAGGCCGCCCGGTCCGAGCGGCATCCAGACGACGTGGAGCGGGGCGTGGTGCCCGTGGGAGGAGTGGAACTAGTAGTAGTCCGGCTCGGGCACGGCTTCTCCGTCTCAGTTGGCGATCCCCCTGACGGCCCAGCCTCCGTCGCGTCCACCGCTGGCCCCCCACGGGCACGCACGTTTGGACCGAATGTGCGACACGGGCTTCGTCCGAAGGCAGTCAGGCGGCCGTAACGACCTGGACCCGATCGACTCCGCAACGTCGCGGCCGGGGCGACGCGTCCGGTCTTGACGTCAACCCCGCGCGATCCGCGTGGCACGGGCCCTCTCGCGGTTCACTCCGGAATATCCGGCTCCACCGGCCCACCGTTGTCCGGTGGTGCCCAGGCGCAGGCCAGCGAGCCGCCGATGAGCCCGGGCAGCAGGCCCAGGAAGAAGCCGCCGAAGTTGGCGACCGGCACGGAGAGCAGTGCGAGCAGAATCGCGGCGACCCCGGCGAAGATCCGCGCCTGCTGCTGGAGCCAGAGCGTGAGACCCAGCGTGATCAGCAGGCACCCGATGAGGAGTGAGCCCGCACCCGCAGTGGTGGAGAGCGCCAGGCCGAGACCGCCCAGACTGGGGTGGGCATAGGGGAAGGGGAAGTAGAGGATCGGCAGGCCGCCGCTGAACGTCAGCAGACCGGCCCAGAAGGGGCGGGTGCCGCGCCAGACGCGGAACTCCCGTCGGGCTGCGGCGATCGCCTCGCGCGGCGGGGACCACGAGGCCGTGGTTCTGTTCCACACGTGGCAACTCCCTGTGCGGTCAGTGGGATTGAGACGGGCTGTCGGGATACCGGGTCGGCGGGTCAGAAGCACTCGTCCCGGCCGTGCACCAGCGAAACGCCCAAACCGGGAACATCGAAGCTGCCGGCCGCTACCGCGACCGCGGCCACCCGCACGTCGGTCAGGCTGATCGAACTTGCCTGCTGAGCAGGGCTGTTGGGGTTGAAGAAGCGCGAGTCCCGATCGCCCTGGCTGATTTCGCCCTTGGTGAGCGCTCCGGCGGCGACCCCGATGTCGAGGTGATGGGCGCTCGACTGGTCGGCCGCCAAGTGCTTCGCGTCGATGAAGAAGCCCTTCACGGTGGCCGCTCGCTTGTCACCGGTGAGCCGCAGCGTGAACGTGCCGAGCACCGGGATCGGGAAGACGGCCGACTGGCAGAGCCCGTGGATCGTGGCGGACTCGAACCCCGTCACCATGACCGGCACCGGGTCGTGCTCGCGGGTGAAGTCCACTGTGCCGTACAGGCTGAAGCCTTCGCCGTGGAGCTCCTCGGCCGAGAGCTTGAACTCCTCACCGGAGATGAGGAAGGACGCGGCGAGCGCGTTCTGGGCCGCCCCGGTCACGAGGGCCGCGGTGGCCGCGAGAGACGGCAGCAGGATGACGGCGAAGCGCCTCCAGCGAGTCCTGCCGAAGCGTTGCGACATGCCGTCCCCCTCTGACATGGACCGTGACTCCCGTGCGCCCGGCCGGAAGCGGGTGCACGGGAGACCGCACCGCCGCCCGAGATCGAGAAGACCGAACACGGCCGATCATGCGGTGCAGGAAATGGCTCCGCAAACTATTCACGACCACATTGACGACCATGTCGCCGCACATCACTCCAGCGGCCCATCGGCCACGGTACCGGGGCCCGCCGATCAGTGGGGTGACCGGTGCCGGGCAGCCGGTGGGAAGAGTCGAACGGTGCGGATCCTTCTCGAAAAGGCGTCCATCCGCTGGCGCATCGACCTCGTCGTGACGACCCCGGGCCTCGCGGACAAGTGCGTCCAGGCCTACGTCGAGCGCGCCGCGACCCACGCCGAGCGCTGGTCCGACCACGCCCCGGTGACAGCCGTCGTCAACCTCGACCAACTCCATTGATATTTTGCGAAGTTTGGGCAACTGGCTTCGGCTGCTGCGGCCGTCGCGCGACCTGCCGGGAGCGATGACCGCTCCCCAGAAGCCGCCACCGGTCTGCCGGGCGCCGTGGGCACCGGCGGCGACGGCCGTGTCGACGGCGAGGTCGGTTTCGGGGCACGTCACCCGGTAGTGGTCACGCAGCGAGGTGTGCCCGGTCGTCAGCAGGGTCCCGAGGGCGGCCGGGTCCCCGGCCTCGAGCCGCGCGACGGCCTGCTCGACGCGCGCGTTCTCCTCGACCACGTGCCGCACCAGCGGGCGAAGGTGTGTGGGCAGGCGGTCCAGGGCGGGCCGGAGTGCGTCGAGTGGCAGGTCCCGCAGGGTGGGCAGGCCGAGCAGGGCGGCAGCCTGTTCGCACCCGGCGCGCAGCCGGGCGTAGGTGCCGCCGGCGAGATCGTGCTTGACCCCGGTGTCGATCACCAGCAGTCGCAGACCCGATCCGGCCAGGTCGAGATCGACCTGGCGGTAGGTCAGGTCGCGGGTGTCCAGGAAGAGCGCGTTGCCCTCGGTGCAGCACATGGAGGCCATCTGGTCCATCGCGCCACACGGGACGCGGGCCCACCCGTTCACCGCGCCCCGGGTGAGGTCGTCCACCCGCAATTCGACGACCGGGCCGCCGACCCGGGTGCTGGACAGCCGCAGCAGGCCGTCGTCGCGGCGGCGGACGGCGGCGCGCGTGGCCTGCGGGAGAGCGACGGGGAGGACGAATCCGCCGTTGTGGTCGGTGTGTTCGCCGATCAGATTGATGCGGCCGGGTACGGCCCACACACCGTCCGGCGCGGTTCCGTGGACGGCATGGAACGCGTGCAGGATGTCGGTCATGACGCCACCTGCCGCAGCCGCTCGGCCGCCGCCTCGGGCGTCACGTCGTTGACGAAGGCGTCCATGCCGGACTCGACGCCGGCCAGGAACTTGAGCTTTCCGGGGGCGCGGCGGACGGTGAAGAGTTCCAGATGAAGAGCCAACTCCTCGCCGCGAACGGTGGGCGCCTGGTGCCAGGCGGAGATGTACGGGGTCACGACGGCCTGGGCCAGCTGGCCCGGTTCGACGAAGATCCGGTCGAATCGTCGGAGCAACTCCAGGTAGATGTATGGGAATTCGACGCGCTCGGCCTCGTTCAGTGCAGTCAGGTCGGGTACGCGGCGGTGCGGGTGGAGGTGCACCTCGTAGGGCCACCGTGCGGCGAACGGGACGAACGCGGTCCAGTGCTCGCCGGCCAGCACCACCCGGACGCCGTCGGCGCGCTCGGCGGCCAGCAGGTCCTCGAAGAGGTTGCGGCCGGTCTCGGCCCGGTGCCGCTCGGCCTGCCCGATCATGAGCACGGTGCGCGGGGTGGTGAACGGGAAGGCGTAGATCTGCCCGTGCGGGTGCGCCAGCGTCACACCGATCTCGGCACCGCGGTTCTCGAAGCAGTACACCTGCTCCACGCCGGGCAGGGCCGACAGCTCCGCGGTCCGGTCCGTCCAGGCGTCGAGCACCAGGCGGGCCCGGGCCGGAGTGAGGTCGGCGAAGGACGCGTCGTGGTCGGCGGTGAAGCAGACCACCTCGCAGCGGCCGGCACCCGCCCGCTCCGCGCGCAGTGGGCCGCCGGAGCCGGTGCCGGGCGCGGCGGTGTCCAGGGCGAGCGACGGGAAGCGGTTCTCGAAGACCGCGACCTGGTAGTCGCTGTCGGGGATCTCGCTCAGCCTGCCGTCGCGGGAGGGGCACAACGGGCACTCGTCAGCCGGTGGGTGGTAGGTCCGTCCCTGACGGTGGGCCGCGATGGTCACCCACGCGCCGGTGGCGGGGTCCCGGCGGACGGTCGACAGGCCGGTGGCGGGCTCCAGAGGGCGCAGGTCGATGGAGTTCCGGACGGCGGAGTCGTCCTGGTCGAAGTAGATGATCTCGCGGCGGTCCGCCAGCTTGGCGGTCGTCTTGGTCACGGTTTGCCTCTCGGTACGGAGGCCTCGCGGGTCGAGCCAGTGTGCTCCAGACCCCACCGAGGCGGCAACAGAATCAAACATGATCCGTCGCAAGTCAACACGCCGGGTGGGCGCTCGATGCAGTGCGACCGGAGCGCCGACCCGGCGTCCGACTGCGACCGAACACCCTCACCGGCCATCGGGCGGCAAACCCAACTCGCCTGCTCGTGCGCCTGATAACCGGACGAGCGAGACGGGGGACGAGCATGGCCCGGCAGCTCCTTGCGTAACACTTTCGCTCTGTGTAGCGAAAACGACGTGAAAACCCTTGTTTGCATCTGATCGGATCGCTACATTCCTCCTCGGCCGCCTGGCCAGACCGGCGGCGCAGCGGCGCCCGGCTCCCCGGGGCCGCTGAAGCACACGCGTGACCCGTCGTTTCCCACTGCGGTCGCGCGCTTCGAGGGAGGAAGACCCGGGCATGGGTGGCAGAGTCGTGGGCGGGCCGAGTCGGCGCGGTTTCCTGAAGGGGCTGGGGGCCGCGGCGGTGGCCGCCGGCGGGGCTTCGGCCCTCGCCGCGTGCAGTGGTTCGGGCTCCGGAGGGGGCGTGACCGGGGGTTCCGGCGCCCCGTCCGGATCGATCACCGTGTGGAGCTGGAAGAATCCGGCCGCCGAACTCAAGGCCCTGGTCCCGGCGTTCAACGCCGTCTACCCGGACGTCAAGGTGACGGTGCAGGACATCGGCAACCCCGCGATCTGGGACAAGATCACCATCGCGATGGCGGCCGGCGGGCAGGGCCTGGGCGATGTGCTGCACATCGGCGTGGACTACCTGCCCAGCTACATCGAGAAGTTCCCGGGCGGGCTGGCCGATCTGTCGAAACTGGACGCCGGCAAGTACGCCAACGCCTTCGCGCCGGGCCTGTGGCAGACCGTCTCCCGGGGCGAAAAGGTCTACGCACTGCCGTGGGAGGCGAACGCCGCCGGCTTCTTCTACCGCGCCGACCTCTTCAAGACTGCGGGTGTGGACCCGACGACGCTGGCGACCTGGGACGACGTCATCGCCGCCGGGAAGAAGGTCAAGGACGCCACCGGTACCGCCCTGCTGGCCGTGGACCGGTCCGCCTCGCAGGCCGACTCCGCCAACCTGTTCCAGCTGCTGCTCCAGCTCCAGGGGGCCTTCTACTTCAACCTGGACGGGAAGATCACCCTCAATTCCCCCGAGGCGGTGCGCGCGCTCACCCTGATCAAGGAGATGAACGACGCGGGTCTGGTCCTCGACGCCCAGGGCTCGCCCGGTGCGCCGGGCTACGACGCCGCGGTGAAGGCCGGCAAGGTCGCGGTCTGCCCCAACCCGGCCTGGTACGGCGGCTACATGGAGACCTTCGCCACCGACCAGAACGGCGACTGGCAGCTGATGCTCCCGCCCGCCGTCACCGCCGGCGGCTCGCGCTCGGCGATCGTCAACTCCACCCACCTTGCGGTGTCCGGGAGCAGCAAGAACCAGCGGGCCGCGTTCGCGTTCGCGGAGTTCGCCCTGACCCGTCCCTCCTCCCAGGTGGAGATCTTCAAGGCGAAGGGCATCTTCCCGGCGCTTTTGGACGCGTACCAGGACCCGGCCTTCCACGCCGCCGACGCGTTCTTCGGTGGGCAGAAGTACGCCGAGGTCTTCGTCGACGAGCTGTCCAAGCCGTCGGTGGCGACCAACTACACCTCCGACTACGCCCGCGCCCTCAAGGCGATCGACGACGCCCAGACCAAGGTGCTGTTGCAGGGCGCGGATCCGGCCGCGGTGCTGAAGGCGGCCGCCGACCAGCTGGCCCAGCAGACCCGGCGGTCGCAGGCATGAGCACCACCTCGCTCGGTGCGTCGGCCCCGTCCCGGGCCGGCGCCGACGGCACCGGAGCGGCCACCGGGCCGCTGCGCGCTCGCCGCCGGTGGAGCGGCGCGCGTCTGGCGCCGTACCTGTTCGTGCTGCCCGCGCTCGCACTCTTCGCGGCGTTCCGGCTCTACCCGATCGGGTGGTCGTTCGTCCTCAGCCTGTACCACACGGACGGCATGGCACAGACCTGGGCCGGGCTCGACAACTACCAGCGCCTGGTCGACGATCCGCTGTTCTGGAAGGCGCTGGGCAACACCGCGCTGATCCTCGTCGTCCAGGTCCCCGTCATGCTGGCGCTCGCGCTCGGCCTGTCGGTCGCGCTCAACTCCGCGCTGCTGCGCTGGAAGCCGGTCTTCCGCCTCGGCTTCTTCCTGCCGGTGGTGACCGGCCTGGTCACCTACGGACTGCTGATGGGCGCGCTGCTCAACCAGGACTCCGGCGCCGTGAACTGGCTGCTGCAGCTGGTCGGCCTGCCCGAGGTGCACTGGCTCGGCGAGCCGTTCTGGGCCCGGATCTCCATCGTGCTCGCGCTGACCTGGCACTACACGGGCTACAACGCCGTCATCTACCTGGCCCGCCTCCAGGGGATCCCCGCCGAGCACTACGAGGCCGCCGCCGTCGACGGTGCCGGCCCGTGGCGCCGCTTCTGGCACGTGACTCTGCCCGGTCTGCGCCCCGCCCTGGTGCTGACCGTGGTGCTGTCCACCATCGGCACCCTGCAGCTGTTCGACGAACCGTTCATCATGACCGGCGGCGGCCCGGACAACGCGACCACCACCATCGGCGTGTACCTGTACCAGACCGGCTTCCGCTACTTCGACTTCGGCTACGCCTCGGCGATCGGCTACGCGCTGGTGCTGATCATCGCGGTGTTCGGCATCGTCCAGGTCAAGTTCGCCAAGGAGGAGGACTGATGGCCACCACCGGCCCCGCCCTGCGCGCGTCCCGGCGCGGCCAGGTGCTGCTGACCGGGGGCATGCTGGTGCTGCTCGCCTTCACGGTCGCACCGCTGTACTGGCTGGCTATCGCCGCCACCCACACCTCGCACGACATCTTCGGCCGACCGCCGCACCTTCTGCCCGGCGACGCGCTCGGGTCGAACCTGAGCCACCTCCAGGAGTCCGTGGGCTTCGGCCGGGTCGTCCTCAACTCCGTGCTGCTGTCCGTCGCCTACACGCTGCTCGGCGGCACCGTCTGTACCCTGGCTGGTTACGGCTTCGCCAAGTACCGCTTCCGCGGCCGGGGTTTCCTCTTCTCCGTGCTGCTGCTCGCCCTCGTGGTGCCCACCCAGCTGACCGTCGTCCCGCTGTTCAAGATGATGGTGAACCTGGACTGGCTCAACACCTGGCAGGCCGTGCTGCTGCCCAACCTCGCCCTGCCGTTCGGCATCTTCCTGATGCGCCAGTCCATGAAGGCCCTGCCGGACGAACTGCTCCAGGCCGGGCGGATCGACGGCTGCGGCGAGCTGGGACTGTTCTTCCGCATCGCGCTGCCGACCATGCGGCCGGCCCTCGCGGCGCTGGCGATGTTCCTCTTCCTGTTCCAGTGGAACGACTTCCTGTGGCCCCTGGTCGTACTGCGCGACCAGTCCGCGTACACCATCCCCGTCGCCCTGGCCGCGCTGACCGGCAGCATCGACGTCGACTACGGCCAGCTACTCACCGGCACCGCCGTCGCGGCCGTACCGATGGCCGTGCTCTTCCTCTTCCTCCAGAAGCACTTCGTCTCGGGGATGCTCGCCGGAGCCGTCAAGCAGTGACCCGCCCACCGTCCACCGACCCCACCCCAGAGAGGCCTTCCGTGGAGACCGGCACCCTCGACCTCGCCGCGCTGCCCACCTTCACCCCGGACCAGTGGGATCCGGGCCTGTGCGAACTCCAGCTCCACGGTGCACGGATCACCGTGCACGCCCCCGAGGGCACCGTCGAGCTGGCAGCGCGGCAGGACTCCGAAGCTGTCGTCACGGCCTCCGTCGCAGCGGAGGTGACGGTCCGCCTGGACGTGCCGCTCGGCGACGCGGCCGGCTTCTGGCACCCGAACGCCGGCTGGGAGCGCACGCTGCCGGCCGACTGGTCCCCCTGGCGCTCGGTCTCCCTGATCGACTCCGCCCCGGTCGGCTGCCTCTACGACACCGACGGCCGCGCTGTCCTCGGCTTCGCCACCGACCGCACCGAGCAGGTGACGGCCCTGCGGTTCGGCGTCTCCGAGGAGCACAAGCGCTTCGGCGTCTGGCTGCGCTTCCCGCTCGCCGCCGGCCAGAGCTGCCGGCTGCGGCTGGCCGCGCCCGGCGGCACGCTGGCGGCCGCACTGCGCGAGCTGCGCGACTGGTTCGCCGGTCTCCCGGCTGGGCAACCGCTTCCCACCCCGGCGTTCGGCCGCACCCCCGTCTACTCCACCTGGTACGCCTTCACCCAGGACGTCGACGCCGCCGGTGTCGAGCGCGAGGCGGCGCTCGCCGCCGAGCTCGGCTGCGGCCAGCTGTTCCTGGACGACGGCTGGCAGCTGCACGGCAACGGGCGCGGCTACGCGGGCTGCGGCGACTGGCGACCCGACCCGGACAAGTTCCCCGACCTGCGCGGCCACGTCGAGACCGTCCGCACCACGGGCCTGCGCTACACCGCCTGGATCGCCCCCCTGCTTCTCGGGGAACGCTCCGAGGCCCACCGGCGCTGGTCCCGCTTCGCCCCCCACCACAGCCGTGTCCTCGACTGCCACATCCTCGATCCCCGCCACGCCGAGGTCCGCGACCACGTCGTGCGCATCTGCCGTGAGGTGGTCGACACCCACGGCCTCGACGGGCTGAAGATCGACTTCCTGGACGAGGCCGCCGTCTACACCGGCACACCGACCCCCGACCACGCGGGCTTCGGCTTCGTGCCCGACGTGGGCCGGGCGATGGCGCTGCTGCTGGGCCGGCTGCGGGAGGAACTGCGCGGTCTGCGCGGCGACGGGTTCGTGATCGAGCTGCGCCAGCGCTACACCGGCCCGGCCATGACCGCCTACGGCAACCTGCTGCGCGCGAACGACTGCCCGGCCGACGCGCTGGCCAACCGTGTGCGGACCCTGGACATCGGCCTGATCGCACCGGGCGGCGCCGTCCACTCCGACATGCTGATGTGGGACCCGGACGCGACGCCCGAAGCCCTCGCCCGCCAGATCCACGGCGCCCTGCACGCCGTCCCGCAGATCTCCGCCCGGCTCTCCGAACTCCCGGCGCGGCACCGCGAGACCCTCGCCTTCTGGCTCACCACCTGGCAGCGCCTGAGCCCGGCCCTCACCGGCGGCCACTACGAACCCGGCCGCCCCGACGAGCTCTACCCGCAGGTGACGGCCCGCCACGGCGAGCAGGTGGTGGTCACCAGCTACACCGACCGGCCCGTCGTCCTGCCCACCGAACCATGGCGCACGCTCACCCTGATCAACGCCTCCACCAGCGGACGGCTCCTCCTGGACGTCTCCAGGCCACCCCGCCAGGTGCGACTGAGCGTGTACGACGCGGCGGGCCGACCGCAGCCGCCGACCGCTCTCGACCTCACGGCCGGCCTGCACTCCCTCGCTGTCCCGCCCGGCGGTCTGTGCCAGCTGGACGAGGACCCCGAATGACATAGTTACCGCCGAGCCGAGACGAGCAGAGAGCACGAGTTGGGGGCCGCAGTGGAGCACGAGAAGGTCGGGATCGCCGAGGTGGCCGAGCGCGCCGGAGTGAGCGTGGCGACCGTCAGCCGGGTCCTGAACCGCAAGACCGGCGTGTCACAGAAGACCCGCCAGGCGGTCGAGCGGGTGATGGAGGAGCTCGGATACGAGCGCGGCATCACCGGCGGCGGCATCATCGGGGTGATCACGCCCGGTCTGTCGATCCCGATCTTCGGTCTGCTGGCCGAGAAGATCGGCCTGGCCCTGGCCCCCCACGGCCTGCGCGCCGTCGTCTGCCCCGCCCTGCCCGGCGGCGTCCAGGAACGGGACTTCCTCAAGTCGCTGCTGGACCTCGGCGCCAGCGGCATCGTGTTCTGCTCGGCCAGCAACACGCTCGACACCGTCGACCCCGAGGTCGTGCAGCTGCTGGAGAGCCGGGCCGTCCCGTACGTGTGCATCAACGGCCGCTTCGAGGAAGGACGTTCGGTCGCGTACTCCACCGATGACGTGTACGCCGCCGAGCTCTCGGTGCGCCACTTGCACCGGCTCGGCCACCGTCGCATCGCCATGGCCGCCGGCCCGGTCGGCAACCGGCCCGCCGACCGGCGGGTCGAGGGCTACCGTGCCGCCATGGCGGCCCTCGGCCTGGGCGACAACGAGCTGATCGTCCGCCAGACCTACTCGGTGGAGGGCGGCCAGTTCGCCACTGAGCAGTTGCTCGACCGGGGTGCCACGGCCGTGATCGCCTGCAGCGACCAGATGGCCCTCGGGGCGATCCGCGCCGCCCGCCGTCAGGGCCTCGCCGTCCCCGAGGACGTCTCCGTGATCGGCTACGACGACGGCCCGCTGATGGAGTTCACCGACCCACCGCTCACCACCGTGCGCCAGCCCGTCGACCGGCTGGCCACCGAGGTCGCCCGCGGCCTGGTCGGCCTGCTGGCCGGGCGCCAGGTGCCGGTCGGCGAGTTGATGTTCCAACCCGAGGTCGTCGTGCGCGGCACGACCGGCCCCCACCACGACCGGCGGCCGCCCACCTGAGGCCGCCGGGGCTCCATCCCCCACAACGATGTCGGAGGACCCCTTGCCCCACCTCACGAGCCGCCGTGTCCACGCCCACCTGGGCCTGATATCGCTGGCCGCGAGCGCCCTCAGCCTCGCACCCGCCACCGCGGCCCACGCCGCGGCCAGCGCTCCCGTCGTCGCCGGAAGCAGCTACACCCTCGCCTCCGGCGCGTCCGGCCAGTGCCTGGGCGGGCAGTGGGCCGCCACCGCCGACCTGACGCCGGTCGTCCAGCAGCCGTGCCAGGGGCTGCTCAACCAGCGCTGGCAGCTCACCGCCAACGGCCACGGCGGCTACACCATCGCCGACCGCGCCGCACCCCACACCTGCCTGAACGTTCAGGGCGGCTCGACCACCTCCGGCACCCCGATCATCGAGTACGCCTGCAACGGCGGCGCCAACGAGCAGTTCGCTCTCACCACCGCGCCCGACGGCGCCACCATCATCCACCCGCAGAACGCCGCGCTCTGCCTCGACCTGCCGGGCGGCGCCACCACCCCCAACCTCCAGATCCAGCAGTACACCTGCAACGGCGGCGCCAACCAGGAATGGCTGCTCACTCGCGCTGACCCGCTGGTGTTCGCCAACCCCGGCTTCGAACAGGGCGGCATCGGCTGGACGTTCACCGCCCACGCCGGCACCGCCACCAACAACCCGCACAGCGGCTCCGGACTGGCCTACCTCGACGCCGGCACCGGGTACCGCGTCAGCCAGAGCATCACCGCGCCCCAGAGCGGCAGTTACGACGTCAGCGCCTGGATCGCCTCCGGCGCCGCCGGCGGCACGCTCACCGTCCAGGTCAACGGCACCACCGCCGGCTCGCTCACCGTCCCGGCCCAGTCGACCTACGCCCTGTACACCGTGCCGCACGTCCATGTGAACGCCGGTGACAGCATCACCCTGGTGATCGGCTCCTCCCCCAGCGGCTGGGTCAACGTCGACGACGTCACCGTCACCCCCTCCGCGCCCAACGACCCGCAGCTCAGCTCGTCCAACGCCACCGTCACCGCGCTGTTCAACTGGGCCAAGACCAAGGCGAACTCCTTCGCCACCCAGCCCGGCGTGACCGGCCCGATCAACGGTGATCCCAACAAGCAGGGCGTCTACTCCAACACCGTCTGGGCCGGCTACCCCTTCCGCCCCTACTACTACTCCCGCGACTTCGCCCACCAGTTGGTCGGCGCGCACCTGCTCGGCCTCGACGCCGCCAACAAGACCATGCTGCGCTCGTTCGCGGCCTCCGCCACCCCCGCCCAGGGCTACGACCCGTACTGGTCTGTCAACTTCGACGCCAAGACGCCCGGCGCGATCGACTACAACAGCCCGACCTCCTTCGTCCGCGAGCTCCCCGCCGCCTTCGAACTCGCCCAGAAGGTCAACGACGCCTACACCTGGACCGGCGACACCGACTACCTCAACGACCCGACCCTGTCCACGTTCGTCGCCAACACCGTCGGTCCGTACATCAACGGGCACACCGGCCCGATCGACAACGGCGGAACACCCGTCGCCCAGGCCACCAGCGGCGACATCTTCCAGGGCGTGGCAAGCTACAACGAGAACGGCGCCACCCTCGCCGAATCCGGCGACGCCATCGGCTCCCAGTACCAGGCCTACCTGGCCGCCGCCGCCCTCGCCAAGGCCAAGGGCGACGCCACCGGCGCCACCACGTACGCCAACAAGGCGGCGCGGCTGAAGAGTTACTACAACTCCACCTGGAGCGTCGACCCCGCCAACCCCGCCAACGTGGTGCGCGCCTACGACGTCAACGGCACCGCCTACACGGGCTGGGGCAAGGAGAACTCCTGGTTCATGCCGCTGAAGGGCATCATGGACCCCGGCGCCCGGCAGACCAACTACCTCACCTTCATCGACGCCCAGGCCTCCGGCCCCGGCGCCCCGGACAACCTCGAAGCCGACACCTACCTGCCCGACGTCTTCTTCGCCCACAACATGAGTGCCACGGGCTGGAAGTGGATGCAGTACGTCTACGGCAACGTCAACGCCTCGCACGGCAGCTTCCTCAACGCCGACTACCCCGAGATCTCCTACACGCTCCTCAGCCAGACCGTCCAGGGTCTGATGGGCGTCCAGCCCGACGCCGCCGGCCGGTCACTGACCACCACGTCCCAGCTCCCGGGTGACATCGGCTGGCTCCAGCTCGCCTCCATCCCGGTCGGCGGCAACACGGTGACCCTGCGCCACGACGGCGCCGCCACGTCCACGCTCACCAACACCTCCGCCACCGGAAGCCTCACCTGGACGGCCCGGTTCCCCGGCAACCACACCGGCATCACCGTGAACGGGACCACCCAGCCCGCCCGGACCACGACCGTCGACGGCACCACCTACACCTACGCCACCGTCACCGTCACCGCCGGCCGGACCGCAGTCGTCCAGGTCACCGGCTGATGTCCTTCCTCGACCCCTGACCCACGGCGGGGCCGCCACCCTGAAGCGGCCCCGCCGTGCCCGCACGTCCAGCGGAACGGCGCGACATCCCACGGCCGGGTGCGTGGCAGTCGCGGTCACGCAGAAGGGGTCCCGTCCCTCGCCACCGCGCCTGCCGGAGCACCGCGTCTGTCGGACACTGGGTCAGCAGGCGAGCAACGGTGCCGCCCAGTCGACGTGGTCGCCTCCGTTGCGTCGGCGACCACCAGGCGCAGGATGGTGGCTCCGGTGGGGTCGACGCTCAGCTGCCTTGCCGGATCCCGGACGATCAGGTGGTGACGCCGGGAAGGGCGGAGTCGAGCGCGAGTCACACGCGGGGCTCACAACAGCATCGCCTGGAACTGCTGCTCGGGTGCGGCCAGTGGTTGCTGCGCCCAGATGACCTTGCCTCGTGCCGTGTACCTGGTTCCCCATCGTTCGGCCAGCTGGGCCACCAGGAACAGGCCGCGGCCACCCTCGTCCGTGGTGTCCGCGTAGCGCAGGTGCGGGGCGGTGCTGCTGCCGTCGGAGACCTCGCAGACCAGGCTGGTGTCGCGCAGCATGCGGACGCGGATGGGCTCGGTGCCGTAGCGGATGGCGTTGGTGACCAGTTCGCTGAGGATCAGCTCGGTGGTGAAGGTCAGTTCCTCCAGGTCCCAGGCGGTGAGCTGGTCGCCGCATGCGTTGCGGATGCGGGAGACGGCGGAGAAGTCGTCGGGTACGTCCCAGGTGGCCACCTGGTCGGGCGCCAGCAGTCGCGTGCGCGCGACGAGGAGTGCGACGTCGTCGCTCGGACGCGGCGGGGCCAGCGTGTCGAACACGGCCCGGCAGATGTCCTCCGGGGAGGCGTCCGCGTGGGCGCTCGCCAGGGAACGGCGCAGCGCGGCGAGTCCGGTCTCCAGGTCGCGCTCGCGGCTGGTGACGAGTCCGTCGGTGTAGAGGACCAGGACGGCACCGGGCGCCAGCTGGAGTTCGGTGGTTTCGAAGGGCAGACCGCCCACCCCCAGTGGTGGCCCGGCGGGCAGGTCGACGAACTCCACGCTGCCGTCGGCGCGCACCAGTGAGGGCGGTGGGTGACCCGCCCGCGCCATGGTGCAGTCTCCGGAGACCGGGTCGTAGATCGCGTACAGGCAGGTGGCGCCCGTGACCGTCCGCTCGCTCTCACCCTCGTCCTGGCCCTCGACGTCGCCTTCTCCCGCCTCGTCCTGGTCGAGCCGGGCGACCAGTTCGTCGAGACGGGCGAGCAACTCGTCCGGAGGCAGGTCGAGGGCGGCGAAGTTGAGGACGGCTGTGCGAAGTCGGCCCATGGTGGCGGCCGCGTGCAGGCCGTGACCGACGACGTCGCCGACGACCAGTGCCACGCGGAAGCCGGGCAGCGGGATGACGTCAAACCAGTCCCCGCCGACCGTGTTCAGTGCCGGCAGGTAGCGGTAGGCCGCCTCCAGGGCGCTCTGCTCGGGCAGTCCCCGGGGCAGCAGGCTGCGCTGCAGCGCCTCGGCCATCCGGCGCTCGCGGGTGTAGCGGCGGGCGTTGTCGACGCAGATCACCGCGCGGGCGATCAGCTCCTCGGCGAAGGCGACGTCCTCCGGCCCGAACGGCTCCGACTGCCCCGCGCGCCAGAAGCTGACCGTGCCCAGGGCCCGTCCGCGCGCTGTCAGCGGCGTGGAGATCAGCGAGTGGACCCCGTACGCCAGGATTCGGTCGGTGGTCCGCGGATCGCGTGCCCGCCAGGCGTGTGCCTGCCGCAGGTCGGCCACCAGCGTGGCACGCCCGCGCCCCAGGGCAGTGGCCTCCGGTGTGCCGGGCAGCGGGCTGATCTGCGAGCCCACCGGGTAGAACGGCCGGTCCTCGCGGATGCCGCGGGCGGCCACCCGGCGGATCCGCGGGCCTCCGGCGACGCCCGTGCCGGGGAGCGGCTCGTCACCGCGCAGCACCGCCTCGGCCAGCTCGACGGTGGCGAAGTCCGCGAACCGGGGAACCGCCACATCCGCCAGCTCCTGGGCGGTCCGCACGATGTCCAGGGTGGTGCCCACCCGCAGCCCGGCGTCGTAGAGCAGCTTCAGCCGGCCCCGGGCCGCCTCGGCCTGCCCGGCCAGCGCCCGCAGCTCGGTGGTGTCCCGGATCGTCGCGACGCTGCCGGGCCCGCCGCCGAACGGCGCCGTGGGGCGGTTGTTGACGGCGAGCAGCCGGTCCTCGGCCGGATGCACCTCGTCGGTGGCGGCCCGCCCCGACGCCAGCAGCTCCGCCAGCCCCGGATCGAGCCCCAGCTCGGTGATCGGCCGCCCCTCCACCTCGGGCGGCAGCTCCAGCAGCCGCCGCGCCTCGTCGTTCGCCAGCACCGCCCGCCCGTCCCCGCCGACGATCAGCACGCCCTCGCGCACCGCGTGCAGCACCGCGTCGTGGTGCTCGTACATCCGCGTCATCTCGGCCGGGCCCAGCCCGTGGGTCTGGCGACGCAACCGCCGCCGCACCAGCACCGCCCCGCCCGTGCCCACCGCGAGCGCGGCCGCCGCGCCGCCGAACAGGACCGGCAACTGCCTGCTCACCGCGCTGCTCGCCCGCGCGACGGTGTAGCCGACCTGGACCAGGCCGGCGGTCGAGCCGTCCGGCCTGGTGACCGGCGCGCTGCTTTCCACGACGCGTCCGATGGGCACGGTGAAGCTGATGGTGATCGGTCCCTTGAGGGCCTGCTGGTAGGGGCCGATGAGGTGCTTCCCGATCAGCTCGGGCTGGGCGGTCTGCGCGTAGCGCGTCCCGTCGGGGCCGGCGATCACGACGTAGTCGAAGCCGCCCTTTTCCGTGACGTCCAGAGCCAGCGGCTGCAGCACCGCGGTCGGGTCGGCGCTGTCCAGAGCGTTCACCACCGTGGGGACCTGCGCCATGGTGACGGCCGCGGCGCGCGTGCGGTGCGCGGCGTCACTCGTGGCGTAGCCACGGGCCTGCAGTACGAGCGCCGTCAGCCCGGCACCGACCAGCAGCACCACGACGACCAGCAGCCACAGGAACACCTGCCCGGCGACACTACGCACCCGCAGCCTCGAACTCGACCGCCCCCCGGCGTACCGGTGTTCCCCCGGTCCGCCGGGTTCCGTGTCTCCGGTGGCGTGACTGTCCACTCTGTGCATGCAGGCCGTCCCCGCGTATCGGGTCCCTCCTCCACGCTGCCACCCAGCCCGGAGGTGCGCACACCCGGAGCCGGTGGAAGGCCGAGCGCCCCTCGGAGGACACGGTGGGCAGCGCGCCGGGGGCGGGCGGCGCTGAACAGCACGTCGAAGGCCTCACCGGGCGGTGCCCCGGTCGGGGCCGGGAGACCAGCGCGCTTCCCCGCGATCGCGCCCGTGTTCCCCCTGTGCGGGTCAGCCTGCCGTCGCAGTGGGCTCCAGGACTGCCTCGACATCGACCGTGACGTCGACCATGTCGCCTACGACGACACCACCCCGGTCGACCACGTCGTTCCAGCTCACGCCGAAGTCATGGCGGTTGATGCGCGACCTGGCGACGAATCCGGCCCGGCGCCGTGGGCCCAGGTCCCGGTCGCCCTCCCACCACGGGGTGTCCCACTGTCCCAGGTACGTCACATCGAACGTCACGGAGCGTGTCACTCCGCGGATGGTGAGTTCGCCCGTCACCTCGAAGTCGTTCGCGCTCACCTGCCGGATGCGGGACCCGGTGAACGTCCAGGTCGGAAAACGCTCGACATCGAAGAAGTCGGCGCTGCGCAGGTGGGCGTCGCGGTCGGGCTGTCCGGTGTACACCTGCGTCGCGTCGATCGTCGCCTCCACCTGGGCCTTCTCCGGGTCGTCCGGGTCGATCACCAGGAAGCCGCGCACGTTCTTCAACTGTCCGCGCACGTAGGTGACCATCATGTGTCTGGCGCTGAACTCCGCCGCAGTGTGACCTGACTCAAAGAACCATCTCGCCGTAGCCATGGCAGCTCCTCGGCACGCTCACCCCCTCCGAACACGATAGGACGGCACCGCACCGTCGGCTCGCCCGGTGCCACCGGGCAGCGGTGGTCATCGTCCGCGACGAAGTCACCGGTGCCCTCGTCGCGGCGGCGGGCGTGTGACGCGGGTCTCGATCCAGGCAGGTCGCCGGCACTCAGAGCACGGGTGACGACTCGGTCAGCAACGGAAAAATCGACTGAAAAGCGACATAAACAGTGAGCCCGCTCACACCCGAACAGGTCGACGACGGGCGATAGTGGCCACTCCCGGCGCCACCCGCCAACCCCGGTCGCTGCATCTTCCCAGCTCAGCACGGTTGTCGGCGGTGCGATCCGCCCTGCGAACCAGCACGCCCCACCCCCGTGAATACGACGGCGGATCGTAACAAGGGGGTCTTGTCGACAACCGGTCCCACCTGGCAACAATTGCCGCATCCAGCCACACCGGCTCCTGTCCCGCCGGTGAACGGCTAACTGCCGGGTCACGCCCCGCGACCGTCATGGCCCCTGTCCGGCCACGGTCCAGCACGGGGCGCGGCTCGGCCCAACCCGATTGAGGTCTTGCCCTACATGCCCAGTTTCAAGCTCCGCATGCGTACCTCTGCCGCGATCCTGGCCGGCGCCGCCGGCCTGACCGCCCTGGGTGCCGCCGTCGTCCCCGCCACCGCGAACGCCGCCACCGCCTCCCCCCAGGCCATCGCCGCCCAGATCGTCCCGGCGAACCAGCTGGCCTCCTTCAGCCAGATCATCTCCCACGAGTCCGGCTGGAACGTGACCGCGACCAACCCGAGCTCGGGCTCCTACGGCCTGGGCCAGGCGCTGCCGGCCTCCAAGATGGCCTCGGCCGGTCCCGACTGGAAGACCAACCCGGCCACCCAGATCAAGTGGGCGCTGGACTACATGAACACCCGCTACAGCAGCCCGAACGCCGCCTGGGCCTTCTGGCAGAACCACCACTGGTACTGAGCCGATCCCTCGGCCCGGCAACACACCCACGATCTCGACCGCCCACCCCCTCACCCCGGGGGCCGGCCGGACAGGGACCACTGGGATGACCCGAGAGGGCCCGCGCCCGCGCGATCCGCGTGGCGCGGGCCCTCTCGCGGTTGCCCGTGGTTCCGATCGTGAGGCCCGATCGCCCGGGCGGACGGGCGGACGGGCGGACGGGCGAACGGGCGAACGGGCGGACGGGCGAACGGGCGAACGGGCGAACGGGCGGCAAAGGGCAGGGGCGACAGCGCGTCACGGGTGCTGCGGGCGCCATTCGAAGATCAGGATGGTCGCGTCGTCCCGCAGCTGGTCGCGCTGGTGGTCGAGGATGGCGTGGATGAGCAGCCGCAGCACCTCGGCCGGGCGCTGGCCGGCGGCTGAGGAGCGGATGATGAAGTCGGCGAACTGGTCGAGGCCGAACTCCGCACCGTCCGTGTCGCGGGCCTCCACGACGCCGTCCGTGTAGAGCAGGACGCGGTCGCCCGGTTCCAGCGTCGTCTCGTGGACCTGCCGGGCTGCCGGGGCGAGTTGGCCGGCCAGGCCGATCGGGGGCTGTGGGGGGCTGTCCAGCGCTCCGTGGAGCACCCGGTCGGCACGGATCAGCAGTGGTGGTGGGTGACCACAGTTGAGCCAGTGCAGCACCCCGGTCTCCGCGTCGAGTCTGCACAGCACTCCGGTGCAGAAATGGTCGGGCAGCCATCGGGCGAGCGCCTGGTCGACGGAACCGACGACGTCGGCCAGGGCGCGGCCGGCCCGGCGGGCGTTGCGCGCCGCCGCCATGGCCACCGACGTGGTCAGTCCGGCGGTCAGATCGTGACCCATGGAGTCGAGGATCATGGTGTGCAGCACGTTCTTGACCACCGAGTGGTCGAAGGCGTCGCCGGCGACGTCGTACGCCGGTTCCTGGACCGCGGTCGAGACGCACCGGCTGCTGCCGACGGTGTTGGGCGGCAGGAACGCCCGGAGCATCTCGGCGGGCAACCCCATGGTCGTGGTCCGGGCGAGGGAGGCGAGCCAGTCGCTGTAGGTGCGCTTGGAGGTGATCAGCGTGGCGAACAGATGGGCCAGCATCCGGCTGCGGCGCATCCGAACGCCGTCGAGCGCGGCGGTCCGCACCGCCAGCACGCCCAGCCGCTCCGCACCGTCGACCAGCGGCATCCAGACGATCATGCCGCCGTCGTCGGCCGCCACCTGCGGGGAGAGCCTGCGATAAGCCCAGCCGGCCGGCGAGCGGTCCACCGGCACCGGTTCCGAGGTCTCGTCGAGTGGGACGAGCAGCCGTTGTTGCAGGTCGACGAGGTAGATCAGCGCGGCGTCCATGCCGAGGGCCGCGGCGCACCGGTTCGCCAGGGCGGGCAGTTCGACCGGCAAGGCCGTCTGCGCCTCGATGATCAGCTCTTCCAGCCGACGCTCGTCGACAGCGGTGTCGGAACCGGCGGACGCGTGCGGTGGGTCCGACACGGTGATCACCCCTCTCCTGCCCAGTCTCACACCGATCCCGTCCCCTCTCACCTCGATCCGCTCGGCGGCGGGGGTCGCGTACCCGGGGACCTGCCGGGGTGGATCTCGGCGGAGACGCGCGAAGGGCGCGGAACGCCCCCACGGCGTGCTGCCGTCCGGCAGGCGGTGCTCGGTCGCCCGGCCGCTCCGGTCGCGGTCGACCTGGGCGCTGGTGTCCACGTCGGTGCACCGCAGGATCAGCGGCCTGCGCCGGAGGACCTCTCGGGAGAGCCGTCGGGGTAGCGGCCGACGGTCCTGATCTCCTCCTGGTCGAGCAGGTCGGTGATGTGCAGGTGGAACGGGCAGAGCGTCCCGGCGGGAGCGTCGTGGTCCTCGCCGTGGTGGGGCTGCCGGCCGCCATGGTCGTCGGACTGCGCGGCCGGGGCCGCCGGCACGAGGGCGGATGTCGCCAGGACCGCGTTGATCGCCAGAGCCTTCGAACGAGGGCCTTCACGAGTTGACGCCAGGGAGCGCCGTTCCAGCCTCTTGACGCCTTGACAGGTACAGGAGTTGAATGCGCCTCAGCTCAGCACACGATGGGACGACTCCAGGGCTCGTCCGGCGGGATCCGCCGGACCGGAACCCCCGCTCCGCTCCGCTCCGCGGAACCGGCCCCCACCCCACCTCGCGGGCCGGGTCCGCGCCCCTTCCGTTGGGAGCCGCAGATGACCCGTGACCACGCGCGCCGCCGCACCGGCCGACGCGCCAGCCAACTCACCCGGCCCGGCCGCCGACTCGCGGTCCTGGCCACCCTCGGCATGCTCGTCGCGCTGCTCGGCCAGGCGCCCGCCACCGCCGCCACCACCATGGTGACGGCGGCGACCCCGGTGGCCGCCGCCGGGCCGCCGCCGGGGTGGACGACCGTGTTCAGTGACGACTTCGCGGGCCCCGCCGGCACACGGCCGTCCGGGGCGAACTGGACGTACGACACCGGCCCTGGCTCGAACTTCGGAACCGGCGAGATCGAGACCATGACCGACTCGACCGCCAACGTCCACCTCGACGGCAACGGCCACCTGGACATCACCGCCCTCGGCAGCGGAGGCTCCTGGACCTCGGGCCGGATCCGGACGCCGAACGCGGTCGCCGGCGCGCCGGCCGGCGGCAAGCTGGAGGTCACGGCCTCGATCATGCAGCCCGCCCCCGCCGGCGGGCTGGGGTACTGGCCCGCGTTCTGGATGCTGGGCCCGGGGCAGTGGCCCGAGAACGGCGAGATCGACATCATGGAGGACGTCAACGCCCGCTCGCAGGTGGCCGGTACCGTTCACTGCGGCACCTCCCCCGGCGGCGTGTGCAACGAGGGCAACGGGATCGGCAGCGGTCTGCGCGCCTGCCCGGGCTGCCAGAGCGGCTACCACGACTACACGATGGTCCTGGACCGCACCAACACCGCCGCCGAGTCGATCACCTGGTACCTCGACGGCACCGCGTACTTCACCGTGACGGAGAACCAGGTCGGCACCGCCGTCTGGCAGCAGGCCTTCGACCACCCGCTGTCCATCATCCTCGACCTGGCCATCGGCGGCGGCTTCCCCAACGGCGTCTGCGGGTGCACTACCCCGACGGCGGCCACCACCTCGGGGGCCACGATGAGCGTCGCATCCGTCGCGGCGTACACCTCCACCACCGGCGGCAGCGGCGGCGGCTCGGCGATCACCGGCTACGGCGGCCTCTGCCTGGACGACCGCGCTGCCTCAACCGCCGACTACAACCCGGTGCAGATCTACACCTGCAACGGCACCCCCGCCCAGCAGTGGACGGTCGTCCAGGCCGGCAGCACGCTGCACGTGCTGGGCAAGTGCCTGGACGTGTACGCGGCCGGCACCGCGAACGGCACAGCGGTGGACCTCTACGCCTGCAACAACACCGGCTCCCAGGTCTGGATCCCGCGCTCCGACGGTTCGCTGTACAACCCGCAGTCCGACAAGTGCCTGGACGACCCCGGGTGGTCCACCACCGCGGGCACCCAGGTGCAGATCTGGGACTGCACCGGCGGCGCCAACCAGAAGTGGGTGCTGCCCGCCTGAGACGGCGTCCCGGCGCCGTCGGCGAAAGCGGAGCGGCGCGGGCTGTTCCGCCACTGAACGTGCAGGAGCGGGCGCGCCGCCGCGCCCGCTCCGTGGGGGCCTTCGGAGTTCACCCTCCGGTGCGGGTGTTCCGACCCCGTTTCCGTGACGCGGGTTCAGGAAGCGAGGCCCGTCACGTTCTCCGCGGTGGCGTTGAGGTCGCACCACACGGTCGAGGTGCCGCCGCTCTCGACGCGGTTGCCGTAGTGGTGGTACCGGCCGTAGCCCGGCTTGAAGCACGTCACGTCCGCGACGAAGGGCCCGCCCGTACACCTGATCGACGCACCCGCGTGGCCGCCGCTCCCGGTGAAGAACTGCTTGTTGCCACAGCTCAGCGCCGTCGTGGTGGCGGAGGCCGACGTCGACGAGATGCCGACGAATCCCGCTCCGGCCACGGCCGTGGCCAGTGCGAACACCGCGAATCGCTTCCTCATATCCATGCCATCCCCGGGGTGTGCGAACGGATCGGATGGAACAACCGTAGGGCCGCGGCTCGCCGGAACGGTAGACGCGGTCGGCGGAATGACCGGAAAGAGGGATTTCGTTGCCGCCACGCCCCTCTCACTTGACCCCTGATCAGGCAAAGTGAAGGCAAACCTCCGCGGTGGACGAACGGTTCACGATGGCAGGATCCGCTCGCTCGCCCGTTCCCGGCGCCCGCTCGCCCGCGACACCGCCGACGACGCAACCCCGGCCCCCGGACTTCCCGTACGTCCGGTGTCGGCCGCCGCGCCGACCGGCGGTCGACGGGCCCACAGATCACCAGGTGACCGGGAGCGCCTCGACGCCGTAGACCGTCGAGCCCCGGCGGTAGCGGACGGCGGCTTCGGGGGCGGCGAGCCGCAGGGTCGGGAAGCGGCGGAGCAGGGCCGGCAGGGCGATCTTCAGTTCCAGCCGGGCCAGTTGCTGACCCGGCGCTCGACCTGACGGACGGTGAAGCCGCCGATGAGCATCCGCCGGAGGCGGCCGTGCTCCGCCCCGCTGTAGGCGGCCAGGAAGCCGGGGTGGTTGAACAGCGTGTGCGGCAGCGCCGGGTCGATGCCGTTGCCCGTCACCAGGCGCTCGTCCGCGAAGGCGGCCCGGACGTCGCCGTACCGGGTGACGACGACGGCCTCGATCTCGCCGCGCACCGGGTGGAGGACGCGCAGCCGGGGCAGGCCGTCCTCGTCGCGCATCCGGCGCAGGTCCGGCGACGGGTCGAACGGGCAGGTCCGGTCCCGTTCGGAGGCGACGAAGGACGCCGGGCGGTGGTCGGGCGTGGTGCTGCTCCTCGGCTGTGTCGGGTCCTGGCGGTGCGGTCCTGGAACGGGCTGCGCGCGCGGTCGTGGAACGGGGGCGCCGGTCGCTGACCGCGGTACCGGGTGGAGACGTGGTGCCAGTCGTGGGCGCCGCGGACCGTGGTCTGCAGCGCCTCCGTGCAGTAGCGCTGGAGCAGGTCGCGTTCGGCCGGGTCGAGCCGGCCGGCCGTCGCACTGCCCAGCAGGGCCCGGTGGGCGCCGGTGAACAGGTCCAGGGCCTCGGCCCGGCGGCGGAGGGCCAGGTCGACCGCCTCCTGCCGGGAGAGCCCGTGCTCCCGTTCCAGGCAGAGGACCAGGTTGTTCCGCTCCCCCAGCGCCTCGTCCTTGTCCAGGGAGACGATGTCGTTGTCGCAGATGATGAAGGTCTTCGTCATCTCCCGCATGACCGACAGGTGCGGCAGCGCGTAGAGGTGGTCCGGCAGGACGCACGAGGACAGCCGCTCGGCGAGGTGGATGACGGGTGCCACGCCGATGGTGTGGCGCCGGACGCGCAGGTAGGTTCCCAGGGACATCGGCGTGCCGGACTGCCGGCTGCGCGCCTCGTGGACGTGGTGGTCGAGGGAGGAGGCCCAGTGGGCCGCCGACCGCTGGACCCAGTCCTCGGGCATGTCCCGGCAGCCGCGACGCCGCATGTCGGCGAAGGCAGCGGCCAGGGGCAGCGGGGACGCCTCTCCCGCGGTGCCCTCCTTGACCAGCCCGACCAGGTGGCGGACCCGCTCGGGCGTGCGGCCGCACTGTTCGTCGAGCGCGTCGTCGAACAGGAAGTACCAGCTCTGCTGGTCCACTTCGAGGTCGAGCTCGTCCCCGGTCGCGTTGGGGTAGAACATGGCCGCGATCAGCGGGAACTGGCCCTTGAGGCGGTGGGCCTCCTCGGCCTCCGAGGACAGGAACCCGAATGACCTGGGCCAGTCATCGTGCCGCGGCACGCGGCGTAGTCAGGGGACCGACCGGAAACACCCGGCCCCAGTGGTTTTGAGCCGAAGGATGTGAATTACTTCGGAATTCCGGCCGGAGCCGCCGACCGCACTGGTAAGGGCGACGGACCGCCGGCGGGAGGGGCCCACCACCCTCGGGAGGCGGCGGACGCCCGGCCACGCCCGGCCGGTGTCCGTACGGCTGAGTGAGGCTCGTCACTGGTTCGCGCCATCGGTTCGCAGACTGGGTAGGAGTACGTTCCTTCGACCAACGGCCGGGGATCCTCCCCGGCCGCGCATCCCCCCGGTCAGCAGCGCTTTCGACGAGGGAGACACCAGACATGTCTGCACTTGTCCCGACCCAACCCCCACCCCGGTCCATCGGCGTGGTCGCCGAGTCGTCCAGCGGGGACGCCCGCGTCGCGGCGACACCGGCGACGGTGCGGCAGTTGCTCGGTCTCGGCTACGACGTCGTCGTCGAACCGGGGGCCGGCGCCGCCTCCGGCTTCACCGACGCCGCCTACACCGACGCCGGGGCGCGCATCGGCGACGCCTGGGCGGCAGAGGTGGTCCTGAAGATCAACGCCCCGACGGACGACGAGATCGCCCGGCTGCGCGAGGGCACCACCCTGATCGGCCTGATCGCGCCCGCACAGCACCCCGAACTGCTCAAGGCACTCTCCTCCCAGGGCGTCACCGCGCTGGCCCTGGACGCCGTCCCGCGGATCTCCCGGGCGCAGTCGATGGACGTGCTCAGCTCGATGGCCAACATCGCCGGGTACCGGGCGGTGATCGAGGCGGCCCACGTGTTCGGGCGCTTCTTCACCGGCCAGGTCACCGCCGCGGGCAAGGTCCCGCCGGCGAAGGTCCTCGTGGCGGGTGCCGGCGTGGCCGGCCTGGCCGCCATCGGCGCCGCGTCCAGCCTGGGCGCGATCGTACGAGCGACCGATCCACGGCCCGAAGTGGCCGACCAGGTGAGGTCGTTGGGCGGCGAGTACCTGGCCGTGGAGGTCGTCCAGGAGGCGAGCGCCGACGGGTACGCCAAGGCGACCTCCGCCGAGTACGACCGCGCCGCCGCCGCGCTGTACCACGAGCAGGCGAAGGACGTGGACATCATCGTCACGACGGCGCTGATCCCCGGCCGCCCGGCCCCGCGGCTGCTCACGGCGGAGGACGTGGCGGCGATGCGGCCCGGCAGCGTCGTCGTCGACATGGCCGCCGCGCAGGGCGGGAACGTCGAGGGCACCGTGGCGGGCCGGACGGTGGTCACCGACAACGGCGTCACCATCATCGGGTACACCGACCTGGCGGCCCGACTGCCCGCACAGGCCTCGCAGCTGTTCGGCACCAACCTGGTCAACCTGTTGAAGCTGCTGACGCCCGACCGGGACGGCCGGTTGGCCCTGGACTTCGACGACGTGGTCCAGCGGGCCGTCACGGTCGTCCGCGACGGCCGGATCACCTGGCCGCCGCCGCCCGTGGCGGTGTCCGCCGCTCCGGCCGCGCAACCCCTCGCGCCGGCATCCGCGGCCGTGGAACCGGGACGGCCCCGCCTCGGCCCCGCGGCGCGCTTCGGCCTGATCGGCGCGGGCATGTTCGCGGCCTTCCTGCTGACCGCCTTCGCGCCGGCCCAACTCGCCCGAAACCTCACGGTGTTCACACTCGCCGTGGTCATCGGCTACTACGTCATCGGCAAGGTGCACCACGCCCTGCACACCCCGCTGATGTCGGTGACCAACGCGATCTCCGGGATCGTGGTGATCGGGGCCCTGCTGCAGATCGGCCACGAGAGCCGCGTCGTCACCGTGCTGTCCTTCATCGCCGTGCTGTTGACCAGCGTGAACATCTTCGGCGGCTTCGCCGTGACCCGCCGCATGCTGTCGATGTTCTCGACCTCCCCCGAAAGGCGTCGAACCCGATGACTTCCACGACGGCCTCGCACGCCGCGGACCTGGTCGCCGCGCTGCTGTTCATCCTCAGCCTCGCCGGGCTCTCCCAGCACCGGACCTCGCGGGCCGGTGTCGTCTACGGCATCGCCGGCATGGCCCTGGCGCTGGTCGCCACCGTCGTGGTGGCGGCGCAGAGCATCACCGCCGGCGCGGTCGCGCTGATCGTGATCGCGATGGCGCTCGGCGGTGCGGCCGGGCTGTGGCGGGCGCGGCGGGTCGAGATGACCCAGATGCCCGAGCTGATCGCCGTCCTGCACAGCTTCGTCGGTCTCGCCGCCGTCCTGGTCGGCTGGAACAGCTACCTGGAGGTCGAGTCCCACGGGTCCGGCCAGACCCGGATCGCCGGTGACCTGCTCGGCATCCACCACGCCGAGGTCTTCATCGGCGTCTTCATCGGCGCGGTCACCTTCACCGGCTCCATCGTGGCCTTCCTGAAGCTGTCCGCCCGGATCGCCTCGCGTCCGCTGACGCTGCCCGGGAAGAACGCCCTCAACCTGGGCGCGCTGGCCGCCTTCCTGGGCCTGACGGTCTGGTTCACCGCCAGCCCGGGCCCGGCCCTGATGGTCGCGGTCACCGTGCTGGCGCTCGCCCTGGGCTGGCACCTGGTCGCCTCGATCGGCGGCGGCGACATGCCCGTGGTGGTCTCCATGCTGAACAGCTACTCGGGCTGGGCCGCGGCCGCCTCGGGGTTCCTGCTCGACAACGATCTGCTCATCGTCACCGGGGCGCTGGTCGGCTCCTCCGGTGCCTACCTGTCGTACATCATGTGCAAGGCCATGAACCGCTCCTTCCTGTCCGTGATCGCCGGTGGTTTCGGCATCGAGGCCCCGTCCGGCGGGGGCGAGGAGCAGGGCGAGCACCGCGAGGTCCGTGCCGAGGAGGCCGCCGGGCTGCTCGACCGGGCCCGATCGGTGGTGATCACCCCCGGCTACGGCATGGCCGTGGCCCAGGCCCAGCACCCGGTGGCCGAGTTGACGCAGCGGCTGCGCGACCGCGGGGTCGAGGTCCGCTTCGGGGTGCACCCCGTCGCCGGGCGCCTGCCCGGGCACATGAACGTGCTGCTCGCCGAGGCGAAGGTGCCCTACGACGTCGTCCTGGAGATGGACGAGATCAACGACGACTTCGCCGCGACCTCGGTCGTCCTCGTCATCGGCGCCAACGACACCGTCAACCCGGCCGCCACCGACGACCCGGGCAGCCCGATCGCCGGGATGCCCGTCCTGCGGGTGTGGGAGGCCGAGCAGGTGATCGTCTTCAAGCGCTCGATGGCCTCCGGCTACGCGGGGGTGCAGAACCCGCTGTTCTTCCGGGACAACACCGCCATGCTCTTCGGCGACGCCAAGCAGAGCGTCGAGGCGATCCTGCGGGCCCTGCCCGGCCGGGGCCTCGAAGGTGCGGTCCCGGCCGGGCAGGCGGCGGCGCGGTAGCACCGTCGCCTGCCCGGGGTGACCTCATCGTCCCGGGCCCGCTGCCCCGGTGCCCGACGGCGCCGGGGCAGCGGCCGGGGCGCCCTCCCGACCCGGCCCGCCCCGACCCGACCCGACCGACGTGGCCCGACCCGAGCGATGTGGCCGATGTGGCCGCGCGGGTCACCTCCGCGTCAGACCTGGTAGCGCTCGGGCGCGAACAGGTGCAGGTGCTCGGCGACCCAGTCGGAGGTGAGGCGCAGGCCCTCCGCCAGGTCGACGCGCGGCTGCCAGCCCGCGAGTTCGCGCGCCTTGCGGTTGTCGGAGAGCAGCCGTGCCACCTCGCTGCCGCCGGGGCGCAGTCGACCCGGGTCGACCACGACCTCGGCGTCGCGGCCGCTGGTGGTGATGAGCGCGGTGGCCAGGTCGCCGATGGAGATCTCGTGGCCGGTGCCGAGGTTGAGCACCTCGCCGATGGTGCGATCGGCCCGGGCGATGGCCAGGAAGCCCTCGGCGGTGTCCGTGGCGTAGCTGAAGTCGCGGGTGGGGGTGAGTGAGCCGAGCTTGATCTGCCGTGCCCCGGAGTGGAGTTGGGCGAGCATGGTGGGGATCACCGCGCGGGCGGACTGGCGCGGCCCGTAGGTGTTGAACGGGCGGACCACCGAAACCGGCAGTTCGAAGGAATTCCAGTAGGAGAGGGCCGCCATGTCGGCACCGATCTTCGAGGCGGAGTACGGGGACTGCGGCTGCAGCGGGTGGTGTTCGCTGATCGGGACGGTGATCGCGCTGCCGTACACCTCGCTGGTGGAGGTGTGCAGCAGCCTGGCGCCGTGGCGCAGGCAGGCGGCTGCGACGTTCTGGGTGCCGACCACGTTGGTCTGCACGTAGGCTTCCGGAGCCTGGTAGCTGTAGGGGATGCCGATCAGCGCGGCGAGGTGGAAGACGGTGTCGCAGCCGGCGACCGCGTCCAGCACCCGGCCGGCGTCCCGGACGTCTCCCGCGAGCATCTCCACGGCGCCGTCGGACTCGGCCAGGTAGCGGGCCAGGTAGCCGCGTTCGGCGTACGGCTTGTAGTGCACCAGGGCCCGCACCCGGGCGCCCCGGGTCACCAGCAGGTCGACCAGGGTGCTGCCGATGAAGCCCTCGGCGCCGGTGACCAGCACCGTGCGTCCGGTCCAGTCGGCGGGCGTGGAAGCGTCGTTCGAGGGCTGCGGGCGGCGGTCGTCGGTCTGCGCGGTCATGTCGTCCTCCAGGTGTGCAGGGGCGGGTTGTCGCTGGTCAACGGGTCGTATCGGTCGTGGGGGTCGTGCGGGCCGTTCGCCCGGTGCGGCCCTCGGGGGCCGTCCGGTTCGGTGGTGGGCCCGGACGCGGTGGCCGGCACGCCGCGGCGGATGGTGGCCAGCACCTTGGCGGCCAGCAGGTCGGCGGCGTCCGCGTGGGTACCGGGGTCGGCCGCCGCCGCCATCCCCGTCAGCCGGGCCGGGTCGGCGAGCAGCGGTTCCACCAGTGCGGCCAGCCGTTCGCCGGTGCATTCGGCGTCCGGCAGCAGCAGGCCGGCGCCGGTGTCGGAGAGCACCCGGGCGTTGTGCGTCTGGTGGTCGTGGGGTGCGTGCGGGTAGGGCACCAGCACGGCGGGCATCCGGGTCGTGGCCAGTTCGGCGACGGTGGCCGAGCCCGCCCGGCAGACCATGAGGTCGGCCGCCGCGTAGGCGAGGTCCATCCGGTCCAGGTAGGGCACCGCCCGCGCCACCGGGTTGCCGGCCAGCCGGGCCCGCACCTCGTCCAGGGCGGTGGGGCCGGTCTTGACCAGCAGTCGCCGGTCGGGGCGGTGCCGCCAGCGTTCGGCCAGGTCGACGGCGGCCTCGGTGAGCCGGGTGGCGCCGAGGCTGCCCCCGTTGAAGACCAGCAGCCGGGCGTGCTCCGGGACCTCGAAGTGGCGCCGGGCCTCGGCCCGCAGCGCCGCCCGGTCCAGCCGGGCCACCGCGCCCACCAGCGGCATGCCCACCGTCTCCACCCGCCGGCCCGTGGGCAGGTGGGACCGGGTCCGGTCGAAGGCGAGCGCCAGGTGCGGGGTGAGCCGGGCGGCGAAGCGGTTGGCCCGTCCCGGCACGGCGTTGGACTCGTGCACCACGCTCGGCAGGCCGGCCAGCCGGGCCCCGACGATCACCGGCGCGCTCGGGTAGCCGCCCATGCCGACCGCCACCTGCGCACCCTGGGCCCGCAGGATCTCCCGGCACTGCCGGCCGGAGCGCAGCAGCGCGGCGGGCAGCGTGTAGCGGCGCAGTCCGAGGGCGGCGTCGAAGGGGATCATGTCGACCGTGTGCAGCCGGTAGCCGGCCTCCGGGATCAGCCTGGTCTCCAGGCCGCGCTCGGTACCCACGAACGAGATCACCGCTCGCGGGTCGGCTCGGCGCAGGGCCTCGGCCAGCGCCAGGCCCGGATAGATGTGTCCGCCTGTGCCACCTGCACCGATCACCACCGAGAGGGGTTGGTCCCCGTGTTCTGTCCGCATGCCCGGCAGCCTGGCGAGCCGATGTAAGAGAGTTCTCAGAGTCGGTTTGAGAGGGTTGTCCGCATGAGCAACGGGCAGAAGGTGCTGGTCGTGGACGACGACCCGGAGGTGCGAGCCGCCGTCGAGGACGGGCTGGCGGTCGAGGGCTACCAGGTGCGCGGCGCCGCCGACGGGCTGGCGGCGCTCGGCGAGGTGACCCGCTGGCAGCCCGACGCCATGGTGCTCGACCTGATGATGCCCGCGCTCGACGGCCTGGCGGTCTGCCGACGGTTGCGGGCCCTGGGCGACCGGATCCCGATCCTGGTGCTGACCGCCCGCGACTCGGTGAGCGAGCGGGTCGACGGCCTGGACGCGGGCGCCGACGACTACCTGGTGAAGCCGTTCGCGCTGGACGAGCTGACCGCCCGGCTGCGCGCCCTGCTGCGCCGCAGCGCTCCGGCCGTCGAGGAGGCCGAGTACCGGTACGCCGACCTCGTGGTCGACCCGGTCACCCGCACCGGCAGCCGCGGCGGCCGCCCGCTGGACTTCTCGCGCACCGAGTTCGCGCTGCTGGAGGTCCTGTTGCGCCACCCCGGCCAGGTGCTGCCGCGCGAAGTGATCATGGAGCGGGTGTGGGGCTCGGACTTCGGCCCCGACTCCAACTCGCTGGCGGTCTACATCGGTTACCTGCGACGGAAGCTGGAGGCCGGCGGCGAGCCGAGGCTGGTGCACACCGTGCACGGGGTGGGCTACCGGCTGGAGGAGCGGTGAGGGCGCACGCCCGCTGGCGCCGGCGCCGTCCGCTGCGCACCCGGCTGGCGCTGGCCTGCACGGCCGCGGTCGCGCTGGTCGCCGTCGGCGTCAGCGCGGCGGCCTTCACCGTCGTCCGCTACGAGCTCGAGCACCAGCTCGACCTGCACCTCACCCAGCAGGCCACCCTGCTCCAGCAGCAGCACCGCGGCCAGGGACCACAGGTGGTCTACGGCGAGTGCGGCTACCTGGCCGCTCCCGCGTGCGCCCAGATCGTGCCGGCCGACCCGGCCAGGGACCCGGCACAGCCGTACCTGTTGCCGGTCACGCCCGCCACCCGCCGGATCGCGGCCCGCGAGCGCGGCGGCTACTTCACCGACGTCACCATCGGCGGCCACCCGGCCCGGATGCTCACCACCCCGATGACCGCCGCCCCCGCCGGCACCCGGCAGGCCGTCCAGGTGGCGCTGCGCGCCGACACCGTGCAGGAGGGCGTACGGCAGGCCGGCGAGCTGATGGCGGCCGTCGCCGCGGCCGGGGTGCTGCTGGCCGCCGCGCTCGGCCACACGGTCGCCCGCACCGGACTGGCCCCGGTCACCCGGCTGACCAGGACCGCCGAACGGATCGCCGACACCCGCGACGCCGGTCTGCGCATCGAGCTGCCGCCCGGCCGCCGGGAGGACGAACTGACCAGACTGGCGGGCAGCTTCAACACCATGCTGGGCGAGCTGGAACAGTCCGTGGCCGCCCAGCGCCGGCTGGTCGCGGACGCCTCGCACGAGCTGCGCACCCCGCTCACGGCGCTCCGCACCAACGCCGAACTCCTGAGCCGCGCCGACCGGTTGACCGACAGCCAGCGCGAGCGGGCGGCCTCCGCGCTGGGCCGCCAGCTGCGCGAGGTGACCGGCATGGTCAACGACCTGATCGAGCTGGCCCGCGACGAGGAGCCGCAGCCGCTGCTCGAGGAGGTCCGGGTGGGCGCGCTGGTCGCGCGCTGCGTGGACGCCGCCCGCGAGCACTGGCCCGCGATCGGCTTCACCCTGGTGGACACCGCCGGGGAGCGCACCGTCCCGGGCGTGCCGGGACGGTGCGCCCGGCTGCTGTCCAACCTGCTGGACAACGCGGCCAAGTTCAGCCCGGCGGGCGGCACGGTCGAGGTGCACCTCACGGCCGGCCTGGAGCTGACCGTGCGCGACCACGGCCCCGGCATCGCGCCGGAGGACCTGCCGTACGTCTTCGACCGCTTCTACCGCGCCTCGGCGGCCCGCGCACTGCCCGGCTCCGGTCTCGGACTCGCGATGGCCCGTCAGATCGCCCGCGCCCACGGCGCCACCCTCACCGCCGAGAACGCCCCGGGCGGCGGCGCGCTGTTCCGGCTGGCACTGGCCGGCTGAGCGCGTCCGCCAGGGCGGTCGGCGCGCTGACGGCCCGTTCGTGGCACGGCCCCGCCGACGCCTCATAAGAGACCTTCTTATGACCCTCCGACATCCTTCCGCAGCATGACGACCACGAGCTCCACTCCGCCGCCCCACCCGCAACGCCCGCGACGCACCCCCCGCCGCCGCGCGACGGTGGCAGCGCTCGCGCTGGTGAGCGCTGCCACCCTCGTCAACGCGAGCTGGTCAGCCGCCCACGGGGCGACCACCCACCCTGCCGGCCGGGCGCCCGCCGGCCTCTCGATCCGGTCACACGGCAACCTCCTGGACATCCCGGTGGACGGCGGCGTCGCACAGCTGCGGACCGACTCGCTGGCCATCACCGCGCAAGGCCGCGACGAACGGACGCTGACCCTCTCCGCACCCGCCGCGCAGCCACTGGGCGCGCCCGGCCCGGTCACCGTCGAGGGCGGTACGGCCAGTTGGAAGCTGCCGGAGCACGGCCTGAGCGTCACCGCCGCCGCGGTGCGCGGTCGGCTCCAGGTCACCGTGCACAGCGAGCGCGACGGCGCCACGCTGTCCTGGCCGGTCACCGGCACCGATCCGTCCGCCACGCAGATGCAGCTGCCGCGCGGCGAGGGTCTGGGCATTCCGGTGGCCGACCCGTTCTGGAACTCGACCCGGACCGGCGTGGCCGGCGCCAGCTACGGCCTCGGAACCGACCTGAGCATGCCGTTGTGGGGTTACACGCTGGCCGGAGCGGGTCTCAGCTACCTGGTGCCGCAGCCGATCGGCACCTCACTCGGCCTCGGCTCCCAGGACGGCCGTCTGCGCGGCACCGCCGTGCACACGTTCTCCCAGCGGGCGGGCACCCGGGACTACACGGTCACCTTCGCCCTCACCGCCCCCTCGCCGGTCGCCCCTGCGCAGGACTACCGCCACTGGCTCGGTGACCAGGGCCAACTGGCCACGCTGAGCAGCAAGATCGCCGCCAACCCGGAGGTCGGCAAGCTGCTCGGCGCGTTCCACGCCTACGCCTGGGGCAGCGCCCGCACCGCGCAGGGAGTGCGGCAGATGCAGGCGCTGGGCCTGTCCCGGCTCTGGCTCGGCTACGACGCCGACGACCAGCCGATGGACGCACAGGCGGTGGCCGCCGCGAAGCGGGCGGGCTACCTGGTCGGCCCGTACGACTCGTTCGCCAACGGGCAGGACCCGGCCACCGCCGACGCCCCCACCTCCGCCTGGCCGGCCCCGGTCTACCCGGGCTACTGCATCCACCGGCAGGACGGATCCGTGCTCGCGGGCTTCCACGATCGCGGCTGCTACCTCAGTTCGCAGGCGTTCGCGCAGCACGACGAGTTCCTCGCCCAGCGCACCCGGCAGATGACCGCCAACGGATCGAACAGCTACTTCCTGGACGTGGACGCGGCCGGCGAGCTGTACGACGACTTCAGCCCCGACCACCCGATGAACCAGCAGCAGGACGAAGCCAACCGGATCGCCCGGATGCGCCGACTGTCCGGTCCCGACAAACTGGTGCTCGGATCCGAGGCCGCGCACAGCTGGGCCGGCCCGGTCATCGCCTTCAGCCACGGCTCGCTGACCCCGCCGGTGGACGGGCTGTGGCCACTGGAGAAGGACAAGGAGGTCTGGGGCGGCTACGCGCCGGCCACCGCACCGGGCGTCTTCTTCAAACCGGTCACCCTGCCGGATGATCTGACCAAGGCCATGTTCGACCCGGCGTACCGGATCCCGCTGCTGGAGACCGCCTTGCACGACGCCCAGGTCAACCTCGACCGGTGGGAGCTGTCCTACACCAAGTTCCCGGCGCTGGAGACCACCCGGGCGTTGCAGGCGATCTTGCAGAACACCCCGCTGAACCTGGTCCTCAACGGCCCGACGCTGAACACCGACGGCAGGCAACTCGCCGCACTCCAGCAGTACTTCGCGCCCCTGCACGAGGCCGCCGGCACTCAGCCGATGACCGACTTCCGCTACCTGAGCGCGGACCACCAGGTGCAGCGAACCAGCTTCGGCAACGGCGTTCTCGAGGTCACCGCCAACTTCGGCACCAGCACCTACGGCCCCGGCGCGCTGCCGGGCGGCTGCGTCGACGCGAAGCTCAAGGGTGACGGGCAGCCGCGCCGACTCTGCCCCGGCACGATGCCGCAGGCGCCCCTCGAGTAGCCCGCGGCACTTGGGCGCAGGCGCGCAGGACCTGCCCGCGATCGTCGACGCGGCCTCCCGCCGCTGCGCCGTGTGCGGGTCGGCGGGCTTCCGTTCGGCCGTCGCGGCCCGGGTGGACGCCGCGTTCCGTTCTCGGCGGCGCTCCGCCCGGGCAGGCATTCCGCGGCCGCCGGAGCGCCGACCGTTCGATATCCGACCCAAGGGGGGGCTGGGTGATGGCCCGTCAGGAGGGGAATATCTCCTCGTGAACGGGAAGCGGAGCACCGCCGATCTCCGCCGCTGCTTTGCGCCGTGGCGTCAGACCCGGACGCGGGCGGCTCCGAACGCATTCTCCGCGTGGCCCCGATTCCGCTCGCCGGCGGATTCGGGGCGGGAATCCGCGGACGGGTCACCGCCGTCGGGCAGGAGATAGCCGTCGGGAGTGACGCTCAGCGGGCCGCTGTCGATCAGGCCCCGCTGCATCGCGCGGCAGCCCGCCTGGAAGCGGCTGGTGGCGTTCAGTTCCTGCATGATCTCCGCGATGTGCTTGCGGCAGGTGCGGACGGACATGCCCAGGCAACGCGCGATGACCTCGTCCTTCAGGCCGTCGGCCATCAGCCGGAGCACGGTGCGCTTGGCGCTGCTCATGCCCTCGGCGGCGTCCCGGGTGATGCGCTGCGGCACCGCGAGGAAGGGGTTGCTCCAGCGCCAGAGCCGCTCGAAGTCGTCGGCCAGGACGCCGACCAGGGTGGGTTCGCGGATCACCAGGGCGAGGTTCGGCCGGGTGCGGTCGCCGATGAAGGCCACCTGCCGGTCGAAGATGATCATCCGGGTGAAGTCCTCGCCGAAGATCCGGACCTCCGAACCCTTGCGGGTGACCTCGTTGACGTAGTCCCGGGTCGGCCCGCTGAAGACCGCCGTGTGCTGGTAGATGGTGCGCATCCGCAGGCCCCGCTGGAGCATGGCGAGGGCCCGCGGGGTGGCTTCGGCCAGCATCTCCTGCTGGCGCCCGCCGCCCGGCTGGGCGGTCAGGGTCTCTTCGCGGCACTGGGCGCTGGCGGCGTCGAGGGCCGAGCGCACCGATTCGAGGTTGTCGAGGATCTCGATCGTGGTGGTGGGCGATTCCCGGGCGGCGCTGTGCTCCTCGTAGAGCGGGAGGAGTGCGGCGACCTCCTCGCGCACCCGGGCCACGTCCAACTCGCGCAGCCGGATGTCGATTTCGACGGGCGCCAACAGGGTGGCCAGGGCCGTGGCGGGGTGCGTGGGGACCCAGCCGTCGCGGTTCGGCTGGAGCAGGCGCATGGCGATCAGCCCGGAGAGGACCGCCTCGGCCTCCGCCGGGTCGGTGCCCGTCAGGCCGGCGACCGAGCCGACGGTCAGTCCGCCGGCCTCCAGGGCGTACTTGTAGATCGCGACGCTTGTGGCGTCGAGTGAAGGCAGGAGTTCGGGAAATCCGGGCTTCGGCAAATTCACGGCGCCAACTCTAGGTGATCCGAGTCGAACCGGCCATCGACCTTTAACCGTTTCTAACAATGACGGATCCGGTTCGACGGATCGGCCTCAGTATCAGCAGGAAGCGTTGCCCGGTAAAGGTTTCGGGAAATTCTTTACAGGGCGTTCATGATGGCGGGCCGATTGGCGGAAAACATCCGATTTGTCATGTCCTGGAATATTGTTCCCGAGTTCGCGACCTCACCTTGCTGCAGTGCAACTTCATGCGACCCGGAAGGCCTCCCCGAGCACCCCACCCGGCCCGCAGGCTTACTCCCGTCACAACCGTCGGCCCTACGAAAGCGAGCCAAGGATGCGTTCCACCCTCTACTTCCTGCTGCGTGTCTCGACGGCGGTCGCACTCGCGGTCGGCACCGTGACCGCCCTCCTGCCCGGCGACCCCGGCTGGGGCTGACGCTCCACCAACCCCCGCACGTCCACCAACCAAGGCCAGAGGAGAGAGCACGAGATGACCGAGGCGACGCAGGCGCACGTGGTACCCGGACTGCCCGAGGCGGCGCGGCTGGCGCTCGACTTCGACGTCGAGCGACTGGTCGCCGACGTCGCGGAACTGCGCCGGCAGGCCTGGAACCTCCAGCGGACGTACGGCGCCGACGGCGTGATCGGCGAGGCGCCCATCGACTGGCGGGTCCTGCCGCTGCGCAGCCCCGGCGGCGACCTCGACCGCACCGACCCGGGCGGCCCGGCGCTGGTGGACTTCGAGCCCACCGCGTGGCTGGAGAAGGCGCCGTACCTGGCGGAGGTGCTCGACACCATCCCCGCCGAGCTGCGCAGCGCCCGGCTGATGGCGCTCGGCCCCGGCGCCCGGTCGGCCGACCACTTCGACAACAAGTACGGCGTCGCGTGGGGCACCGCGCGGGTGCACGTCCCGATCCTGACCCACACCGAGGCCCGGATGTACATCGCGGGCAAGCTCCAGCAGTGGCAGCCGGGCACCTTCTGGTTCGGCGACTTCAGTCAGGTCCACCGGGTGGAGAACACGGGCACGGAGACCCGGGTGCACCTGGTGATCGACACCCTGCCGAGCAAGGAGCTCTTCGAGCTCTTCCCCGCCGAGGTGCGGGACCGGGTCGACGTCTCGGAGATCGTCTTCAGCCGGGGCCGTCGACCGTTGACGGCGGAGGCCACCGAGGCCTCCCTGGTGCGCTTCGACCTCCCCGAGTCCTTCGCCAACTGGGAGGAGACCGAAGGCGAGTTCCTCCAGCCGCAGAAGCAGCTGGCGGCCTCGGTCGAGCGCGACGGCGAGCACCTGGTGCTCAGCCTGGACGGCCGGCCGGAGTTCCGCCTGGTGCACGTCGGCGACCAGGAGTTCCGCTTCGCCGGCTGGACGGAGGAGCGCACCCTCCAGGTCCTCCCGGGCGACGGGGCGCCGCGTGTGGTCCTGCGCACCCGGGTCGGCAGCCGGGTGCAGCAGCTGGAGCTCGCCGCCCGGCGCGGCTGAGCGTCCGCCCTCTTCAGACAGGACCCCATCGCATGTCACACACCTCGCCCTTCGCGGACGTCCTCGGCGGGCTCCCACCCACGGCCTGGGACGCCCTGACCGGGAACCGCCTCTACTCCTCCCACGACTGGCTGCGGTTCTGTGCGACGGACATCGGCGGAACCACCGCCACGGGCGGCCTGCACGTACCCGTGGGGGACGGGGGAACGGCGGCGGTGGCGATCACCGCGGTCGAGCACGAGCCCAACTCCTTCTACCAGTGGCAGTCCCACCTCTCCGCGCTGGGCCTGCCCGGCGCGGGTGAGGCCGGTCTGCTGCTCGGACAGCGCCGCGGCTACCAGACCCACCTGCTCGCCTCGCCCGGTGTCGGGCGCGACCGGGCGGCCGCCGCGCTGTTCGACGCCCTGGGGAAGCTCCGGCTGGAACTGGCCGGCTCCGAGCTGCTGCCCTCCACCCCCGAGGCGCGGCCGGTGCCCGCCTTCGGCCTCTTCCTGAGCACCGACGACGTGCTGGCCCTGCGCGCCGCCGGAGCGGCCGGCCCGCCGCTGCTGCTCGCCGCCGACGCCTGGATCCCGGTCCCGGACGGCGGTTGGGACGAGTGGCTGCGCAGCCTGCCGTCCAAGCGCCGGATCGACATGGTCCGACGGGACGTCAAGCGTTTCCGGGACGCCGGCTACCGGATCACCAGGTCCACGCTCGGCGAGTGCTACGTCGAGGCGGCCGAGCTGCTCGTCGGCACCCAGGCCCGGTACGGGCACGCCTCGGACCCGGCGGTGCTCGCGGAGTCCTTCCGGCGCCAGGCCGCGGCCATGGGCGATGCCGCCCAGGTGGCGTTCTGCGGCATCGAGGGCGAGCCCCCCGTGGGCTTCTGCCTCTACTACGCCTGGGGCGACACCCTCTACCTGCGCGCGGCCGGCTTCGACTACGGCCGGCTCAAGGACGCCTGCGAGTACTTCAACACCGTCTACTACGAGCCCATCCGGGCCGCCGCCGAGGCGGGCTGTCGCTGGGTCCACGCGGGAATCGAGGCGGCCGACGCCAAGGCGCTGCGCGGCGCGGAGCTGCGGCCCCTGTGGCTGCTCGACCTCGCCGAGGACAGCGCCCTGGCGGGCCGCGCGGGCGACATCCGCGCGCACAACGCCGCCGAGCTGAAGTCGCTCGCCGAGTCCTCCGGCGCGGTCGCCAAGGCCGTGGTCGCCGAGGCCTTCGCGCCCTTCTGCTGAGCACCGGCCCCGCCTTCCGCCGAGCCCGGCCCCGCGCCGGGGGCGCCGGCCCGCGACCGGCGCCGGCGCACCACTCCTCACCGACCGACCGCCCGGCCTCGCACCGCCCGGTGCCGTCCGACGCCGTCCGAAGGGACCGCCATGCCTTCCGACCTCCGAAGCCGCACCGCGGCACTGGTCGTCACCCCGGACTTCGCCAGGTTCTGGCTGGGTCAGGCGCTCGCCAACCTGGCGGGCAAGAGCATGACCCTGCTCATCCCGCTGGTGGCCGTGGTCTCGCTGAACGCGGGGTCGACCGAGGTCGGGCTGCTCAACTCGGCCCAGTTCCTGCCGCTGCTGGTCTTCACCCTGTTCGCGGGGGCCTGGCTGAGCGGGCGCGCCCACCGGCCCACGCTGATCACCGCCAACACCGTCAACGCGCTGCTGCTGGCCCTGGTGCCGCTGGCGATCGTTTTCCACTGGCTGAGCATCTACCTGCTCTACGCGGTGGTCTTCTCGATCGGCGCGATCACCTGCTTCGCCGACGTGTGCGCCCTCGCCTACGCGCCGGTCCTGGTGGTGGGCGACCGGCTGGTGGTGGCGAACAGCAGGCTGGAGACCACCTACGCGCTGGCCACCGTCGCGGCGCCCGGGCTGGGCGGCATCCTGCTCGGCTCGCTCGGCGGACCGACCTCGCTGACCCTGGGGGTCGTGGCCTACCTGTTCGCCGTGGGGGCGTTCCTGACGATCCGCCACCGGAGCGTCCCGGTGGCACCGGCGGCCGGGTCCGGGCAGGGGCCCGGCATCCTCCGACTCATCGGGCAGGGGCTGCGCTTCTCCTGGCGGGTGCCGCTGCTGCGCCGGCTCACCCTCCAGGCCGCCTGGTTCAACCTGTTCGAACAGGCCGTCCTCACCCTCTACCTCGTCCACGCGGTGCGCGACCTCGACTTCTCCCCCGGCCTGCTGGGCCTGACGATGACCGTCGGCGGGGCCGGCTCCGTCCTCGGATCGCTGTTCGCCACCCGGCTGGGCCGCTCGTTCGGGGCGGCCCGGACGCTGATCACCGGAATGGGACTGGCCTCCGTCGCACCGCTGGTCATCCCGCTGGTGTCCGGACCCAGGCTGGTGACCGCCACGGTGTGCACCGCCGCCTTCGTCCTGTACGGGCTCGGCCTCACCGTCTTCAACATCTTCAGCCTGACGGCCCGGCAGCGGACCACCCCGGACACGCTGCTGGCGCCCGCCTCGGCCACCAACCGCTTCGTGGCCTTCGGCACCATCGGCATCGGCGCCGCGCTCGGCGGCTGGGCCGGCACCTGGCTCGGCGCCCGGACGGCCCTGCTGCTCGCCACCGTCGCCCTGGTCGCGGGCTGGCTGGTCTTCACGGTCAGCCTGGTCCGGTCGGGCTCGGACGGCGAGGGCGGTCGGCACGAGGACCCCGAGGCCGTCCCGGACGCGCCCCTGCCCGTCGCCGCCGTCGCTGACGGAGTGTGACGCAGCTCCGCTCCCGGAGGGGCCCAGGGCGTCCGCGACCGTTGCCGCCCCTCCGATCCAGCGGCCCGCCCCGGGCCGGCTGAACCCCCAACCCAGGAAGTGACGATCCGCCATGCCCACCGTTGCCCAGTCCCAGCCCGATCCGCAGTCCCAGCCCGGCCCCCAGCCCGATCCGCAGGGCCGCCCAGACGCCCTGCTCCTGATGGGCGACCTCGTGGTCCTCGCCCGCCAGGGCCGGCTGATCACCGAGGCCCGGCGCCGGGGCCTGGCCCCGCTCGCCGTGGTGAGCCGCGACACCGACCTTGACCGGCTCGCCGAACTGCGGGCCGACGCCGGGCACCCGCTGTCCGGGCTCGCCGAGGTCGTCCAGGTGCCCGACGCCCAGGTGGCCACCGTGGCGCCCGCCGTGCAGCCGCTGCTGCGCCGCTACCGGGTCCGCGGCGTCATCTCGGTGGGCGAGGTGTTCGTCGAGCCGGTGGGCGTCCTCGCCGACGTCCTCGGCCTGCCGGGCAGCGGTTCCCAGGCCGCGCTGATCTGCCGCAACAAGCTGCTCCAGCGCACCGCCGCCCCGGCCTTCGCGCCGTCCTGGCAGACGGTTCCGGCCGAGGAGCGGGCCGGCTTCACCCTCCCGGCGGAGCGGCTGCCCGCCGTGGTCAAGCCGGCCGGCCGGTTCTACAGCTCCGGGGTGCGCCTGGTGCACGACCAGGAGGAGCTGACGGCGGCGCTGGCCGCGTTGGCCCCGCACGAGATCGCGCTCGTGGAGAGCCGCGTGGTCGGCCCCGAGTTCTCGGTGGAGGCCCTGGTGCAGGGCGGCGAGGTGCTCTGGTCCGGCGTCACGGGCAAGGAGAGCAACGAGTCCGGCGGCGCCTTCTTCACCGAGGTGGAGCACACCTCCCCCGCCGTCCTGGACGAGGCCTCGCGCACCGCGCTGGTCGAGGCCAACCGCGAGGTCCTGCGCCGGGTCGGGCTGAAGGACGGCATCACCCACGCCGAGTACCGGCTCACCGAGGACGGCGTGGTGCTGATGGAGGTGGCCGCGCGGCTGCCCGGCGACGCCATCACCTTCCTGTGGGAGCTGGCCACCGGCGAGGGCGTGGAGCCCGCCATGGTCGACCTGGCCCTCGGACTCCCGACCCGCTACCCCGAGCCCCGCCGCCGGGCCCGCCAGCACTTCGTCGACCACCCGCACGGGCGGCTGGCGGACGTCACCGCGGACGGCGCCGAGGTCTCCTGGATCGTCCGGGACGACCGCTGGCCCGTCCTGACCCCGTTGGCCCCGCAGGCCCCCGCGGCGCTACGCGGCGTCCTGGTCGGGCGCCGCGTCGGCGACCTGCTCGACGACCAGGTCGACTCGGGCCACCGCTCGGCCTCCCTGATCGTCGACGTCCCGCTCGACGAGTCCGTCGACGGGGCCACCAAGACCTTCGCCGACCAGGTGCGCGTCGTCGTCGACCCGCACCCCGCCGGCTGACCGGTCCGGCAGCCGGAGCACCACCCCGCACCGTTAACAACCCGCACCGTCCGGCACCACGAACCCCTGGAGAGGAACCATGTCCGTAACCGCACCCGCTACCGCCTGCCTGGTCTGCGACAGCGCCCTGGAGATCCTGGCCGACTGGGAGGTCGGCGAGATCGTCGCCTGCGACTCCTGCGGCCAGGAGCACGAGGTGGTCGAGAAGTCCGACGCCACCGTCCGGGTCGAGCTCGCCCCCGAGGTCGAGGAGGACTGGGGCGAATGAGCCCGGAGTCCGTCGACGTCCTGCTGTCCCTCACCATGCTCCGCCCGGAGGAGCGGCAGCTCCTGGACGCCCTGCGCGCCCAGGGACTGACCGCCCGCACCGCGCTGGTGCCGGACCTGGCCGGGATCCTGTCCGGCCGGGTGCCGGCACCCCGGCTGGCGGTGCTCAGGAACCTCTCGCACCGGGAGGCGATCGGCGCCGCCCGGCGGCTGGAGCAGGCCGGGGTGCCGACCTTCAACACCGCCGCCGCGATCGAGATCTGCAACGACAAGGGCCTCCAGGCCCTGCTGCTCGCCCGGCACGGGATCTGCCACCCGCGCTCCCTGCACGCCTTCACCCACGACCAGGTGCGGGAGGCCGTCGAGGAGATCGGCTGGCCCTCGGTGGTCAAGCCGGTGAGCGGCTCCTGGGGCCGCGGCGTCGTACGGCTGTCCGACGAGGAGTGCCTGGACAGCTGGGTGGGAGCGCGCGAGTCGGTCGACGCGGCCGGCAAGCTCTTCCCGGTGCTCGTCCAGGAGTACGTGGACAAGCCGGGCCACGACCTGCGGGTCGTGATCGTCGGCCGGGAGCCGGTGGTCGCGTTCCGCCGCGTCTCGACGGACTGGCGGACCAACACCCACCTGGGGGCCGAGGTCGAACGGGCCGAGATCACCGACGAGATGGCCAAGCTCTGCCTCGCCACCGTCGACCTGCTCGGCGACGGCTTCTACGGCATCGACCTGATCGAGAACCGCGCCACCGGCGAACTCGGCGTGCTGGAGGTCAACGCCAACCCCGAGTTCGCCCGCTCGTCTGCCCTGCATGGCGTCGACGTGGCCGGCCGGCTCGCGGCGCACCTCGCCGGCGCGCTGCCCGCCTGACGGGCCGACCGGCGACCGGCCGACGGGCCCCGCGCCCGCCCCCCTGCCCCGCATCACCGAAGAAGAAGGTTCGATGGAACTGTTCGACACGGCGGTCGTACTGACCCGGGTCATGACCTCGGGGACCGTGATGAGCATCGAGAAGAGTGACCGCGAACTGCCAGGGCTGGAGAGGCTGTTGGCCAAGGCCACCGGCCGCGCCAAGGCGGTCCTGGTGAACAGCGGCACCGCGGCCGTGCACGCCGCGCTGGCCGGCCAGGGGATCGGCCACGGCGACTCCGCCGACCTCCCGGGCCTCGACCCGAGGACGGCGGCCTTCGTCGCCTGGCTGGGCGTCACCGTCCGCGAAGGAGCGGACGGCCGCCCGGCCTTCGACCGGATCTCGCTGGACGGCGAGAACGCCGACCGGCTGCGCGAACTCGCCCGCCCGGAGGGCGTCGAGCCGGCCCCGGCCCTGGTCGTGGACCTCACCGGCCTCGGCTTCGGCCCGGCGGCCGCCGTCCTGACCGACGATCCCCGGATCTGGGCCAGGGCCGAGCGGCTGAAGATCTTCGGCGCCTACGACCTGCGCACCATGTGGACCCAGGAAGAGGCCGACGCCGACCTCGTCCCCGGTGTCCAGTTCAACTACCGTCTGAGCCCGCTCGTGGCCGCCTGCATCCGCATGGCCGTCCAGCAGGCCTCCTCGTCGGCCCCGTCAGGAGCGTCCGCGTGATCACCGATTTCCCCTCGGCCCCCCTGCCGCTGCCCAGCGCCGACGAACTCGACGCCCAGCTCGCCGAGTTCGGGGGCGACGCGATCATCCCCAAGGAGCTGCGCCGGACGGTCTTCCCGGTCATCACCAAGGAAGACGTCTTCACCATGCTGCTGTCCCAGCGCAGCAGCCCCGAGAAGGTCGTCGACGGCTTCGCCGAGGCCTACCGCTCGTACGTCGGGGCCCACCGGGCACTGCCGACCGCCAGCGGTACGTCCAGCCTGCACATGGCCCTGATCGGCGCCGGCGTCCAGCCGGGCGACGAGGTGATCGTCCCGGCCTTCACCTTCATCGCCACCGCCCAGGCCGTGGTCGCCGCCAAGGCCGTCCCGGTCTTCGTCGACATCGACCCGCTCACCTACTGCATGGACCCGCGGGCCGCCGCGGCCGCCGTCACCGAGCGGACCAGGGCGCTCATGCCCGTCCACGTGCACGGCCTGCCGGCCGACGTCCCCGCCCTGCGGGCGCTGGCCGACCGGCACGGCCTGGCCCTGGTGGAGGACGCCTCGCACGCCCACTCCGCCACCCTCGGCGGCGCGGTCGCCGGCTCGCTCGGCGACGCCGCCGGGCAGAGCCTGATGGCCGACAAGAACTTCCCGCTCGGCGGCGAGGGCGGCATCGCCTTCTTCGCCACCGACGAGGCCCACCAGCGGGCCGAGGAGTACCTGGAGCGCCACGGCATCGACTACCGGATGTCCTGGATCGCGGCCGCGTTCGGCAGCAGCCAGCTGCGCCGGCTGCCCTACTACGACGCGGTCCGCGCCCGCAACGCCGCGCTGCTCGGCGAGGCCCTGACGCAGACCGGGCTGTTCCGCCCGCCGCACGTCCCACAGGGCAGCACCCACGCGTACAACATGTACCGGATCACCCTGGACCCGGAGGCCGTCGGCCTCGGCGACCTGCCGGTGCACGCCGTCAAGGAGGCGGTCCACCAGCTGCTGGTGGCCGAGGGCGTGCCGGCCCGCGAGTGGCAGAACACCCCGATCCCCTGCCACCTGCCGTTCCGGCACCGCGAGGGCTTCGGCGGCGGCTACCCGTTCACCCTGAACCCGCAGGCCGTCCGCGACCACCGCCCGGAGGACTTCCCGAACGTCCTCGCCATGCTGGAGAGCACCCTGGTGCTCTGCCGCGAGCTGCGCTCCCCGGTCGAGTACGAGCGGGCCCTACGCTACGCGGACGCCTTCACCAAGGTCGCCCGGCGGCCCGACGCCATCCGCAAGCTGGCCACCGAGCGCGAGTACCCGCGCCCGCAGGAACGGGCGGCCCGCCTTGGCTGAGCAGACCGCCCCCGCGGGGGCGCGGCAGGGGCGGCCGGTCACCGTCGCCGTGCTCGGCGCCACCGGCTACACCGGGGCGGAGCTGATCCGGCTGCTGCTCGACCACCCCTACGCCGAACTCGCCTTCCTGTCCTCGGAGCGCAGCGCGGGCCGGACGGTCGGCGCCGTCCTCCCCTGGCTGCGCAACCACCCGGCCGCCGCGAAGCTCACGTTCCGTCCGCTCGACGAGCTGCCCGAGGTCGACGTCGCCTTCGGCTGCCTGCCGGGCGGTCAACTGCCCCCGCGGATGGGCCTTGTGGCGAAGCGGGCCGGGCGCGTGCTGAACCTCGCCGGCGACTTCCGGCTGCGCGACCCCGAGCAGGCGGCGGCCCACTACCCGGCCTCGGCCGACTGGCCGGAGCCCTTCGCCTACCACGTCCCGGAGTTCGCCGACGTACCGCGGGACCGGTTCGTCAACCTGCCCGGCTGCATGGCCGTCACCACGGTCTACGCGCTGCGCCCGCTGTTCGCCGCGGGCCTGGTCGAGGACGACGTGGTGGTGGACGCGAAGACCGGCTCCAGCGGTTCGGGCCGCGGCTCGACCGAGCACCCGGCCGACCGGGCGGGCAACTTCCGGGTCCACAAACTGTTCGGCCACCGGCACGCGCCGGAGGTCGTCCAAGCCCTGACGGACTACGCGGGCGCCGCGCCGGAGCTGCACTTCTCCACGTACAGCCTGGACACCCCGCGCGGCATCCTCGTCACCGCCTACAGCCGTCTGCGCCCCGGCGTCACCGCGCTGGAGGTCCGGCGGGCCTATGCCGCCTCCTACGCCCGTACGCCGTTCGTCCGGCTGCGGCCCTCGCCGAGGTCCCCGCAGGACTTCCCGATGCTCAAGTCCGTGATCGGCTCCAACGTGGCCGAGGTGGCGGTCTCCGTGCGCGGCGGCCGCTGCGTCACCGTGGCCGCGCTGGACAACCTGCTCAAGGGCGCCGCCGGGCAGGCCGTGCAGACCTTCAACCGGCTGCACGGCCTGCCCGAGGCGACCGGCCTGCCGTTCACCGCGGTGGCGCCATGACCCGGCCGCTGCACGTCCTCAAGCTCGGAAGCAGCACCCTTGACCACCCGGGGATCTTCGACGAGGTCGCCGAGCTGTCCCGCCGCGGCGCCCGGGTCCTCCTGGTGGCCGGCGGCGCGGCCGGCATCGAGCGGCACTACGAGGCCGTCGGCCGGTCGATCCCGTGGCTCGACCTGCCCAACGGCGACCGCGTCCGGCACATGTCGCCGGCCGAGGTCCCGCACGTGATCGCCGCCTACGAGCAGCTCACCCTCCCGCTGGTGGAGGCCGGCCTGACCGCCCGCGGCCTGGGGGTGTTCACCGGCGTGGCGGCCCGCACCGGTCTGGTCTCCGGCCGGGCCAACCGCCCGCTCAAGGTGGTCGCGGACGGCCGGACCCGCATCGTGCGCGACCACCGGGCGGGTGTGGTGGCCGCGGTCGACGCCGAGCGCCTCACCACCCTGCTCGACGCCTTCGACGTGGTCTGCGTCAGCCCGCCCGTCCTCGACGTGGACGGCGGCGCCGCCCTCAACGTGGACGCCGACGTGCTGGCCGCCGAGGTGTCCAACGCGGTGGCCGCCGACCACCTGCGGCTGGTCACCGGATCCGCCGGGCTGCTCACCGACCCGGCCGACCCCGGCTCCACGCTCCGGCACGCCCACGCGGGCGAGGCGGGCGGGTACGCCGGCGGGCGGATGCGCCAGAAGGTCCGGGCCGCGGAGCTGGCCCTGGCCGGCAGCGCCGACGTCGCGATCACCGGGCCGCACACCCTGGGCCGCCCGGACGGCTGGACCCGCTTCTGGCGCACCCGGGAACCCGCCCCCGACCTCCAACTCCTCAGCCGCGCGGTGCAGATCCCCTCGGTCTCCGAGGACGAGCGGGAACTCGCCGCCCACCTCGCGCAGTGGTGCGCCGAACGGGGCATCGACGCCCGGATCGACGAGGCCGGCAACCTGGTCGCGGTGCGCGGCGACGGGCCCCGGCGGCTGCTGCTGCTCGGCCACCTCGACACCGTGCCGTTCCACTGGCCGGCCCACTGGGACGGCGGGACCCTGCACGGCCGGGGCAGCGTGGACGCCAAGGCCTCGCTGGTCGCCTTCCTGGAGGTGCTGGCAGCGGCCGAGGTCCCGGCGGACGGGCAGTTGCGCGTGGTCGGCGCCGTCGAGGAGGAGATCTCCTCCTCCAGGGGCGCCTTCCACGTCCGCGACCACTACCCGGCGGACGCCGTGGTGGTCGGTGAGCCCAGCGGCTCCGGCGCGCTCACCATCGGCTACTTCGGCCTGTTCAAGCTGCGGATCGCCGCGACGGTGAGCAGCGGTCACTCGGCCGGGTACGACGCCCTGTCGGCTCCCGACGCGCTGCTGCGCGCGCTGGAGCGGATCAGGACCGCCGTGCTGGAGGTCGCGCCGACCGCGCTGGACGCGGTGATCGGCGTCGAGTCCGAGGCCGACCGCGGCGTCCAGCGCGCCACCGGCGTGCTGAACTTCCGGGTGCCGCCCGGGGCCGACCTCACGGCGCTCCGGGCCGCGGCGGCGCAGGAGGCCGGCGAGGGCGTCGAGGTGACGGAACTGCGGGCGACGCCCGGAGTCAGCGGCGGCCGCACCAGCCCGCTGGCCAAGGCCTTCGGCCGGGCCTTCGCCAAGGCCGGCGTGCGTCCGAGGTTCCTGGTGAAGAAGGGCACCTCGGACATGAACACCCTGGCCACCACCTGGCGGGACGTCCCGATGGTCGCCTACGGCGCCGGTGACGCCGCGCTGGACCACACCGACCGGGAGCACGTGGCCGCCGAGGAGTACCGGGCGGCCCGCGGAGTGCTGGCGGACGCCGTGGCCGGGTGGTTCGCGTCCCGGCCCGCCGCGACCGACCGCAACGAACAGGGAGAGGGGAAGCGGTCATGAGTGTCCTGCTGGACGGCGCGAGGCCGGCCGCCGGTACCGACGAGGTACTGGCCCTGCTCGCCGAACGCGCCCGCGAGGCACGCCGGTTGATCATCGACATGGCCGCCGGACCGAGAGGCTGCCACCTCGGCGGCAGCCTCTCGGTGACGGACGTCCTGATCGCCGCGCTGCACCGGGCCGGGCGGGACGAGGGCACCCGCGTGGTGCTCAGCAAGGGGCACGCCGCCGCCGCGCTCTACGCGGCGCTGCACGTCAGCGGCGTCCTGCCGGAGAACCCCGCGCCGCTGTACGCCGACCCCGGGCACCACTTCACCGGCCATCCCAACCACGCCGTTCCCGGGGTGCTCTTCCCGACCGGCAGCCTGGGCCACGGACTGCCGTACGCGGCGGGCTGGGCACTGGCCCGGCGGCTGTCCGGCGGCCCCGGACTCGGCGTGGCCGTGGTCGGTGACGGGGAGCTCCAGGAGGGGCTGATCTGGGAGACCTGCCAGGTCGCGGCGGCCCAGCGGATCGGCAACCTGGTGCTGGTGGTGGACCGCAACGGCGGCCAGAACGACGGGCTGGTCGCGGACATCTCGCCGCTGCCCGACCTGGTCGAGCGGTTCGCGGCCTTCGGCTTCGACACCGTGGAGGTCGACGGGCACGACCTGGCGCAGCTGCACGCCGTGTTCGCCGCGGACCGCGCCCCGGACGGGCGGCCGCTCGCCGTGGTCGCCGCGACCGTCAAGGGCAAGGGCGTGCCCGCGGTCGAGGGCAGGGCCGGATCCCACTATGTGACCATCGATGCCGCGCGGGCGGCCAAGTGGAAGCGGTTCGTGAAATGACTGCCACTCAGGTGCGGCCGGCGGAGCCGGACGCGCCCGCCGGGTCCGCCGCCCCCGCCGTGCTCTCCGGCCGGGACGCCTACCGGGCGGAGCTGACCCTGCTGGCCCGGACGGACCCGCGCATCCTGTGCCTGGAGGCCGACCTCGGCGGGCGCCGCCACCCGTTCGCCGAGGAGCACCCCGACCGGTTCTTCAACCTGGGCATCGCCGAGGGCGCCATGATCGACATGGCCGCCGGGCTGGCGATGGCGGGCTTCCGGCCCTTCGTCAGCACCTTCGCGCCGTTCGCGGCCCTGCGGGCGGCGGAGAGTCTCAAGCTCGGCCTCGGCTACCTCAACGCCGGGGTCAGCGTGGTGGCCCCGTACGCGGGCGTCTCCGGCGGCTGGTTCGGCACCACCCACCACTGCCTGGAGGACCTGGCGGTGCTGTCCGGCGTCCCGGGCGTGGTGATCGCCGCGCCCTACGGGGAGGCCGAGATGCGGGCCGTGATCCGCGCCGCGGCGTCGTCCGGCCGCCCGCACTACATCCGCACCGGGCGCAACGCCAACCCGGTCGGACTGCACCCCGCCGGGGAGGACGTGCCGACGGTGCGCTGGGACGGCCCGGCCGGCGGGTCCGGTACGGACGTCTGCCTGGTCTCGGTCGGCGAGGTCGGCACCGAGCTGTGCCGGCAGGCCCGGCAGCGGCGCCCCGAGCTGGCCCACGCCCACCTGTGCTACCTGGACCACGAGCACCTGGCCGAAGCCGCGGCGGTGCTGGCCCGGCGGCACTCCCGGTTCGTCGTCGTCGAGGAGCACCGCCCGGCCGGCGGCGTCGCCTCGGCACTGGCCCTGCTGCTCCCGCGGTGCGCGGTGCGCGGCGTCAACGCCGGCCAGGACTGGCCGTCCCACGGCGGCGACCACGAGCACGTCCTCGCCGAACTGGGCCTCGACCTGGCCGCCGTGCTCAGCGCGGTCGACGCCGCGGCGCGGGACTGAACCGCGGCCCGGACCCCTCACCCGTACCCCACCCTCGTCGGCAGCACGCCGACCCGGAAACGAAGGACCGATCGACCGTGACCAACCAGGGCGACTCCCCGGAACTGCTCGCACCGGTGCTGGACGGGGAGCGCACCCCGCTCCCGGAGGGCCAGCGACTCGTGATCGACCACCAGGGAGTGGCGACCGCACCCGCCTCCGAGGTGCCGGGCGCCAGGCGGGGCGGAAGCGTCACCCTGCTCGCGGACGCTCCGCCCGAGCACATGGACCCGGCCCAGACGTACATCGGCACGACCCTCGCCGTGGCCACGGCGTTCTTCCACCGCACCCTGACCGGTTACCAGGAGGACCCGGACAACGGCGTCCTGACCCTCGTCGGCGACCTGGCGACCAACGCCGGACGCACCGTCGACGGCGGGCTGACCTGGACCTACACCCTGCGGGAGGGCCTGGCCTTCGAGGACGGCACCCCGATCACCTCGGCCGACGTCGCCCACGCCGTCGCCCGCTCCTTCTCCGAACTCGGCGACTACGGACCGCAGTTCATCCAGCGCGCGCTCGACCCCGAGCGCACCTACCGGGGCCCCGGGCACGACGGCCGGCCCGCGCCCGGGGTGACCACCCCCGACGCCCGGACCATCGTCTTCCGGCTCGCCGAGCCGCACCCCGACTTCCCGTTCTTCGCGGCGACGACCACCACCACGCCGGTGCCGGCCGACCGGGCCCCCGGCGCGGAGTACGAGACCTCCTGGCTGTCCACCGGCCCCTACCGGCGCAAGGAGGAGCAGCCCGGGGAGTACATCGTGCTGGAGCGCAACCCGCACTGGTCGCCCGCCACCGACCCGATCCGCCGCCAGTACGTCGACGAGGTCCGCTGGACGTTCGGCGTCGACCGCACCGCCCAGACCCGGCGCCTGGCCGAGCCCGCGGCCGCCGACGCCACCTCGATCGCCACCACCGACGTCGCCCCGGCTGACATCCTCGCCATCCAGATCGACCCCGGGAAGCTGGAGCGGGTCCTGGACGGCCCGACCGCCTACGCGATGTACATCTACATCAACACCCAGCGGGTGCCCGACCCCGACGTGCGACGGGCGCTGATCTACGCCTTCGACCGCGACTCCTACATCGAGGCGGCGGGCGGCCCGGCCGCGGCCGAGCCGGCCACCACCATCCTGGCCCCGCTGCTGCCCGGCTACCGCCCGTACGACGCCTACCCGGCCGGTCCGAACGGCGACCCGGAGAAGGCCGAGCGGCTGCTGGCCGGCAAGGAGGTGCCGAAGCTGCGGTACGCCTTCCAGGACATCGCCCCGCTGCGCAAGCTCGCGCCGGTGGTCAAGGCCGGGCTGGAGCGGGCCGGCTTCGAGATCGAGCTCGTCCCGGTCGACCGGGCCGCCTACTACAGCACGGTCGGCCGCCGGGACACCGACGTCGACCTGATCTGGGGCGTGTGGGGGCCGGACTTCCCGGATCCGGCCGGGGTGATGGACGTGCTCTTCCGCGGGGACCGGCTCACCGAGACGGGCAACATGAACCTCTCCTACTTCGACGACCCCGAGATCAGCCGGCGTCTAGCGGAACTGGGCAAGGAGCCCGACCGGGCCGCCGCGGCCGAGGGGTACGCCGAGCTGGACCAGCGGATCATGACCGAGCACGCGCCCCTGATCCCGGTGTTCTACAAGCGTCAGTTCTCCCTGGTGGGCCCGCAGGTCGGCGGCCTGTTCATCAGCTCGCTGTACTCCTTCCCCAACCTGACCCGGGTGCACGTCCGGTCCTGACGACCCGTCGCCGATGCCCCGGGGGCCGCCGGTCCGCCCGACGCCCCCGGGGTCGCCCGCCGTTCGTGAACCGAGGAGGACGTCCGAGTGCTGACACAGCTGTTGACGTGGATACCGGCATCCGCGGCACCCCGGCTGCGCGCCGGTCTGGGCGGAATGCCGAGGGCCTTCTGGGCCCTCTGGGCCGGCACCCTGGTCAACCGCGTCGGCACCATGGTGCAGCCCTTCTTCGCGCTGTACCTGACGACCGACCGCGGCTTCTCCACAGCCGCGGCCGGCACCCTGCTCACGGTCTTCGCGGTCGGCATGCTGTTCTCCCAGCTCATCGCGGGCTGGCTCGCCGACCGCTTCGGCCGGCGCGCGACGCTGCTCGGCGGGATGCTCGCCAGCGCGGCCCTGATGGTCGCCATCGCCGCCAGCAGCGGCCTCCTCGCCTTCGGCGTCGAGCTGTTCGCGCTCGGCCTGGCGATCGACGTCTACCGTCCGGCCTCCAGCGCGCTGGTCGCCGACCTCGTCCCTGAACGGCACCGCACCCGCGCCTACAGCCTGCTGTTCTGGGCGGTCAACCTGGGCTACACCGCCGGGGTCCTGATCGGCGGGGCGCTGGTCGGCCTCGGCTTCGGCTGGCTGTTCCGGGTCGACGCGGCCACCTGTGCCGCCTTCGGGCTGATGGTCTGGTTCGCCGTCGGCGAGGACACCGCACCGCCCGCGGCCGGGCCGCGCACCTCCGGTTTCGGCGCGGTGCTGCGGGACCGGGTGATGTGCGCCTTCGTCCTGATCACGGGCGGCTACGCCTTCGTCTACATGCAGACCGTCTCCACGCTCCCGCTCGCCATGCGGGCCGACGGACTGTCGCCCGCCGCCTTCGGCACCGCCATGGCCGTCAACGGCGTGGTCATCAGCATCGTCCAGCCCCTCGCCGTCGGACGGCTGGGCCGGGCCGACCCCAACCGGGTGCTGACCGCCGGCACGGTGCTGGTCGGCCTCGGCTTCGGCCTCAACGCCCTGGCCGCCTCACCCCTCGGCTACAGCGCCACCACCGTGATCTGGTCGCTCGGCGAGATCGCCTTCACCGGCGCCAGCGCGGCCACCGCCGTCGCCCTCGCCCCGCCCCACCTCCGCGGCCGCTACAGCGGCGCCTACGGCTTCGCCTGGTCCCTCGGCGGCCTGCCGGCGCCGGTCGCCGGCGCCTGGCTCCTGGACCACGGCTCCTCCGCCCTGTGGCTCACCTGCGCCGGCATCGGCCTGCTCGCCGCCGTCGGCCAGCTCCTCCTCGGCCCCGCCGTCGCCCGCCGCACCGCGACCGCCGAACCGGCCCCCCGGCCCGCTGACTGACTCCGCGCCCGGCCCCCGGGGGCCGGGCCCCGCACTCCGCGACACCCGGGTCAGCAGTAGGCCGACTCCATGTCCAGGAGACGGGTGAGGCTCTGCATGTCCCCCTGGAGCACACCCTGTTGACGGAGCTGGTGGCAGATGTCCTCCAGGGCCGCGATGTGCGGCTTGGCCCGGTCCGCGGCGGACCAGACCATGCCCAGGGTGCAGTCCGGGAGGTCGTCCACCGGGAGGTAGCGGAGGTCGGGCCGGGGGTAGAGGCGTGCCGCGGCCGAGGGGACGAAGGCGATCGCGCCGCCGAAGGAGGCGACGGACAGGAGGGTCTCGAACCTGCTGACCTGGTGGTCGGTGTAGTGGACGGGGGTGCCGTCGGGGCGTGGAGCGGCGGCCCAGTAGTCGCGGCCCTCCTGGAACATCTCGGAGGCCAGGCTGACGACCGGATGGCCCGCGAGGTCCGCCAGGCTGACGGAGGAACGGGCGGCCAACGGGTCCGAGCTGGCGACGCAGACCATCCGGGGTTCGGTGGTCAGCGGCTGGCTGTGGAAGCCCTCGGGTACGGGCAGGTAGACGAACGCGGCGTCGATCCTTCCGCTCTCCAGGGCGGTGATCGGGTCGGCGAAGTCGTAGATCCGGATCTCCGGGCCCAGACAGGGGTACAGCGAGCTGATCGCACCGAGCACGGCTCGCGTCGCCTCCAGCGGGGCGACGTTCTCGCAGACGCCGATGCGCAGCCGGCCGTCCCCGAGCTTGGTGCGGGACGCCGCGTTGCGCAGGTGCTCCATCGCGGTGACGACCTTCCTGGCCATGGGCAGCAGGGACTCGCCGGCCGCCGTGAGTTCGACGCGCCGGCTGGTTCTGGTGAAGAGCTGTACGCCCAGCCGGTGTTCCAGTGCGCTGATCTGCTGGCTCAGGGCCGGCTGGGTGAGGTACAGCCGGGCGGCGGCGCGCTTGAAGTGGAGTTCCTCGGCCAGGGTGAGCAGAAGTCGCAGCTGGTGCACGGTCGGGTCGTCCATGGCTGACATCCCCCATGATTCATAATGATTAATCTACCGCTGCTTGCGCATGCCTTATGAATGAAACGTTGACCGAATCGGCGCACAAATGACAGCATGAGCCTTCACTCTAGCGCGGGGGCGGCGAGGCGAGCCACCCGTAGGACGCAAGAGCACGCGCCGGCGCGGCACAGCCCACAAGGCGCACGAGGCACACAAAGGGGAATCGTCCGCTCACTTTCGCCCGATCAGTTCCGCGCAAACCATGCCAAAGTGATAATCACGGGGGCCGGCATGAAGACGGACTCATTTCTGAACTCCGATACCGAGTGCATTCCCGGCGTGGTCGGCGCCGGTTTATCCGTGCCGCTGCTCGACGGCCGACGGGTGCCGCACGCCAACCTCGACCACGCGGCCAGCGCACCGTGCCTCACCGCCGTCCAGCGCGGGGTGAACCGGCTGCTGCCCTGGTACAGCAGCGTCCACCGGGGCTCCGGGTTCACCTCCGCGGTGTCCACGCGGGTCTACGAAGAGGCCCGGACGGCCGTCCGGCGCTTCGTCGGGGCCGCGCCCGGCGCCGCGGTGCTGTTCACCCGCAACACCACCGACGCGCTGAACCTCCTGGGCCGCGCGCTGCCGCCGGGCACCACGGTGTTCCGGTTCTCCACGGACCACCACGCGGCGCTGCTGCCCTGGCGCGGAGCCGAACTCCGCCGGCTCGGCGTGCCGAGCCGGCCCGAGGACGCGGTGCGCCGGCTCGACGAGGCGCTGGCCGCCGCGCCGGACGGGCCACGGCTGGTGGTGCTGACCGGCGTCTCCAACGTCACCGGCGAGGTCTGGCCGGTGGCCGAACTGGCCGGCGTGGCCCGCGGCCACGGCGCCCGGGTGGTGCTCGACGCCGCGCAACTGGCGCCGCACCGGCCGCTGGACGTGACCGCGCTGGGGGTGGACTGGGTGGCCCTGTCCGGCCACAAGCTGTACGCCCCGTTCGGCGCCGGCGCCCTGGTGGGGACACCGGCCTGGCTGGCCGAGGCCGCACCGTACCTGGCCGGCGGCGGCGCGACCGCGCTGGTGGCCGAAGAGTCCGGCGAGGAGACCGTCACCTGGGCGGACCTGCCGCACCGGCACGAGGCGGGCTCGCCGAACGTGGTCGGCGCCCACGCGATGGCCGTCGCCTGCGACACCCTGACGGCGCGGTGGGACGCGATCACGGCCCACGAGCAGGCGCTCGCCGCCCGGCTGCGGCAGGGCCTGGCGCAGATCCCCGGAGTCCGCCTGCTCGGGATGTGGGACCCGGACCACCCGAAGATCGGCGTCGTGTCGTTCAGCGTCGTGGACCGGGCCGGCGGACCGGTCGACCAACAGCTGCTCGCCACCGCCCTGGCGGCGGAGCACGGGATCGGCATCCGGTACGGGGCGTTCTGCGCCCACCAGGCCGTGCACTCCCTGGTGGGCGGCGCCGCCGGGGCCGGCCGGGCGCTGCGCGCCAGCGTCGGCCTCGGCACCACCGCCGAGCACGTCGAACGGCTGCTCTCGGCCCTGGCCGGCCTGGTGCGCGGCGGGCCCCGGTGGACGTACCGGCACTCCGACGAGGGCTGGGCACCGCTCCTCGATCCGCGCCCGGTGCCGGACTTCCGGTAAGGGCGGGGATCCGTCCCGCAGCGACGGCCGACCGCGGCCGTCCCCGTCGGGAACCGAAATCCGGCGGCGATGCACCGGGGATATCCCGGTGCGCCCGGAACGGGCGCCGGCAGGCCGAATACGGATCGATAACCACTCCTTTATCGGCCGCCATTCCCATCTAATCGCACGGCCGTTGCGGGGCGCTCCCGAGGTGTGCAAACCTACGTCTCGGAGGGCGAACCGAAGCCGATACCGGCGCACCCGGCGGGGGAAAAACCGGGCAGCACCGGAGCGAACGGCCTATTCCTTGTTCGCCCATCTTTCCACGGGGGAGTCACCTTGAGTCAGAATCCGTCCACGACGGTTTCCGAAACGGAGCTGTCGGACAAGATCGTCAATCTCCTGTACCACTTCCGGCGGAGCGACAGAAGGAACGGCGAGAACACCGGAGGGGCGCAGTGTCTCACCTCGCCCTGCGACGGCTGTCGCGAGGCGCACCGCGCCAAACTGGCCTACTTCATCCGCCGGTCGCTGCCGATCCACCTGGTCCTGCCCGCGTTCCCGGCGAAGTCGCCGAACCGGACCAAGGTGCTGGGCGGCACCCCGGACTACGCCGAGTTCCTCGGACTGAGCTTCCTCCAGGGACTCTGCGACTACATCAGGCACTTCCACCCCGCCGGCGCGCGGATCACGATCTGCTCGGACGGCCACGTGTTCGGCGACGTGGTCGGCGTCGAGGACGACATGGTGACCGAGTACCGCCGGCGCCTGGCCGACATGATCAAGGCGGCCAACTGGTCCTCGCTCGACCTGTACGGGCTGGACGACGCGTTCAGCGGGACGGACTACCCGAAGCTGCGCCAGGTGCTCGAACTCGACTACGCGCCCTCGCTCGACGACCTGAAGGAGAGCGTGCGCACCGACGCCAACGCCCGGAGCCTCTTCAACGGGATCCACCGCTTCATGTTCGAGGACGCCGTCGGGGTCAAGGGCGACTCCGTCTCGCGGACCGCACTGCGGAACGAATCCAAGGAGCGCGCCTACCGGACCATCAGCCGAAGCAATGCCTGGAGCGCGGTGGTGGCCGAACAGTTCCCGCGTGCGCTACGGCTTTCCATACACCCGCAGCCGCCGCACTCCGAGAAGATCGGTGTACGGCTGCTGCGGAGCAGCGACGAATGGCTGACGCCGTGGCACGGCGTCGTGCTCGACGACGGCACGAACCTGTCGCTGGTCAAGAAATGGGACGCGGAGAAGCTCGACGCCTCCGTCGTCTGGCGCGACGGGCGCCCCAGTCACTACGTCGCTCCGCCGTCCACCGCCAGGGCCTGACGGTCGCCCCGTCCCCGCGGTCAACCCCTCCGAGAAAGGCGATTCCGTGAATTCGGTGCCACAGTCCACCAACGTGAGCCACCCCTGCGGCTCCACCGAGACCACCAAGCTGATCCACACCCCGCTGCGCCCGTTCGGCCGGCTCGTGGAGGCCCTCGGCGGCGGCGCCCGGATCGACGACATCCCCGTCGAGACGCTGCGCCGCTGGACCGAGGAGTCGCGGGTGCTGGTGCTGCGCGGCTTCCAGCTCCTCGCCAAGCAGGAGTTCGCGGACTACTCCCGGCAGTGGGGCGAGGTCCTGAAGTGGGACGCCGGCGAGGTCATCGACCTGGTCGTCGAGGAGAACCCGCGGAACTACCTCTTCGGCAGCGGCGACGTGCCCTTCCACTGGGACGGCGCCTTCGCCGAGGCGGACCCGCGCTACTTCTTCTTCCAGTGCCTGGACGCGACGCCCGGTGTGGGCGGCGAGACGGTCTTCTGCGACACGTCGCGGGTCTACCAGGACGCGGACGACGAGGAGCGGGCGCGCTGGAGCCGCGTCAGCATGACCTACTCGACGGACAAGGTCGTGCACTACGGCGGCGAGGTCACCCAGGGGCTGGTCACCCAGCACCCCGCCACCGGCGCGCCCGTACTGCGGTTCGCCGAGCCGCTGGCCCCGGAGGCGTACAAGAACCCGGTGTCCGTCAAGGTGCACGGGGTCGCCGAGTCCGAGGAGGAGGGCTTCCTCGGCACGCTCGCCGAGCGGGTGCACAGCCCCCGGTACTGCTACCACCACGACTGGCGGGCGGGCGACATCCTGCTCGCCGACAACTTCTCGCTCATCCACGGGCGCAACGCGTTCACCGGCCCGACCCGGCGTCACCTCCAGCGGGTCGAGGTCGTCTGACATGAGAGTGGGACTGGCGTGGGACGCCGTGGGGCCGGTCGAGGGCGGGCGCGGGCTGCTCGACCTCGCACGCGCCGCGGGGATGGACACCTTCCTGGTGTTCGACCACCTGATCAACGTTTTTCCGCGGCAGGCCTGGGACACCGGCTTCAGCTACCTGGCCTCGGTGCTCCCCACTCCGGACCTGTCCCTCGAGTTCGCCACCGTGCTGGGCAACTTCGCGGCGAGCGCCGGCCCGGTCCGGCTGGCGGTGGGGGTCACCGACCCCCACCGCCGGCACCCGGCGGTGCTCGCCCAGACCGCCCTGACGCTGGCCCAGTTCACCGAGCGCCCGCCCGTCATCGGCATCGGCGGGGGCGCGCGGATGAACCTCCAGCCGTACGGCATCAGCCCCGGCCGCACGGTGGACCGGGTCGACGAGGCGCTGCGGATCCTGCGGCTGTTCTTCGACGGCACGGGGCCCCACGACTTCAAGGGCGAGTTCCACACCCTGGACCAGGCGGTGATGGACCTGCGCGCGCCCGGCGGAGCCGTCCCCGAGCTCTGGGTGGGCGGCGGCGGTCCCCGGATGACCGCGCTCGCGGGCCGCTACGGCGACGGCTGGATCCCCTCGGACCTGATGCCGCCGGCCGAGTACGCCCGTCGGCTGGCCACCGTACGGGAGGCGGCCGACGCGGCGGGCCGTGACCCGGAGCGGATCGTCGCCGCGGGCGGCGTACCGGTCATCGTGGCCGAGACCGACGCGGCGGCCCGGGCGCTGACCCGGTCCACGGCGATCCGGTACCTGGCGCTGCACGCCGGTGCCGCCCAGTGGAGTGCCCACGGTGTCGCCCACCCGTTCGGCGAGGGCTACCGGGGCCTGTCGCACCTGCTGCCGCACCGCCTGACCCGCGAGCAGGTCGAGCGGGCCCTCGCCGTGGTGCCGGACGGACTCGTCGCCGACCTGGCGATCGTCGGCAGCCGGCAGACCGTGCTCGACCGGATCCGTGAACTCGGCGACGCGGGCATGCAGTTGCCCGTACTGATCCCGGTCTCGGCGCTGGCCTCGCCGGAGGCCGCCGGGTACACCGTGGAGGCCCTGGCCTGGCTGGCCGGCGAGCTGGGCCGGGACCGCGCCACCGGGCGGGTGACGGCATGACCGGCATCGGCATCATCGGATCCGGCATCTCCGGGCTGCAGTTGGCGCTGCGCCTCCAGCAGCTCGACGTGCCGGTGACGCTGTACTCCGAGCAGACCGCCGAGGAACTCGGCGCGGGGCGGCCGAGGAACTTCCCGGCCCGGTTCGCGCCGACCCAGCAGCGGGAGGCCGCGCTCGGCGTACGGGGCTGGGAGTTCGACGACGCCCGGGTGTACGGCTGGGCCGTCACCGTACGGGGCGAGCACGGGGCGCTGGAGTTCCCGGCGGCGCTGGACCCGCCGGCGAGCGTGGTCGACTTCCGGCTCTACCTGCCGCACCTGCTCGGGGAGTTCACCCGGCGCGGTGGTGACGTGCGGACCGGCCCGGTCGCGGTGGACCGGGCGGCCCGCCGGCACGACCTGGTGGTCGTCGCCAACGGCGACCGGTCCGTCCGGGAGCTGTTCCCGGTGGACCCGGCGCGCTCACCGTACCCGGGGCCGCAGCGCATCCTGTGCACCGGCCTCTACCAGGGCATCCGGGAGGACTCGCCGCACACGCTGGACATCCACTTCGTGCCGGGCGCCGGCGAGATCCTCCGGATCCCGTTCCTGTCCCGCCTCGGCCCGGCGCACGTGCTGGCCTTCGAGGCGGTGCCCGGCGGCCCGCTGGAGGCGCCCGCACACCTGGACGCCGACGCCGACCCGATCGGCTTCCGGCGCGAAGTCCTGCGCCTTCTCGGCGAGTTCGCACCCGGCCTGCGCGAGCGCGTCGACCCCGGACGGTTCGGCCTGATCGCGCCGGGAGAGCTGGCCCAGGGCGGCGTCACTCCGGTGGTCCGCCAGGGGTGGGCCCGGCTCCCCGACGGCACCTGCGCCCTGGCCGTCGGAGACGCCTGGATCACCAACGACCCGCTCACCGCCCAGGGAGCCAACCTCGGTTCCCACACGGCCTTCGCCCTGGCCGCGCTCATCGCCGGGGCGGACGGTCCGCTGGACGAGGCGTTCTGCCGTACGGCCTCGGCACGGCTGTGGGAGCACGCCCGGCACGTCGTCGAGTGGAGCAACGCGTTCCTGGCCCCGCCCCCGCCGCACGTCCGGGAACTGTTCGGACGGGCGGCCGCGGACAAGCGGATCGCGGACGCCTTCGTCAGCCGCTTCCACGACCCCGAGGCGATGTGGGGCGTGCTGGCCGACCCCGAGGGGGTCGAGTCCTTCCTGGCGGCCTGCACCGACGGCAGACCGTGATCCGGCCCGCAAGACCCTGAGCCACCCACGCCGGCCGACCGAGTACCCCCGAATCCGATGCGAGAGATGAACATGCCCATCAGTGTCCTGTCCCTCATGTTGTGCGTCTTCGGCATCACCACCGGCGAGTTCGTCGTCGCCGGCATCCTGCCGGACGTCGCCGACGGCCTCGACGTGTCCATCCCCGCGGCCGGCCTCCTCGTGACGGCCTACGCCCTCGGGATGATCTTCGGCGGCCCCGTCCTGACGGCACTCACCGCCAGGTACCAGCGAAAGCCGCTGATCCTCGTCCTGCTGCTGATCGCGGTGGTCGGCAACCTGGCGTCCGCGGTCGCGCCCGTCTACGGCGTGGCGTTCGCGGCGCGCGTCGTCACGGCCCTCGTCACCTCGACCTTCTTCGCCAACGCGATCGTCATCGCCACCTCGACCGTGCCGCCGCAGAAGGCGGCCTCCACCGTGGCGAAGCTGATCCTGGGCATGAACCTCGCGATGATCCTCGGCGCTCCGCTGGGCACCTGGGTCGGCCACAGCTTCGGCTGGCGCGCGACCTTCGTCGCGATCGCGGTCATCTGCGCCCTCGGCTTCCTCATGGTGACCCGCTTCGTGCCCCCGGTGGCCAACGAGACCTCCACCTCGGCCTTCGGCGAACTGCGGGTGCTGCGCAAGGCCCCCGTCCAGATGGCCATCCTGATGACCGTCGTCGGCAACGCCGGCCTGCTCATCGTGTTCACCTACTTCGCCCCGCTGCTGACGGACCTCGCGGGCTTCACCGCCGACACGGTGCCGGTGCTGCTGCTCGTCTACGGCGTCGGCGCGACCGTGGGCAACCTCGGCGGCGGCTGGCTGTCCGACCGGGCCCTGATGCCCTCGCTGGTCGGCCTGCTGACCGCGCTGACCGCGGCGCTCGCGGTGGCGTGGGCGGTCGGCTCCAGCACCGTGGGCGCCGCCGTCATGGTCTTCGTGCTCGGCGCCCTGGGCTTCTCGATCGTGCCCGGGACCCAGGCCCGGGTGCTGGGGACCGCCTCGGAGGCACCCACCCTCGCGCTCGCCGTGAACTCGTCCGCCTACCAGCTCGCGGCGGCACTCGCCTCCTGGCTGGGCGGCCGGATCATCGACAGCGGGGCGGGCCTGAAGGGCATCTACCCGGTGGCCGCCGCCATCACCGTCCTCGGCGTCCTGGCCAGCCTGTTCGCCTGGTTCCGGGACACCCGCACGGCCGTCGCCGCCCCGGCCACGGCCCCGGACGCCGAGGTCACCACGGCATGACCCCGAACGGCGTGACTCCCCGTAGGGACCGCACGACCCCGGAGCGAGAAGGAGCGCACACCATGGCCCGCGAATCCGTCCTGGCCTCCGGCGCGTGGGCGGCGGCCCACATCGACGAACCGGGCACGGTGTTCCTGGAGACCGGGAACAGCGACTCCGACTACCGGAAGGGACACGTTCCGGGCGCCGTCTGGATCGGTTGGGACGAGTTCCAGGACGGCCTCCGGCTCGGCCTGGTCGACGCCGCGGCGTTCGAGGAGCTGCTGAGCGCCAAGGGCATCGCCAACGACGACACCGTCGTGGTGTACTCCGCGAACCTCAACCTGCTCGCGGCGCCGGTGTTCTGGTACTTCCGGCTCTACGGCCACCGCGAGGTGAAGCTGCTCGACGGCGGCCGGGAGAAGTGGCAGCGTGACGGCCACCCGCTCACCGCCGAGGAGACCGTCCGCCCCGCCACGGGTTACCGCGCCGGGCCACCGGACACGTCGATCCGGGCCACCCGGGACGACGTGCTCGCCGCGATCGGCAGCGCCAACCTCATCGACGTCCGCACCCCCGACGAGTACGCGGGCCGCGTGTTCGCCCCGGGCTTCGCCGGCGAGGCGTTCGCCCCGGGCAACAGCCCGCACGACGTGGCGCAGCGTGCGGGCCACGTGCCCGGCGCGGTCAACCTCGAGTGGGAGGGCGCGCTCGACCCGGACGGCACCTTCAAGTCCACGGAGGCCCTCGAAAGGGTCTACGGGCGGCTCGATCCGGCCCGCGGCTCCATCACGTACTGCTGGGTGGGTGCGCGCTCGGCACACTCGTGGTTCGTCCTGAGCGAGCTGCTCGGCCGGCCGGACGTCAGGAACTACGACGGCTCCTGGGGCGAGTACGGCTCGCTGATCGGGGTTCCCGTCGAGCGCGGCGACTGAGCGCGCCGACCTCCCGCACCAAACGACCGAAGCGCTGCCGCCTCCCGCCGCGGGGGCGGCCCGACCCTGGAAGGTGTTCGCGATGGGATCCGACGTCCTGCCCGCCATAGCCGCCCTGGCACCCCACCTGGCCGATGCCGCCGTCCGGGCCGACGCCGACCGCCGGCTGTCCGACGACACCGTCACGGCGATGCAGGAGGCGGGGGTGTTCCGCGTCGCCATGCCCAAGCGGTACGGCGGCGGCGAGGCACCGCTGCGCACCCACCTGGAAGTGTCCTCCGCCGTGGCCGAACTCGACGGCGGCGCGGGGTGGCTGACCTCGCTCTGGAACGGCAACGCCTGGTGCGTCTCCCTGTTCCCCGAGCGGGCCCAGGACGACGTGTGGGGCGGGACGCCCGACGCCCTGGTCAGCGGCGCCCTCAAGCCCAGCGGCCCGGTCCGCCGGGTGCCCGGCGGCTACCGGGTCAGCGGCGGCTGGAGCTACGCCTCCGGGATCTGGCACGCCTCCTGGGTGATCGCCTCCGTCGTCCTGGAGGACGGTCCGGCGGCCATGCTGGTGCCCCGCGAGGACTACCGGATCGTGGACGAGTGGCACATGGCCGGCATGCGGTCGACCGGCAGCAACCGCTACGTGATCGAGGACGCGTTCGTGCCCGAGCACCGGGTGCTGCACCTCGGGCCCGTGGTGGCCGGCGGGAACGTCACCGCCGAGCTCGCCCCCGCGTACCGCACCGCGCTGGTGCCGTCGCTCGTGCTGATGGTCTCCGGTCCCCAACTCGGGCTCGGCCGAGCCGCGTTGAGCCACGTGATCGCGGCCGCCGGGCACAAGGGCATCGCCTTCACCGACTTCGCCCTGCAGCGGGACTCGGTCGGCTTCCAACTGCAGGTCGCCGAGGCCGCCACCGCCGTGGACACCGCGCACCTGCACGCCTACCGCGCCGCCGACGCCCTCGACGGCCACGCCGCCGACACCGTCCAGCCGGACGCGCTGCTCCGCGCCCGCTGCCGCGCCGACGCGGCCGTGGCCGCGCGGCGGGTGAACCGCGCCCTGGAGACCCTGATGACCGCTCACGGTTCGAGCGGGCTCGCCGACGCGAGCCCGCTGCAGCGGATCTGGCGCGACGCCAGCGTGGCGGCCCGCCACGGCATGCTGATCCCCCAGGTCAACCTGGAGGTCTACGGCGCCGCCCTGGTGGGCGCTGAGAACAGGGTCAGCCCGTTCGTGTAAGGGCCCGGGCCACAGGGAACAGGGTCCGGTCCGCGGGGCCGCGGCAGCGCGGCCCCGCACAGGCCGGACCATCGGAACACAGGATGGAGAACGACATCGTGACCAAGACCCTCGGGCTGATCGGCAGCGGCATGATCGGCGGCAACCTGGCCCGCCTCGCCGTGGACGCGGGCCTCGACGTGGTGCTGAGCAACTCCCGGGGCCCCGGGACCCTCGCCGACCTGGTCGCCGAACTCGGCCCCCGGGCCCGGGCCGCCACGGCCGCCGAAGCCGCCCTGGCGGGTGACCTCGTCGTGGCGACCGTCCCGCTGGGCGCCCTGGAGAAGCTGCCCGCCGAGGCCATGGCCGGCAAGACCGTGATCGACACCATGAACTACTACCCGGAGCGCGACGGCCGGATCGCCGCGCTGGACACCCGCGAGCTGACCTCCAGCGCCCTGGTGCAGCGCCGGCTGACCGGGTCCCGCGTGGTCAAGGCCTGCAACAACATCCACTTCGTCAGCCTGTACACCGTCGCCCGTCCCGCCGGCTCGCCCGAGCGCAGCGCCCTGCCGATCGCCGGCGACGACGCGGACGCCAAGGCCGACGTCGCCGCGCTCCTGGACGTCCTCGGCTACGACACCGTGGACCTCGGCCCCCTCGCCGACAGCTGGCGCAGCGAACCCGGGACGCCTCTCTACGTACGCCCGTACTTCCCGGGAATGCCGCCCTGGGGGACGAGCCAGGAGGCCCTGTTCCGCTGGTTCCGCGACACCCGGGGCGTCCCGGTGACGGCGGAGCGGGTGAAGGAGCTGGCGAGCCTCGCGATCCGGAGCCACACCGGGGAGCGGCTCCCCGGGAAGTTCACGTCCGATTGACCATCAGGAGCACCGGTGTCCATGTCCAACGGGGGATCCACGCCGGACTCGTTCCGGCAGACCATGTCCAGGCTCGCCACGGGGGTCGTCGTACTCTCCGTCGGCGAGCCGGACGTCCACGCGATGACGGCCAACGCGTTCGGATCGGTGTCACTCGATCCGCCGCTGGTGCAGTGCTGCATCGCCCACAGCGCGGTCATGCACGACAGCCTCACCGGGGCCCGGACCTTCGGCGTCTCGATACTGGACGCCCGCCAGGAGCAGATCGCCCGCTACTTCGCCGACAAGGCGCGCCCGCTGGGGAGGGCCCAGTTCGACGGCGTCCCCTGGCAGCCGGGCCCGCTCACCGGCGCACCGCTCCTCCCCGGCGCACTGGCCTGGCTGGAGTGCGAACTCGTCGGGTCGCACACCGCGGGGGACCACTCCCTCTTCCTCGGAAAGGTGCTCTCCTCCGCCACCGGCGACGGCCGGGAGGCCCTCCTCTTCTACGGGGGCCGCTTCCAACGGGTTCCGGCGGCGTGACGGCGGGCGCGCCGGCGTGACGGGGCGCCCGGGGCGTGGGAGGACGGTCGTGGTTCAGCGCTTCGCCAGGTGGCGCAGGGCCGACTGCGCCGCGTGGAAGCCGGCCATCCCGTGCACCCCGGCGCCCGGCGGGGTGGCGGCGGAGCACAGGTACACCCCGGGCACGCCGGTCGCGTAGGGGTCCAGGGCGGGGCGGGGGCGCAGGACGAGCTGGCGCACGGTGTTGGCTCCGCCGGTGATGTCGCCGCCGACCTGGTTGGCGTTGTCCGCCCGCAGCCCTGCCACCGTGCGGACGTGCCGTGCCCGGACCCGCCGCCGGAAGCCGGGGGCGAACCGCTCGATCTGGTCGAGGACCGGTTCGGTCGCGTCGCCCCGGTAGCCGTGCGGGACGTGGGCGTACGCGTAGAGCGGGTGGAGGTCCCCGGCCGAGCGGGACGGGTCGGCCAGGTACTGCTGACCGACCAGCACGAACGGCCGCCGGGGCATCCGGCCGCGGAAGACCGCCTCCTCGGCGGCGACGACCTCCTCGAACGTTCCGCCGAGATGGACGGTGCCCGCCGTCCGGCAGTGCTCGTCGGTCCACGGGATGCCGCCCTCGACCGCGAGGTCCACCTTGAAGGCCGCGGGGCCGTACCGGTACCGGCGGTAGGCCCGGGCGGTCCGGTGCGGCAGGCGGTCGCCCAGGATCCGGGCGGCGGCCTGCGGGCCGGTGTCCAGCAGGACGAGATCGGGCCGGTCGAGCTGGCCGAGGTCGAGGACCTCCACTCCGGTCTCGACGGCGCCGCCGAGCCGCTCCAGCAGCCGCGCCATCGCGGTGGTGATCGCCTGCGAGCCGCCCTCCGCCACGGGCCACCCGTGGGCGTGGCCGGCGGCGATCAGCATCAGCCCGATGGCACTGCTGAACGGTGTGCGCAGTGAGCTGAACGCGTGGGCCGCCGCCCCGCCGAACAGCGCCCGGGCCCGCTCGCCGCGCCACCTCCCGGCGGTCCACGGGGCGGGCAGCAGGGCCTGGGCACCGAACCCGGCCAGGGCGAGCGGCGACGCGGGCACGTGCAGCGGGGGGCCGAGGACGTCGTCCGCGAGCCGGTCGAAGCGGCTCGACAGCGGGCCGAACACGCGCCGCCACGTCCTGCCGTCCGACGGCGGAAGGTGCGCGGCCGTCCGGTCCACGTCCCGCCACAGCACCCCCGCGGCTCCCGAGTCCAGCGGGTGGGCCAGTTCCGCCTCGCACCAGAGCCACCGCAGCCCGTACTCCTCCAGGGCCAGCGACCGCAGGAACGGCGAGGCGACGCCGGTGGGGTGGAAGGCGGAGCAGTCGTCGTGGATGAGCCCCGGCAGCGTCCGCTCACCGGACCGGGTGCCGCCGCCGATGGTCTCCCGCGCCTCCAGCACCCGCACCCGCACGCCCTCCTGGGCGAGGCGGACCGCGGCGGCGAGCCCGTTCGGCCCGCTGCCGACCACCACGGCCGTCGTCATGGCACCGGTCCCGCCTCTCGCCGGAGTCACCGGGCGGCGAACGGGTCGGGCCGCCCGGCACCAGGGCCAGCTTAGGGCGGGTCGGGCGGGCGCGCCCCACGCGACCGCGGCTCACGGCCGGCCGAGCGAGCGGTAGGTCCAGCCGGCCGCGCGCCACGCCGCCGGGTCCAGGACGTTGCGGCCGTCGGCCAAGGCGCGGACGGCGACCCGCTCGCCCAGGGCCGCCGGGGCCACGTCGGCGGTGGAGGCCGCGTAGCCGAGGTCGGGGCGGGCCTTGCGCGCGTTGTCCAGGGCGGCCGGGTCGTACACCGAGACCTGCCCGCCCTCGCGGGCGATCGCCGTGGCGACCTCCAGCGCGGGCGAGTCGCGGATGTCGTCCGACTCGGGCTTGAAGGCGGCGCCGAGCACGGCGACGTTGCGGGTGCCGCTGGCCAGGTGGCCGAGCATCAGCAGCGGCACCGGCGGCGCCAGGGCGGCGGACGCCGGCATCAGCGGGAAGCGCAGCATCGCCACCGCCCCGCCGAACAGCGGACGGGCGGGGCGCAGCCGGATCGCCACCAGTCCGCCGAGCACGCGGCCCACGCCGAAGGAGCTCTCCGCCCAGCCGAAGGCGGCCTTGCCGTGGGCGTCGATGATGGAGACCGCGCCGACCGGGGTGATCGGGCCCCGGACCGAGACGCCGAGGACCCACCAGATCAGGCTCACCGACCACAGCCAGGAGCGGGAACGGAACGCCGTCCAGCCCTCCCGCACGTTCTGCAGGGTGGAGGCGGTGCGGTCGGGTTCGACGTGCGGCAGCCGCGGGGCCGCCAGCTCCCAGTCGACCGACCAGGGCCTCTTCGAGGCCGGACGGCTGGCCGCCGAACTGGTCGACGCGATCGCCGACGCTCAACTGGCCTGGGAGGAGCGCACCGGCCCCGGCGACTGGTACTCCGCCGCCGACGCGCCGCACCCCGTCTACCGGGAGATGGTCGCCTTCGCCCTGGACGGGGAGTGTGGAGTGTCCGACCGGGTTCAGAAAGCGTCGTCGGGGATGTCGACGGTGGTACGGTCCAGGCTCTCCAGGAGGTCGAACTGAGCCCCGGTCCTGGGGAGTTCATGGTGGTAGAAGAAACGGCAGGCGTGTCGCTTGCCCTGGTGGACGGGTTCGTCGCCGTTCTCGGCGGCGAGGAGCTGTTCCAGCCACAGCCACGCCACGACGGTGTGGCCGACCGCTTCCAGGTAGACGCTGGCGTTGGCCAGGGCCGTTTCCGGGTCGCCGGTCCCCCACAGCCGCTCCGTGACCGAGACGATCCGCCGGACGGCCTCGTCGAGCCGCGCCGCGTACCCGGCGGCGTCGCCGCCGGTCGTCCTGGCGCGTGCGGTCGTCGCCGAGACGGTGTCGGCGAGCAGGCGCAGGCCGGCGCCGCCGTCCATGACGACCTTGCGGCCGAGCAGGTCCAGGCCGTGGATGCCGTGGGTGCCTTCGTGGATGGGGTTGAGCCGGTTGTCGCGGTAGAACTGCTCGACGTCGTACTCGCGGGTGTAGCCGTAGCCGCCGTGCACCTGGATGGCGAGGCTGTTGGCCTCCAGGCACCACTGGGAGGGCCAGCTCTTGGCGATCGGGGTGAGGACGTCCAGTAGCAGCTTGGCGCGGGCCCGGTCCTCGGGCGAGGCGCCGGTGCGCTCCTCGTCGAGGAGCCGGCCGCAGTAGAGCACCAGGGCCAAAGCCCCCTCCGCGTACGACTTCTGGGCCAGCAGCATGCGGCGGACGTCGGCGTGGGCGATGATCGGCACCTGTGGGGAGTCCGGGTCCTTGGCTCCGAGCGGACGGCCCTGGGGGCGGTTGCGGGCGTAGTCGAGGGCGTGCAGGTAGCCGGTGTAGCCGAGCGCGGTGGCGCCGAGACCGACGCCGATCCGGGCCTCGTTCATCATGTGGAACATGTACGCCAGGCCACGGTGCGGTTCGCCGACCAGGTGCCCGACCGCACCGGGTTCGCCGCCCGGCCGGTGGACGCCCTCGCCGAAGTTGAGCAGCGTGTTGGTGGTGCCCCGGAAGCCCATCTTGTGGTTGAGCCCGGCCAGCACGACGTCGTTGCGTTCGCCGAGCGCGCCGTCGGCGCCGACCAGCACCTTGGGCACGATGAACAGTGAGAGGCCCTTCACCCCGGGCGGTCCGCCGGGGATCCGGGCCAGCACCAGGTGGACGATGTTCTCGGACAGCTCGTGCTCGCCGCCGGAGATCCACATCTTGTTGCCGAACAGCCGGTACGTGCCGTCGCCCTGCGGTTCGGCGCGGGTGCGCAGGTCGGCGAGCGAGGAGCCGGCCTGCGGCTCGGACAGGCACATGGTGCCGAAGAACCGGCCCTCCACCATGGGCCGGACGTAGGTGTCGATCTGCTCGGGACTGCCGTGCGCCAGCAGCAGGTTGGCGTTGCCGACCGTCAGGAACGGATAGCCGGACGTGCCGGGGTTGGCGGCCTGGAACCAGGCGAAGCAGGCGTTGGCCACGACGGAGGGCAGCTGTGCGCCGCCGACCTCGTCGTCCATGGCGGCGCCCAGCAGTCCGGTGCCGGCGAAGACCGTCAGCGCCGCCTTGACCTCCGGGATCAGGTGGACCCGCTCACCGTCGAAGCGCGGCTCCTCGGCGTCGTTCCGCTTGTTGTGCGGCGCGAAGTGCCGGGTGGCGACCTGCTCGCTCAGCTCCAGGGCGGCGTCGAAGGTCTCGCGCGAATGGTCCGCGTACCGCGGCCGCGCCGTGAGCGACTGGACGTCCAGCCATTCGTACAGCAGGAAGTCGAGGTCGCGGCGGGAGAGCAGCAGGGAGGTCATGGAACGGATCCTGCCCTTCGGGTCTCGGCGGCGAACCACGGTCGGCGGCCGACTTCGCGGATTGTCAGACGCCACCCCCGCCGGACACGGCCGGCTCGGGCTCGGCCACCGGATCAGGACTGCGCGTCGGGAGTTTCGACCAGCGGAACGGGGCCAGCAGCAGGCCCAGGTAGGAATCGGGCAGGCGGACGTCGTCGGCCAGGCCGATCTCCTCCGGGGGAATGCGGTCGCCGGGGAGCAGGAAGGTTCCGAACAAGAGGTCCCAGATGACGACCTTGCCGCCGAAGTTGTTGTTCGCCTCGCGCATGTCCTTGGAGTGGTGCCAGCGGTGCTGCTCCGGCCCGGGAACCAGGTAGTTCAGCGGTCCCAGGCGGACGTCCATGTTCGAATGCATGGTGACGCCGTGGCAGTTGTAGAAGGTCAGCAGGATGATCAGGCCGGAGATGCTGTGCAGGGTCCACCCGGTGAGGGCCAGTGGGAAGACGATCGCCACGTCGTCGAGGAAGAAGTCGATCGGGTGGAAACGGGCCGAGTTGAGCCAGTAGAGCCGCTCCGAGCTGTGGTGCACCGCGTGAAACCGCCAGAAGAACCGCGCTCCGTGGATCCAGCGGTGCATCCAGTAGTAGAAGAACTCTCCGACGAAGAGCGCCAGCGCGGCCTGGGCGGCCGGAGGCCAACTCGTCGGCCACAGTGTGCTGTCCAGCTCCTTCGAGAGGAAGACGGAGCCGGCGAACAGGACCGAGAGGAAGAGCGGCTCCACCAGCCGGGCGACCACGAGCAGGGCCACCAGGCTGGAGGTGGCGTCCGTCACCACATCGTTGCGCGAGCGGTTCCACCCCTCGTAGAACGGCTGGACCCGCTCCAGGACGGCCACGTACACCGAGGCGAAGACCGTGACCATCGGGACGATGGCCCACTGCGGGAACGAGGTGTCGACGAGCGAGACGGAGGCCCCGAGGGTCAACACCATGAGGATCGGGTAACTGAGATACCTGATGACGAAACGCAGGGCCCCGCGGACTCCTCCGGGCTCTCCGAGCATGACTTCCCCCGTCATCTCCTTGACACACCTTCCTGCCCGTGGCGGGCGACGTCCTACTCGGTTCCGGTGCTTCCGACGTTCTGCTGCCACACCCGGAGTGGCCCGATCGGCGCGAATCCGTTCGCCGCGGCAGCAGCCAGCCCTTCTCCTCGTTCATATCCGACCAGGTCGGCTCCAGGGACTTCGCGCAGCGCACAGGAGACGACTCCGGCCCACGTCGACGCGGACTCCCCCTCGGGTCCGAAGACGTTCGACACTCCGGCGACACCGTCGCTCAGGTGCAGGACGGCTCCGGCCACCAACCGCTCGTCCGAGAACCCGCCGAGGAAGACGACGCCGTCCTCGGACAGGAGGACCTCGGGAAATGCCCGTGCGGATCGGTCGGTGCCGCCCCACGCCGTCTCCCAGGCCCACAGGTCGTCGAGGCCGGTGATGCGCCGCCAGCGTTTGCCTGCCGCGACCTGCGACACGGTGACTCCGGGCGGCGCGGCCGAAGTCGGCCGGTGGATCCACTCCGCCTCGAAGAGGACCTCGTAATCCCCCGGGAGGAGATCGAGGCACCCGAAGCTGTCCTTGACCGAGAGCGGCCCGGACGAACCGGGCGCCCCGGGCACCCCGCCCTGGAGCGTCTCCAGCACCTCGGCGCCGGAGATCGACGGACTCAGTGTCACCAGGTTGGGATAGTAGGCGAGGGTGTTCCGCGGGCTCACCCAGGCGACACCGGTCGTCTCTCCGGGGAATCCGAACGCCCGGCACATCACCTCGCACCACGAGGCGTTGTTCCGTGCCGCGGCCAGGACGGTCGGCGCACCCACGCCGGACGGACTGCTGAGCATCGTGACGTTCCCCATCGATGGTGGCTCGGCCGGAGGCCCGGGCGGGCCGCGGTCAGCCGAGGGCGGGGCCGGCTGGGGCGGTGGGCTGCTGGGTGGTGGTCTCCACCAGGCTGTTGGGGCGGATGTCGGTCCAGGTGGTCTCGATGTGGTCGACGCAGTCCTGCCGCCCGGCCGGGCCGAACGTCTGCTGCCAGCCGGCGGGAGCCGGGGCGAAGGCGGGCCACAGGGAGTGCTGGCCCTCGTCGTTGACCAGGACCAGGTAGTCGGCGTCGGGGTCGTCGAAGGGATTCGTCATCGGGTCGTCCTCTCTCGGTGGGGTGGGGCCGGGCCGGTCAGCGGCCGCGCAGCTCCAGGGTGCAGCACTTGACGCTGCCGCCCGCCTTGAGCAGCTCGGTGAGGTCCACGCCGATCGGCTCGAAGCCGCGCCGGCGCAGTTCGCCGATCAGGTGGGTGGCCGATTCGGGCAGCAGCACGTGCCGGCCGTCGGAGAGCGCGTTGAGGCCGAAGACCGCGGCGTCCTCGTCGGTGGCCAGGACGGCGTCCGGGAAGAGCTCGCGCAGCACCGCGCGGCTCCCGGGGGTGAAGGCCTCCGGGTAGTACATGACCTCGTCGTCGGAGAGGACGGCGAGGGCCGTGTCCAGGTGGTAGAACTCCGGGTTGACCAGGGTCAGGCCGGTCACCGGAACGCCGAAGAACTCCTGGGCCTCGGCGTGCGACCTCTGGTCGGTGCGGAAGCCGGTGCCGGCCAGCAGGCGGCGGCCGACCAGCAGGTAGTCGCCCTCGCCCTCGTTGATGTGCTCGGGCCACAGGAGGTCGGAGTAGCCCCGGTCGCGGAACCATGAGAGGTAGGCCGGGCCCTCGGCGGTGCGCTCGGCGTGGCGGAAGCGCGCCCCGAGGACCTTCCCGTCGATCACGGTGGCGCCGTTGGCCGCGAAGACCATGTCGGGCAGGCCGGGCAGCGGGTCGATCTCCTCGACGGTGTGGCCGAGTTCGCGGTAGAGGTCGCGCAGTCGGATCCACTGGGCGAGCGCGCGATCGGCGTCGACCGGCTTCTCCGGGTGCATCCAGGGATTGATGGAGTAGCTGACCCCGAAGTGGCTGGGCCTGCACATCAGGAAGCGGCGCGGGCGCGCGGTGCGCACCGGTGGCCGCTCGCTCGGGCCCGGTCGGGTGGTGTCCGTCATGGACGTGGTCCTCCTTGGTCTGCGCGGTGCCCGGGGGAAGGCCGGGCCCGGGTCGGGTCGGGGGCTGTGGCGCGCTCCCCCGGTTCAGTCGATGAGCCGCCGGCGCATCCCGCGGACGGCCAGGTACCAGGCGAGGGCGGCGAATCCGGCCAGTACGGCCCCGTGCAGCGCGTCCGCCGCGCCCAGCGTCCCGAAGGCGGCGTGCCGGACCGTCTGGGTGCAGTGGTAGATCGGGTTGACGGCGGCGACGGCGTGGACCCAGCCGGGCAGGCCGTCCAGCGGGAAGAACACGCCCGCGGCCATCACCAGCGGGGTCAGTACGCCGGAGACCACGAGCCGCAGCCAGTCGATGGCCGGCACCAGGCACGACACCCACATGCCGAGCAGGGCGAAGGCGAAGCCGGAGACCAGCGCCACCAGCGGCACCAGCAGCAGCTCCGGCGTCGGCGGGAGGCCGATGGCGAGCGTGACCAGCAGGGGCGCGGTCCCGTACACGGAGGACTTGACGGCGATCCAGGAGGCCTCGGCGGTGACCAGTTCCCAGACGTCGACGGGCTGGCACAGGACGGCGTCGTAGATCTTCTGGTACTTGCGGCGGTTGAAGCTCTCGAACATCCCGGCGAAGGCCGAGGCGAAGAGCACCGAGGTGACCACCATGCCGACGCCGACGAACTGCGGGTACGGGTGGCCCTGGACGGAGTCGATCAGCCGGCTGAAGCCCAGGCCGAAGCCGGTCATGTAGACCAGCGGCTCGATCAGCGAACCGAAGGTGATGGCGGGCCAGTAGCGGCGGAAGAGCAGCAGCTCGCGCAGCCAGACCGCGCGCATGGTCGGCCACAGGGCCGACGGGCGGCCCGGTCCGGCGGCGGGGCCGGCCTGTTCCCGGGTGCGGGGCGTGGGCGTCGCCGTGGTCATCGGGTGTCCTCTCTCTGGGGGCCGGCGGGCGGCCGGCGCGCGGTCCTGCGGCCGACCGGTCCCGGACGGGGGCGGCCGGCTCGCGGGGCGCGACGGCGCGGGCGGCTTCAGCCGGATCTCAGCCGGATCTCAGCCGAACAGTTCTCCGGTCAGGGCGACGAAGACGTCCTCCAGGGAGGTCGGGCGCAGCACGTCCGGGGGCCCGAGGCGCTCGTGCAGCTGCGCGGGGAGGGTCTCGGCCCGCAGGACGGAGACGGCCGGCCCGGTACGGCGGCTGGGCAGTCCGGCCCGGGCGGCTTCGGCCTCGACCAGTTCGCGCCGGGCCGCGTCGCCCCGGTACTCGGCGGCCTGGGCGCCCGCGTGGGCGCGCAGCAGTTCCGCCGGGGTGCCCCGGGCGATCAGCCGACCGCCGAACACCACGGCCACCTCGTCGGCGAGCCGCTCGGCCTCCTCGATGTAGTGGGTCGACATCACCACGGTGGTGCCGCTCTCGCGCATCCCGTCGATGACGTCCCACAGGTCCTGGCGGATCTGCGGGTCGAGGCCGACGGTGGGCTCGTCCATGAGCAGCAGCCGTGGGTTGTTGACGATGCCCCGGGCGAGCAGGACCCGGCGGCGCATGCCGCCGGAGAGCGCGTCGGCCCGGGTGTCGGCGCGGTCGGTGAGGCGGACCGCGGCCAGGGCGCGGTCGACGGCGTCACGATACCCGGCGCGGGGCAGGGCCGTGAAGCGCACGAAGACGTCGAGGTTCTGTCGGACCGTCAGTTCGGGGTCGATGTTGTCGTGCTGCGGTACGACGCCGACCAGGGCGCGGGCCCTGCGGGAGTCGTCCGGCATCCGGTGCCCGAAGACCTCCACCGTGCCCGAGTCCGCCCGGGTCTGTCCGGTGAGCATCCGCATGGTGGTGGACTTGCCGGCGCCGTTGGGTCCGAGCAGGCCCAGGAACGTGCCTGCGGGCACCTCCAGGTCCAGGCCGCCCACCGCCGTGGTGGTGCCGAAGGTCTTGACCGCACCGCTGATTCGGACGGCAGGGGTGTCCACGCGGGCCGCTCCTTTCGGGAAGGGTCTGGGAAAGTCCGGGAAGTCCGGGGAGTTCCGGGTCAGTCGCGGAGTCCGCCGCGCCGGGTCGACCGGTGTCCTCGGGACCGGGGAAATCCGGACCCGGCTTCCGATCGGATACGGGTTGTCTCCGGCCGACGTGATGTCACAACGGCTCTCGGAGTGCCGCGGGTTCGATTCCGATCGCCTGCACGGCGCGCGCTTATCTAACCGCAGAATGGCCTTGCCGGGAACCCGCCCGGAGGGGGTTCCCATGTCCATGACCAGGTGTTATGTTGACCGAAGATCAATGCCGCTGGGACCGCTCTGTGTCGGCCCATCCGGGGGGAATTTCGGCTCAACCACCCATCGCCGCACCGACGTTGCGTCATTGTGCGATGGGTGTCGATCGCGCGTTTCCACCCTTGATGGCCGACCCGCGGCAGAACCGCCCGCGAAACCCCGTTCAAGGAGATGTGGATGCAATCCGACGCACCGTTCACCGGTAACGTCCACCTGCGGGCGGCGCGGGCGCAGGACGCCGCGGCCGTCACCGAGGTCTTCCTTGCCTCCCGTGCGGCGGCCATGCCGTACCTCCCCCGCCTGCACAGTGACGAGGCCACCCTGTGGTGGGTCACCAACGTGGTACTGGCGGACACCCGGGTCTGGCTGGCCGAGGACGCCGGCACCGGGGCCCTCCTGGGCTTCGCCGCACTCGACGGCGACCTGCTCGACCACCTCTACCTGCGTCCCGACGTCCGCCGCCGCGGCATCGGGACGCTGCTGCTGGAAGCCGTCAAGGAGGCGAGCCCCGAGCGGCTCTCGCTGCACGTCTTCCAGAAGAACACCGGGGCGCGCGCGTTCTACGAGCGGCACGGCTTCGTCCTGGTGGACAGCGACGACGGCAGCCGCAACGAGGAGAACGAGCCCGACATGACCTACCGCTGGACCGCCTGACCCCTTCGCAGCATGCGGCAGTACCCCGCCGAGGGACATCGGCGGGCCCCAACGGCCAAGAGCCACCGGACGACCACCGTCCGTCCCGCCCGGCCCACCAGGCCCGCGGGACGGATCGACCTGGAGGGAAGCCCCCGTGCTGGGCGAACACAGCCTGCCCGCGGAAACACCGCTGTCGTACGCGCAGTTGGCGCTCTGGTTCAACGACCGCCTCCAGGGCGGGGACGCCTCGTACAACGTCCCGGTGGCCCTGCGTCTGACCGGCGAGGTCGACCACGGGGCGCTCCGGGCCGCCCTGGACGACGTGCTGGAACGGCACGCGGCCCTGCGCACCGTGTTCCCCGAGCGGGACGGCGTGCCGCGCCAGCAGGTGCTGCCGATGGCCGAGGTGCCCCCGGTGCTCACCGTGGTGCCCACCACCGAGGCGGAGCTGCCGGCCCTGATCGCGGCCGAGTCCGGGCACGTCTTCGACCTGGAGTCGGAAGTCCCGCTGCGGGTACGGCTGTTCTCGCTCGGCCCGCGGGAGCACGTGGTGCAGATGGTGCTGCACCACATCGCCGGCGACGGCTGGTCGATGGCCCCGCTGGCCCGCGACCTCAGCACCGCGTACCTGGCCCGGCGGCAGGGCCTGGCCCCGATCTGGTCCCCGCTGCCCGCCACGTACGCCGAGTACGCCGTGCGCCAGCACGCGAACCTCGGCGACCTGGACGACCCGCGGAGCAGCGGCGGCCGCCAGCTCGCCTACTGGCGCGAGGCCCTGGCCGGCCTGCCCGACTTCCTGGAACTCCCCACCGACCACCCGCGGCCGGCCGCGATGTCACACCGGGGCGAGTTCTTCCCCTGGGACCTCCCGGCCGAGCTGCACCGCGAGCTGCTCGCACTGTCCCGCTCCTGCCGGGTCAGCATGTTCATGGTGCTCCAGGCCGCGCTGGCCGCCGTGCTGACCCGCTCCGGGGCCGGTACGGACATCCCGATCGCCAGCCCGATCGCGGGCCGCACCGACGAGCGCTACGACGAGGTCGTCGGCTACTTCGTCAACCCGCTGGTCCTGCGCCTGGACACCTCCGGCGACCCGACCTTCCGCGAGCTGCTCAAGCGGGTGCGCCGCACCGACCTCCAGGGCTTCGCCCACCAGGAGTTCCCCTTCGAGCGGCTGATCACGGCGCTCAACCCGCACCGCTCGCTGGCCTGGCACCCGCTGTTCCAGGTCATGCTGGCCTTCCAGAACACCCCCGAGGCAAGCCTCGCCCTGCCCGGCATCGAGACCGAGATCGCCGAGGCGGGCCCGGGCGGCGCCAAGTTCGACCTGTCCTTCAACGTCCGGGAGCTGCACGACGCCGACGGCGCCCCCGCCGGTCTCGGCTGCTTCGTCGAGTACAGCACCGACCTGTTCACCCGGGCCGGCGCCGAGGCCCTGACCGCCCGGCTCGGCCGGCTGCTCGCCGCGGCCGCAGCCGACCCGGACCAGCCGATCGGCGCCTACGAGCTGCTCTCCGCCGACGACCGGCTGGAGCTCCTGGAGCGCGCCGCCGGGCCCGCCCTGCCCGCCGCCACCGTCACCTACCACGCCGCCTTCGAGCAGCGCGCCGCCCTGGAGGGCGAGGTCACCGCCCTCGTCGCCGAGGACGGCCGGCTCACCTTCGCCGAGGTCAACGAGCGGGCCAACCGGCTCGCCCGGGAGCTCGTGCGGCGCGGGGCCGGCCCGGAGCGGTACGTGGTGCTGGCTCTGCCGCGCACCAGCGACCTGCTGATCGCCCTGCTCGCCGTGCTCAAGTCGGGCGCCGCCTACGTCCCGGTCAGCCCCGCCGCGCCGCGCGAGCGGCTGGCCGCCGTCCTCGCCGACGCCGAGCCGGTCTGCGTGCTGGCCACCGTCGCGGACGCCGCACGGCTGCCGGACGCCGCGCCCGTCCTGCTCCTGGACGAGCCCGCGGTCCGGGCCGCCGTCGCCGCCCACCCCGGCGGCGACCTGACCGACGCCGACCGCACCGGTCCCACCGGCCCGCTCGACCCGGCCTACGTCATCCACACCTCCGGATCGACCGGCGTCCCCAAGGGCGTGGTGATCCCGCACGGCGGCCTCAGCAGCCTGATGCAGCACCACCGCACCCGGATGGTCCGGCCCTCCGGCGGCCCCGGGGGCCGGCGCCTCCAGCTCGGCCTGGTCGCCTCGATCACCTTCGACACCGCCTGGGAGCCGCTGTTCTGGCTTCTGGAGGGCCACCCGCTGCACCTGCTGAGCGACGAGGTCCGGCTCGACCCCCGGGCCCTGGTCGCCTACGTGCGCCGCGAGCGCCTGGACTTCCTCGACCTCACCCCGACGTACGTCCCGGCGCTCACCGCGGCCGGCCTGTTTGCCGAGGAGGAGCACCGACCGACGGTGCTAATGCTCGGCGGCGAGGCGGTCGGCCCGGCGCTGTGGACCGAACTCTCCGCCCTGCCCGACGTCGCGGTGTTCAACTACTACGGCCCGACCGAGTGCACCGTCGACGCCCTCGCCTGCGACCTGACGGACAGCGCGACCCCGGTCATCGGCCGGCCCCTCGACAACACCCGCGCCCAGGTGCTGGACGAGCGGCTCCGCCCCGTCCCGCTCGGCGTACCCGGCGAGCTGTACCTGTCCGGGCCGCACCTGGCCCGCGGTTACCTGCGCCGCCCCGGCCTCACCGCCGAGCGCTTCGTCGCCGACCCGTACGGCCCGCCCGGGGCCCGGATGTACCGCACCGGCGACCTCGCCCGAATGCGCCGCGACGGCCAGGTGGAGTACCTCGGCCGGGCCGACGGGCAGGTCAAGATCCGGGGCTTCCGGATCGAGCCCGGCGAGGTCGAGGCGGCGCTGCTGCACCACCCCGCCGTCGTCCAGGCCGCCGTACTGGCCCGCGGCGACAGCGCCGAGGAGCGCTACCTGGCCGCCTACCTGGTGACCGAGGACGGCAGCGCCCCCGACCTCGCCGAGGTGCGCGAGCTGCTGGCGGGCCGACTGCCCGACTACATGATCCCGGCGGCCTACGCCGTGCTCGACCGGCTGCCGCTCAACTCCAGTGGCAAGCTGGACGGTTCGGCCCTGCCCGAGCCCGGGCTGCGCGCCGCCACCGGCCCGTCCCGGGCTCCCCGGGACGCCCGCGAGGCCGCGCTCTGCGCGCTGCTCGCCGACGTCCTCGGCGTTCCCGCGGTCGGCCCCGACGACGACTTCTTCGCGCTCGGCGGGCACTCGCTGCTGGCCACCCGGCTGGTCAGCCGGGTGCGCACCGCCCTGGGCGCCGAACTGCCCATCCGGGCGGTCTTCGAGAGCCCCACCGCCGCGGGACTGGCCCGCCTGGTGGGGACCGACCGGTGCCGTCCGGTGCTGACCACCGCCGCCCGCCCCGAGCGGATCCCCCTCTCCCACGCCCAGCGCCGGCTCTGGTTCCTCCAACGGCTGGACCCGCTGAGCGACGCGTACCACATCCCGCTCGCCCTGCGCCTCGGCGGCGACCTCGACGCCGACGCGCTCGCCGCCGCCCTGCACGACTGCGCCGTGCGCCACGAGGCCCTGCGCACCGTCTTCCCCGCCGACGCGGACGGCCCCCGGCAGCTGGTCCTCGACCCGGACCGGCTCCCCCCGCTGCTGCGCCGCGCCGACGCCGCCGGGGTGACCCGGGAGGAGCTGGTGGAGGCGCTGCGCACCGCCGCCGCCCGGCCCTTCGACCTCGCCGCCGAGCCGCCGCTGCGCGCCGACCTCCTCGCCCTCGCACCCGACCGGCACGTCCTGCTGCTGACGGTCCACCACATCGCCTGCGACGGCTGGTCGCTGGGCCCGCTCGCCCGCGACCTGGGCACCGCCTACCGGGCCCGGTCGGCCGGCCGCGCGCCCGAGTGGACCGATCTGCCCGTCCAGTACGCCGACTACACCCAGTGGCAGCTCGCCCTGCTCGGCGACGACGGGGACCCGGCCAGCCCGGCCGCCCGCCAGTGGCGGTACTGGAGCGAGGCCCTGGCCGGTCTGCCCGAGGAGATCGCCCTGCCGGTGGACCGGCGCCGCACCGCCGAGACCGGCCCGCAGGCCGACCACGTCCCGCTGCGGCTGACCGGCGACGACCACCGGGCCCTGGCGGCGCTCGCCCGGGCGCACGGCGCCAGCCTCTTCATGGCCGTCCAGGCCGGTCTCGCGGCGCTGCTCACCCGCCTCGGCGCGGGCACCGACATCCCGATCGGCGCCCCGGTCGCCGGCCGCACCGACGAGGCCCTGGACGACCTGGTCGGATTCTTCGTCAACACCCTGGTGCTGCGCACCGACACCGACGGCGACCCGGGCTTCCGCGAACTACTGCTCCGGGTCCGGGACGCGGACCTGGCCGCCTACGCCCACCAGGACCTGCCGTTCGAGCGGATCGTCGAGCTGGTCAACCCGGAGCGCTCCCCCGGCCGCCACCCGCTGTTCCAGGTCGCCCTGGTGATGGACCAGGCCGGTCCCGCCGTGGACATCCCGGGCCTGGAGAGCGAGGTGATCGCCGCCGGCCCGGCGCCGGCCAAGTTCGACCTCACCGTCACCCTCGGCGCGCCCACCGGCCCGGACGGCGAGCTGAGCGGCGCGATCGAGTACCGCACCGACCTGTTCGACCGGGCCACCGTCGAAGCGCTCTCCCGCCACCTGGCGCGGCTGCTCGGCGCGGCGGCGGCCGACCCGGAACGGCCGATCGGCCGTCTGGACCTGGCCGCGGAGGGCGAGCGGTCCGGCCTGCTGGCCGACTCCGTCGGCGAGCGGCGGGAACTGGCGCCGACCACGCTGGCCGCGCTGGTGCGGGAGCGGCTCGCCACCCCGTCCGACACCCCGGCGCTGGTCTTCGAGGGCGAGGCGCTCGACCCGGCCGAACTGGACCGCCGGATCGAGGCGATGGCCCGCCGGCTCGCCGCCGTGGGTGTCCGCCCGGGCAGCCTGGTCGCGGTGGCCGTGCCCCGGTCGGTGGAGCTCGTGGTGGCGCTGTGCGCCGTCCACCGGGCCGGCGGCGCCTACCTCCCGCTCGACCCCGACTACCCGGCCGACCGGCTCGCCTTCATGCTGGCGGACGCCCGCCCGGCCGCCGTGGTCGCCGCCGCCGAGCAGCTCGCGCTGCTCGGCCCCGCCGACGGCGTGCCGTGCCTGTCCCCGGAGGACCTGCCGGCGCCCGAGGGCGTCACCCCGACCGCACCGGGCCCCGAGGACCCGGCGTACGTGATCTACACCTCCGGCTCCACCGGCCGCCCCAAGGGCGTGCTCGTCCCGCACCGGGGCATCGCCAACCGGCTGCGCTGGGGCCAGGAGGAGTACCGCCTGACGGCCGCCGACGCGGTGCTGCAGAAGACCTCGTCCAGTTTCGACGTCTCGGTCTGGGAGTTCTTCTGGCCACTGGTCACCGGTGCCACCCTGGTGGTGGCCAAGCCGGACGGGCACCGCGACCCGGCCTACCTGGCGGACCTGATCGACCGTCAGGGCGTCACCGTCGCCCAGTTCGTGCCGTCCATGCTGGACGCCTTCCTGCAGCACCCGCAGGCCACCGACCACACCGGGCTGCGCCTGGTGGTGGCCAGCGGCGAGGCGCTGTCGGCCGCCACCGTGCGCAGGTTCCGGCAGGTGCTCCCGGGCGTCCGGCTGGCCAACCTGTACGGGCCCACCGAGGCGTCCGTCGAGGTGACCGCCTGGGAGTGCGGCCCGGCGGACGAGCAGCCGCGTCCGGTGCCGATCGGGCGGCCGGTCTGGAACACCGGCGCCCACGTCCTGGACGCCGCCCTGAACCCGGTGCCGCCGGGCGTGCCGGGCGAGCTGTACCTCTCCGGCGAGCAGCTCGCGTACGGCTACCTCGGCCGTCCGGCGCTCACCGCCGAGCGCTTCGTCGCCGACCCGCACGGAGCTCCGGGCACCCGGATGTACCGCACCGGCGACCTGGCGCGTCGCCGCCGCGACGGCGCGGTGGAGTACCTGGGCCGGGTGGACGGCCAGGTGAAGGTGCGCGGCTACCGGATCGAACTCGGCGAGGTCGAGGCCCGGCTGGGCGAGCACCCGGCGGTCTCGGCCTGCGCGGCGACCGTCCGCGAGGACCGGGCCGGCGCCGTCCGGCTGGTCGCCTACGTGGTGCCGGCCCCGTCGGCGCAGCCGCCCACGGCCGCCGCGCTGCGCGCCCATCTGCGCGGCCACCTGCCCGAGTTCATGGTGCCGACCGCCTACGTGCCGCTCGGCGAGCTCCCGCTGAGCGTCAACGGCAAGCTGGACCGCCGGAGGCTGCCCGAACCGCAGACCCACGTGGAGAGCCGGGCCCGGGAGCCGCGGACGCCGGCCGAGCGCACCCTGGTCGCGCTGTTCGCCGAGCTGCTCGGCGTGCCCGAGGTCGGTCCGGAGGACGACTTCTTCCTCCTCGGTGGCCACTCGCTGCTGCTGATCCGGCTGGTCGAGCGGATCCACGCGGAGTTCGGCGCCGAACTGCCCGTCCGGGCGCTGTTCGAGGCGCCGACCCCGGCCGCGCTGGCCGAACGGCTGACCGGGCGGCAGCCGGGGCCCGCCGGGACGGCCTTCGAGCCGCTGCTGGCCCTGCGGGGCACCGGCGACCGGCCGCCGCTGTTCTGCGTCCATCCGGTGACCGGCGACGGCCTCGGCTTCCTCGGCCTGCTGCGCGGCCTCGACCCGGACCAGCCGGTCCACGCCTTCCAGGGCATCGGCCCGGTCGGTGGCGGGCCGCGGCCCGCCACCATGGACGGGCTGGCGCGGGAGTACCTGGAGCGGATCCGGGCCGTCCGGCCGCACGGACCCTACCGGCTGCTCGGCTGGTCGTTCGGCGGGCTGGTCGCCCACCAGATCGGCGTCCTGCTGCGCGAGGCGGGCGAGGAGGTCGACCTGGTGGCGCTGCTGGACAGCCTGCCGGCCCCGGCGGACGCCGGGCAGGTGGACGACACCGTCGTGCTGGCCGAGCTGCTGACCACGATCGGCGCGCCCGAGGACGAGGTGGCCGCCGTGCTGGCGGACCGGTGGCGGCCGAAGCCTGCGGAGCTGCTCGACCGGCTCGCGGTCGCGCTGCGCGAGGCCGCGCCGCGCGACGAGGAGCAGCTGGAGGTCTTCCTCGACTCCTGCCGCTACCACGCCGGGCTGATGACGGGCTGGACACCGGGGGTGCTGGACGCGCCGGTGGTGGTCTTCACCGCCTCGGCCGACAACCGGCCGGAGGAGACGGTGGCCGCCTGGCGGGCGCACTCCACCGGGCCGGTGCTGGACCACCCGGTCGCCGCCCGACACCTGGACCTCGCCAACGCCGGACCGATCGACGAGATCGCCCGGGTCGTCGCGGCCGCCCTCCGGCGGGCCGACGGAGCCCGGTGACGGCGGTCCGTCCGGAGTGTTCCGGACGAACCGCCGCCCGCCGCCCGGCCCCGCGGGGGGCCGGGCGGCGGGGGTCAGGCCCCCTGGGCCTCCAGGCCCGCCCGGGCCTCCGCCGCGAGTTCCGCGAGCACCTCGGTGCGCTGCTGGTGCAGGAAGAAGTGGTCGCCCGGCAGGATGCGGTGGCGGAAGCGCGCCGCCGTGGTGCAGCGCCAGCCGGTGATCCACTCCGGACCGGCCATCAGGTCGTCCGAGCCGCCGAGCGCCAGCACCGGGCACGGCAGCACGGTCGGCCGGATCCGCTCGTTGTACTCGGCCAGCAACGTGACGTCCGCCCGGAGCACCGGCAGCACCATCCGCATCAGGTCCTGGAACTCCAGGACCTCGGCGGGGGTCCCGCCGAGGTCGACGAGGCGCTCCAGGAGGTCGTCGTCGGTGAGGTCGTGCAGCTGGGCCACGTCCGGTGTGCCGGGCGCCCGGCCCCCAGAGACCACCAGGGAGAGCGGCAGCGGCCGCCCGTCGGCGGCGAGCCGGCGGGTCGTCTCGTAGACGATCCGCGAGCCCATGCTGTGACCGAGGAGGATGAAGGGCTCGTCGGCCGGGCGGCTCGCCAGCACGGCGAGCAGGCCGTCGACGACCTCGTCCATGCCGGCCGCCGGCGGCTCGGCGAGGCGGGTGCCCCGCCCGGGCAGCTCCACCGGAACCACCGTCAGGTCCGGCTGGCCGGTGTCGCGGGCCCAGGGCAGGTAGGCGCTGGCGGAGCCGCCGGCGTGCGGCAGGCAGTAGACGCGTACGGACCCGGACCCCCCGTCCGGCTCGGCATCACGGTGCCACGGCGTCCATCGGGCCACCTCGTCGGGCAATACGGCGGGCCATCCGGTCATCAATTCTTCTCTTTCGTTCCCGGTCCATTCGAGGAAGCCTGAGGCCCAGGCCTCCCGGACGACTTTATGCGCTGATTTTCCGATAGGTCCAGCCCGCCATCCGACATGTGCCGGAAATTCGCGATCAGGCCGTGGCGGGGCTTTTCCGCGCCCGAAAACAGCCAATTAACACAGCGAAATCTCGCACTTTCCCGGGCCATCCGACTCTGTTACGGTGCTATCCGTCCGGGCTCCTTCCCGGATATTTCCAGAGTATTTCCGACGGCACGTGCGAACATCCACGGGAGAGGGCGGACACAATGTGCGGAATAACCGGCGTATTCGTCCTGGGCGGTGGTCGCCCGGCCGACGCCGAGGCGGTCGCCGCGATGACGGCCTGTCTGGTGCACCGGGGGCCCGACGACGACGGCCACCACACCGCGGACGGCGTCGCCCTCGGCTTCCGCCGGCTGGCCCTGAACGACCTCGCCCACGGCAACCAGCCGCACCGCACCGAGGACGGGACGCTCGTCTCGGTCTGCAACGGCGAGATCTACAACCACCGCGAGCTGCGCACCGCGCTGGGCCGCCGCGGCCACCGCTTCCGCACCGAGAACGACACCGAGGTGCTGGTCCACCTCTACCGGGAGTACGGCAAGGAGCTGACCGCCCATCTGGACGGCCAGTTCGGCTTCGCCCTGCACGACGCCGCCGAGCGGCGGCTGCTGCTCGCCCGGGACCGCGCCGGCATCGTCCCGCTCTTCTACACCGTCACCGACGGCCTGCTGGTCTTCGCCTCCGAGGTCAAGGCGATCCTGCGCCACCCCGCCGTGCGCGCCCGGGTCGACCTGCGCGGCCTCGACCAGGTGCTGACCCTGCCCGGGCTGGTCAGTCCCCGCACCATGTTCGAGGGCATCAGCGCGCTGCGTCCCGGGGAGCGGCTGATCGCCGACCGCACCGGGGTGCGCACCGAGCGGTACTGGGACCTCGACTTCCCGCTCGCCGGCGACCTCGCCCCGGTGGCCCCCGCGGACCTGGACGGGGAGCTGGACCGGTTCGCCGACAGCACCGTCGGGCTGCTCGACACCGCCGTCCGCAGCCGGCTGCTCGCCGACGTGCCGATCGGGATGTACCTCAGCGGCGGCCTCGACTCCAGCCTGATCGGCGCCCTGATGTCCCGGGCCGAGCCCGGCCGCGCCTGGCCCAGCTTCTCGGTCACCTTCCCCGGCCGGGACTTCGACGAGGGCCCGCACCAGCGGCTGGTCGCGGGCAAGCTCGGCACCGACCACCACGAGGTGCCGGTCGGCGAGCACGAGGTCGCCGAGCGGATCGCCGCCATGGTGCGACACGCCGAGGCCCCCGTCCGCGAGTCGTACAACGTCTGCTCGCTCGCGCTGTCCGAGGCCGTGCGCGCCGCCGGGACGGTCGGCGCGCTCAGCGGCGAGGGCGCCGACGAGCTCTTCGGCGGCTACCCCGGCTACCGCTTCGACGCCACCGGCCTCGGCGGCAGCCGGCTCACCGGCCTGGACGCCTCCCTGGAACGGGAGTTCCGCCAGCGGATGTGGGGGGTGGACCTCGCCTACGAACAGGACCAGCTGCCCGCCCAGGAGTTCCGCCGCGAGCTGTACGCCGAGGACCTGGCGCACGCGCTGGACGAGTTCTCCGTCACCAGCCAGCGCCTGGTCGACCCCGGGCGGCTGGCCGGGCGCCACCCGCTGCACCAGCGCTCCTACCTCGACTACCACCTGCGGCTCGCCGACCACCTGCTCGGCGACCACGGCGACCGGATGGCCCTGGCCAACGGCGTCGAACTGCGCTTCCCCTTCCTGGCGAACGCCGTGGTCGACCACGCGACCACGGTGCCGCCGGAGCTGATGCTCGCCCACGGCCGGGAGAAGGCCGTCCTGCGCCGGGCGGCCGAGGGGCTCGTCCCCGCCGAGGTGCTCGGCCGGCAGAAGTACGGCTTCCGCGGCCAGACCAGCAGCCACCTGCTGAGCACCGGCGCCGACTGGTTCGAGGAGCTGATCTCCCCCGCGACCGTCCGCCGCCAGGGCTACTTCAACCCGGACACCGTCGCCGCCCTGACCGCGCGCCAGCGCACCGACGGCCGCCAGGTGCACGCCCACCTGGACACCGACTACCTGATGCTCGTCGCGACCTTCGCCCTCTTCGTCGAGGAGTTCGACCTGCCGTGCCTGGGATGACCCTCACCGCCGCGGCACCGTCCGCCGCCCCCGCCGCCCGCCCGGTCCACCCGCTGATCGGGGTGCTCGGCGGCATGGGGCCGCTGGCCTCCACCGAACTGCTGCGCACCGTCTACCGGGCCTGCCGGCACCAGCCCGAGCAGGAAACCCCCCGGCTGCTGCTGTGGTCCGACCCCGCCGTGGTGGACCGCACCGAGGCCATCGGCAGCGGCGAACTCGACGCGCTGCGGCACGCCGTGGAGACCTCGCTGCGCGGCCTGCTGGCGGCCGGCGCCGAGCGCACGGTGATCGCCTGCATCACCGCCCACCACGTGCTCGGCGACCTGCCCGACGACCTCGCGGCGCGCTGCGTCTCCCTGGTCGACATCGTGCACGAGGAACTGGCCGCGGCCACCGAACCGCACCTGCTGCTCTGCTCCTCCGGCACCGCCCGGGCCGGCCTGCTCACCTCCGGCCCCGCCGGGGCCCGCGCCGCCGAACGGCTGGTCGCACTGCGCCCGGCGGACCAGGACGCGCTGCACGAGCGGATCCACCGCCTCAAGCGCGGCGAGGACCCCGCCCGCACCATCGACTTCCTGCGCGAGACCCTGCCCCGCTACGGCGTGCGGGCCTTCGTCGCCGCCTGCACCGAACTGCACCTGGTCACCAGGGCGATCGAGGACGCCGGTCTGGGCGGGGAACTGCCCTCCCTCGACCCGCTGACGGTCGTGGCCCGCCGGATCATGAACGGAGAGTTGTGAGCCACACGAGCATCCTCGACCGCTGGGCCGACCAGGTCGAGCAGCGAGCCGCCGAACCCGCCCTCGCCACCGCCGGCCGGGACTGGAGCCACCGCGACCTGGCCGAGCTGGCCACCGGCCTGCGGGCCCGGCTCGCCGAGGGCACCGGGCCCGTCCTGGTGGCCTGCGCCGACCCCGTCCCGGTGGTCGCCGCGGTCCTCGCCTGCGCCGCCACCGGCCGCGCGTTCGCCCCGGTCGACACCCGCCAGCCCGCCGTGCGCTGGACCGCCCTGCTGGCGGACCTGCGGCCGGGCACCGTGCTCGCCGACACCGCCGGCCGCGCCGCCCTGGCCGCCGCCGCGCAGCACGAACTGCCCCTGCTGGAGGCCGAGTCCGTCACCGGCCTGCCGTGGACGGCCGACCACTGGCGCGGCCTCGACGGCCCCGACGCCGGGTACGTCTACTTCACCTCGGGCACCACCGGGCGCCCCAAGGGCATCCGGGGCAGTTTCGAGGCCGTCGCCCACTTCCTGGACTGGGAGATCGCGGAGTTCGCCGTCGCGCCCGGCACCCGGGTCTCCATGCTCACCTCCCCCGGCTTCGACGCCTTCCTGCGCGACGCCCTCATCCCGCTCTGCGCCGGCGGCACCGCCGTCGTCCCCGCGCCCGGCGCGATCCCGGTCGGCGCGGCGCTCGGCGACTGGCTGGCCGAGCAGCGGATCGAGCTGCTGCACTGCGTGCCCACCGTGTTCCGCACCCTGCGCGCCGCCGGGCTCACCGCCGGCTCCCTGCCCCGGCTGCGCGCCGTCCTGCTGGCCGGCGAGCCGGTCCGCCCCGCCGACGTCGCCTGGTGGCGCGGTCTGTTCGGGGCCGGCAAGGAACTGGTCAACCTCTACGGCCCGTCCGAGACCACCATGACCAAGGTGTTCCGCCGGCTCACCGCCGAGGACGCCGAGGCCGAGACCGTCCCGGCCGGCCACCCGATGCCCGGCGTCGAGATCAGCGTGCTGGTCGCCGGACGCCCCGTCACTGAGGCGATCGGCGAGATCGAGATCCGCACCCCGTTCCCGCTGCGCGGCTACCTGGGCGAGACCCCCGGCGGCTTCGCCGGACCGGACCGCTACCGCACCGGCGACCTCGGCCGGGTGCGCGCCGACGGCGCCCTGGAGGTCCTCGGCCGCCGCGACCAGCAGGTCAAGGTGCACGGTGCCCGGGTCGAACTCGGCGAGACCGAGGACGGGCTGCGCCGCCACCCCGGCATCGCCGACGTCTGCGCCGCGCTGGTCGAGGAGACCGACGGCGAGCCGGTGCTGTGCGCCTACCTGGTCGCCTCGGACGTCACCGACGAAGAACTGCGCGACCACGCCGCCGAGACCCTGCCCGCCGCCGCCCGCCCCGCCCTCTACCTCCGGCTCGCCGCCATCCCGCGCACCCTCAGCGGCAAGGCCGACCGGCGGGCGCTGCCCAGTCCCGCCGCAGCCCGGGCCGGCCACACCGGCGAACAGCCGCTGGAGGGCCTGGAGGCCGGGATCGCCGAGCTCTGGCGAGAGCTGCTGCACGTTCCCAGCGTCGGCCGGCACGACGACTTCGCCCTGCTCGGCGGGGACTCGCTGGGCATCGCCCGGCTGCTGGACGGGCTGCGCACCCGCTTCGGCGTCGAGGTGCCGCTGCGGGTGTACGTCGGCGCCCCCACCGTCGCCGGGCTGGCCGCGGCCGTCGCCGCCGGCCGCGACGGGGCCCACCCGGACGGTGAGCGCCGATGAGCCGCGACACCTCCCTGCCGCCGCGGGCCGACCGCGGCCGCGCCCCGCTCTCCTACGCCCAGCGCTCCATCTGGCGGGCCGAGCAGGTGCTGCCCGGCACCGCCCTGCACAACGAGAGCGCCGCCTTCCACGTCAGCGGCCCACTGGACCCGGCCGCCCTGGAGCGGGCGCTCGCCGAGGTCGCCCGGCGGCACGAGATGATGCGCTGCTCCGTCGTCGCCGACGGCGCCGGCGAGCCCCGGCAGCTGTTCGCCGAGCGGGTCCGGCCCACCGTCGAGACCGTCGACCTGGCCGACCTGCCCGAGCCCGACCGGGCGGAGCGGCTCACCGAGCTGGTCGCCCGGGCCGTGGCCGTGCCCTTCGACCTCGACCGGCCCCCGCTCATGCGGACCCACCTGTTCCGGCTGGGCGAGGACCGCTCGCTGCTGCTGTTCACCGCCCACCACATCGTGGTCGACGCCTGGGGCTTCGGCGTCTTCCTGGAATCCCTCGCCGCCTGCTACGCCGCCGCGCCCGGCGACGCCGGGGCCCCCGCCCCGGCCGACGGCCCCGACTTCGGCGACTACGCCGCCTGGCAGCGCGCCGGGGATGGTGACGGCGCCGGGCTCGACCACTGGACGTCCCGGCTCGCCGGGGAGCTGCCCACCGCCGACCTGCCCACCGACCCCGGCCGGGGCGGCGACCCGGTCGCCGGGGCGCTGCACCACTTCACCGTCCCCGCCGAACTGGCGGCCCGGCTCAGTGCCTTCGGGCGGGCCGAACTCGCCAGCCTGTCCACGGTGCTGCTCACCGCCTTCTGCGCCACCGCCGCCCGCTGGACCGGCCAGGACGACCTGGTGGTCGGCATGCCGGTGGCGACCCGCAACCGGACCGCCCTGGCCGGAGTGGTCGGCCCGCTGCTCAACATCGTGGCCCACCGCGCCGACCTCGGCGGCGAGCCCGGCTTCCGGCAGGCCCTGGCCCGCACCCGGCAGCAGCTGAAGGCCGACCTCCGGCACCGGGACACCCCCTTCGACCTGGTGGTGGAGCGCCTCGGCCGCGCCGCCGGCGGGCGGACCCCGCTGTTCCAGCTGATGTACTCCTTCCACAGCGGCCCCACCACCACCCTGGAGCTGCCCGGCGTCCGGACCACCCCCGCGCCCTCGCACAGCGGCACCGCCAAGTACGACCTGACCTTCTTCCTCAGGCCACGCCCCTCGGGCGCCCTGGACGCCACCCTGGAGTACCGCACCGCGCTGCTCGCCCCCGAGACGGCGGCCGACTTCGCGGACTCGCTGCTGTGCCTGCTGGAAGCCGCCGTCGCCGACCCGGACCGGCCGCTGACCGAGCTGCCGGTGCTCTCCGAGTCGCGCCGCCGCCAGGTCCTGACGGACTTCAACCGGGCCCCGGACGGCGGACGCGACTGGGCCACCGTCCCGCGGGCCCTGGCCGAGCTCGCCCGGCGGGACGGCTCCGCGCCGGCCGTCGAGTCCCCCGGCACCGCCCTCACCCGGGCCGGCGCCGACGCGGCCGCCGACCGGGTCGCCGACCGGCTGACCACCCGCCACGGCGTGCTGCCCGGCGACCGGGTGGCCCTGCGGGTGGACCGCGACGCCGCCCTGGTGCCGCTGATCGTCGGCATCTGGCGGGCCGGGGCCGTCCTCGTCCCGCTGGACGAGGCCATGCCCGCCCCACGCGCCGAGCACGTGCTCACCGACAGCGGCGCCCGGCTGCTGGTCGGCGACGGCCTGCCGGGCCTGCCCGCCGTCGACCCGGCCGCGCTGCTGGCCGAGGGGCCGGAGCCGGCCGCGGCCCCGGCGCCCGGCCCGGCGCCCGAGGACCTCGCGTACCTGATGTACACCTCGGGCTCCACCGGGCTGCCCAAGGGTGTCGCGGTGCCGCACGGCTGCGTGGCCAACCTGCTGCACAGCGTGGTCTCCGCCGAGCCGGGCCTCGGCCCCGAGGACACCCTGCTCGCCGTCACCTCGATCACCTTCGACATCTCGGTCCTGGAGCTGTTCGCCCCGCTGCTGGCCGGCGGCCGGGTCGTGGTCGCCCCGCGCGCGAGCGTCCGGGACGCCGAGGCGCTCGGCACCCTGCTGGAGAGCAGCGGCGCCACCGTGATGCAGGCCACCCCCTCGCTCTGGCGCGGGCTGCTGGACGGCGGCTGGCCGGGCCGGCCCGGACTGCGGGCGCTGTGCGGCGGCGAGGCCCTGGACGGCGACCTCGCCGAACGGCTACTGACCCGCTGCGCCGAGCTGTGGAACCTGTACGGGCCCACCGAGACCACCATCTGGTCCACCGTCGGACGGGTGCGCTCCGGCGAGCCCGTCACGGTCGGCCGCCCGGTCGCCCGCACGGTCTGCTACGTCCTCGACCGGCGGCTGCGCCCGGTGCCGCGCGGCGCCGTCGGCGAGCTGGTGATCGGCGGGGCCGGTGTGAGCGCCGGGTACCGCAACCGCCCCGAGCTCACCGCCGCCGCCTTCGTGCCCGACCCGGTCGACCCGGCCGGCGGCACCGTCTACCGAACCGGCGACCTGGCCCGGCACCTTCCGGACGGCCGGATCCTGGTGCTCGGCCGGGCCGACCAGCAGGTCAAGATCCTCGGCCACCGCGTCGAGGTCGGCGAGGTGGAGTCCCTGCTGACCGCCCACCCCGCGGTACGCCAGGCGGCCGTGGTCGTGGACCGGCAGCAGCCGGCCGGCCCCCGGCTGGTCGCCTTCGTCACCGCGCGGTCCGAGGGCGAAGCGCTGTCCGAGGACGGGGCCCTGGCCGACTCGCTGCGCCACCACCTGCGCGAGCGGCTGCCCGCCGCCGCCGTGCCCGGCCCGATCGCCGTGCTGCCCGCCCTGCCCCTGAACACCAGCGGCAAGGTGGACAGGCCGGAACTGCTGCGCCGCGCCGGGGAGTTGGCCGCCGCCCAACGGACCGCGCCGGTCACCGAGGCCGAGCGGACCGCCGTCGCGCTCTGGGCGGAGGTGCTGGGCCTGCCCGCCGAACGGGTCGGCACCGCCGACGACTTCTTCGCCGCGGGCGGCAACTCCATCGCCGCCACCCGCCTGCTCGGCCGGGTCCGGGCCCGGTTCGGCGGCGCGCCCTCGCTCGCCGAGTTCTACACCGATCCCACCCCGGCCGCGCTGGCCCGCACGCGGGCGGCTGCGACCGGCCCGACCGGTCCGACCGGTCCGACCGGCCGCACCGCCCGCTCCGCGCCCGACACCGTCCCGATGACCGACCAGCAGCGACAGCTGTGGCTGCTGCACCGGCTCGACCCGGAGTCGCCCGCCTACCACCTCCCGGCCGAGGTGGAGCTGACCGGTCCGGTGGACCGGGACGCCCTCCAGGGCGCCTTCGCCGACCTGGTGGCGCGCCACCCGGTGCTGGCCGCCCGCTGCGAACTGCGCGAGGAGGGCCCCGTCCTGCTGCTCGCGCCGACCACCGCACCGGTCCTCGCCGTCGTGGACGCGACGCCCGGGGAGGTGGCCGCGCTCGCCCGCGCCGAGGCGGTCCGGCCCTTCGACCTGGCCGCCGGACCGCTGCTGCGGCTCACCCTGGTCCGCACCGGCCCCGAGCGCTCGGTGCTGCTGTGCACCGCGCACCACCTCGCGGTGGACGGCTGGTCCATCGGGGTGGCCGTGCGCGAACTGGCCGCGCTCTACGCCGCGCGCCTCGGCCTGGCCGAGCCGCCGCCCGCGCTGGAGCCGGGTTTCGCCGACCACGCGGCCGAGCTCGCCGCGGAACCGTCCGTGACGGACCGTCGGCAGCAGCTGGACTACTGGCTGGAGCGGCTCGACGGGCACCCCGGGGTCCTGAACCTGCCCACCGACGTGCCCGCCCTGACCCGCCCGGCCGGCGCCGGCGCGACCCTGCCGGTCGCGCTGGCGCCGGAGGTGACGGCCGGGCTGCGCGAGGGCGCGGCGCGCCTGCGCACGACGCCGTTCGCCCTGCTGCTCACGGTGTACGCGGCCCTGCTGGGCCGCTACGCGGGCAGCGACGACGTGGTCGTCGGCGTCCCGGTGGCCAACCGCGACCGGCCCGAACTCGAGCCGCTGGTCGGCTCCCTGGTGAACACCCTGCCGGTGCGGGTGGACCTGTCCGGCGTGCCCTCCTTCGCCGAGCTGGTCGCCCGCACCGGACGGGCGCTGGCAGCCGACCTGGGCCGTCCGCTGGTCGCCTTCGACCGGCTGGTCGCCGGCCTCGGCCTGCCGCGCGAGCCGGGCCGGCCCAGCCTGGCGCAGGCCTCGCTGGTGTTCCAGGCCGCGCCGCCGACCGGGCTCCGGCTGGGCGGGGCCACCGGCGTGCTGCGGCAGCTGCCCACCGGCACCGCCAAGTACGACCTCACGCTGGCCCTGGACGAGCACTCCGACCGGATCGACGGCGGGCTGGAGTACGCCGCCGACCGTTTCGGCCCGGACTTCGCCGCCCGGTTCGCCCGGCACTTCGACGCCCTGCTGCGGGCCGCGCTGGCCGCGCCCGACGCCCCGCTGGACGCGGTCGAGCTCGCCGACCCGGCACTGCCCTCCCCCGCTCCGGCCCGTCCGGCCGGCCGGGTGCGCGCCGAGCACGCCCGGTCGGTGACCGAGCTGTTCCGTGCCCGGGCGGCCGCCCACCCGGACGCCCCCGCGATCCGCGCCTACGGCCTGACGGTGGACTACCGGCAGCTGGACGCCTGGAGCGACGCCGTCGCGACCCGGCTGCTGGCCCACGGCGCCGGACCCGGCCGGTTCGTCTCGGTGCTGCTGCCCGCCGGTCCGGTGCAGACCGCCGCGATCCTCGGCGTGGCCAAGACCGGCGCCGCCTTCGCGGTGCTCGACCCGGCCGACCCGGACGCCCGGCTGACGACCCTGCTGGCCGACGCCGAACCGGTCTGCCTGCTGGCCGCCGAGCCCGCGCTCGCCCGCCACCCCGGACTGCGCGGGGAGGTCGGGGACTTCGCCGGTGTCCCCGTCGAGACCCTCGACCCGTGCCCGCCGGACGCCGGGGCCCCCGCCGGCCCCGCCCCGGCCGCCTCCCCCGCGGCCGCCGGCGACCCGCTCTGCCTGGTCTACACCTCCGGTTCCACCGGCACCCCCAAGGGCATCGCCCTGCCGCACGCGGCGCTCGCCCAGTTCGCCGACTGGCAGCGCGAACGTTTCGGCATCCGGCCGGACAGCCGGATCGCCCAGTGGGCGCCGTTCACCTACGACGCCGCCTACACCGAGGTGTTCGCCGCGCTCTGCTCGGGGGCGGTGCTCTGCCTGCCGCCGGACGGGCTGCGCCGCGACCCGCTGGCGGTGACCGAGTGGCTGCGGGCCGAGCGGATCACCCAGATCCAGACCGTCCCGGCCTTCTTCCAGCTGGTCACCGAGGCGCTGGACGCGACCGGGACGCGACTGCCCGACCTGGAGCACGTCCTGATGGCCGGCGAGGTGCTCCCGGTGGCCCTGGCCGCCACCTGGGCGCACCGCCCCGACCGGCCCCGGCTGCACAACCTGTACGGGCCCACCGAGTGCGTGCTGGCGACGCACCGGGAGCTGGCGCCGGGCGAGGAGTTCCCCACCGGGGTGCCGATCGGCCTGCCCATCCCGGGCCGCGAGGCGGTCGTCCTGGACCACCGCGGCCGGCTCTGCCCGGTCGGGGTGGTCGGGGAGATCCACCTGCGCAGCGACCTGCTGGCCGGCTCCTACCACCGCCGGCCCGAGGAGAGCGCCCGGGCGTACGTCGCCGACCCCTGGGAGGACGGCGGCCGGCTGTACCGCACCGGCGACCTCGGCCGCCGGCTGGCGGACGGCGAGCTGGCGTTCGCCGGCCGGATCGGCAGCCAGCTCAAGATCCGCGGCAACCGGATCGAGCTGGAGGAGATCGAAGCCCTGCTGGAGCTGCACCCCGGGGTGCGCGAGGCCGCCGCCGCCGCGCACGGCGAGGGTCCGGCCCGGCGGCTGGTGGGCTACGCGGTCGCGGCGCCCGGGGTCACCGGCGCCGACCTGCGGGCGCACCTGGCCGAACGGCTGCCCGCCGCGGTGGTGCCGGACACCGTGATGCTGCTGGACGCGCTGCCCAAGACCCGCACCAACAAGCGGGACCGGGCCCGGCTGCCGCGCCCCGAGGCCGCCGCGCGGCCCGCCGACGCCACTCCGCTGGCCGGCGTCGAACAGCTCGTCGCCGACGCCTGGCAACAGCTGCTGGGCGGCGGCCCGGTGGGCCGACACACCAACTTCTTCGAGGCCGGCGGCGACTCGCTGCTGGCCGCCCGGCTCCAGCTGGAGCTCTCCCGCCGGCTGGACCGGCCGGTCCGGCTGGTCGACGTCTTCGGCCGGCCGACCATCGCCGAGTTCGCGGCCGGCCTGACCGACGGAGCCGGCACCCCGGGCGACCGGACCCAGGCCGCGACCGCCGAACCGCGCGGCGAACGGCGGCAGAACGCCGTCCGCGCCCGGGCCAGGGCCCGCCGCGAGGCCCGCGACCGGGCCGAGGGGGCGGACGCCGCCGACCAGTACACACCGACAGCAAGGGACTGAATCCATGGACGTCCAGAGCGTGATGACGGAGCTGCACGGCGCCCTCGGCACCGAGGGGCTGGAGCGGGTCGAGGAGTGCCTGCGCATCCTCACCGGGGAGCAGGCCCCCGAGTACCTGCACGAGGACCAGGAGCCGACCCGGCTGTTCTTCCCCGGGATCAGCGCCCTGCCCTGGCACGACACCGCCGAACTGCCCTGGGTGGCCCGGGTGGAGGAGGCGTACGGGGCGATCAAGGCGGAGTTCCTGGCGCTGCGCGAGGAGCAGGCCCGCTTCGCCCCGTACGAGGACCTGTACACCAAGGAGCTCGGCTGGCAGGGCTGGGACACCTACCAGCTCTATCGCAACGGGGAGTGGCGCGACGAGGTCCGCGAGCGCTGCCCCGAGACCCACGCCGCCGTGTCCGCGACCCCGCACGGGCCGCGCGACGGCATGTTCACCATCCTCAACCCCGGCGTGCACATCACCCCGCACACCGGCGGCGTGAACCTGCTGCTCACCGCGCACCTGCCGCTGATCGTCCCGCCCGGCTGCGCCATCAAGGTCGCCGACGACGAGCGCGGCTGGGAGGAGGGCAAGGTGATCCTCTTCGACGACAGCTTCATCCACGAGGCGTGGAACAAGGGCACCCAGCAGCGCGCCGTCCTGCTGTGGGACGTCTGGCACCCCGAGCTGACGCCCGTCGAGGTCCGGGCCCTGGAGATCCTCATGCCCCGCTTCCAGCGCTACCTGATGGCGGTCTGAGCCCCGGCCCGCACCCGGTCGCCCCCGGTCCTGCCCGCCCCGCCGCGCGCGGAGCCCACCACACCACGGAGAACACCTTGAACGCACAGCCGGTCCTTCCCGACGCGGCCGAGACCGACGGCCGGGTCGCCGTCGTCGGCCTCGCGGGCCGCTTCCCCGGAGCCGATTCCGTCGACGCGCTGTGGGAGCTGCTGGCCGCCGGCACCGAGGCGATCAGCCGCTTCGGCCCGGAGGAGCTGCGGGCCGACGGAGTGCCGGACGACCAGTCGGGCAAGCCCGGGTACGTGGCCGCCAAGGGCGTGCTGTCGGACGTCGCCGGCTTCGACTCCCAGCTGTTCGGCTACAACGCGCTGGAGGCCTCGGTCATCGACCCCCAGCAGCGGATCTTCCTGGAGTGCGCCTGGGCGGCGCTGGAGGACGCGGGCTGCGACCCCGACCGGGCGCGCGGGCCGGTCGCGGTCTACGCCGGATCGCTGCTCAGCACCTACCTGATCCACAACCTGCTGCCGCGCACCGACCTTCGGGACTCGCTCGGCGTGCCGATGCTCTTCCAGGGCAACCAGCCCGACCAGCTGGCCGCCCGGGCCGCGTACAAGCTCAACCTGCGCGGCCCGGCGGTCAGCGTGCAGACCGCCTGCTCGACCTCGCTGGTGGCGGTGCACCTCGCGGTGCAGAGCCTGCTCTCCGAGGAGTGCGACCTCGCCCTGGCTGGCGGCGTCACCGTCACCGTTCCGCACCGCTCCGGCTACCTGCCGGTGCCCGGCGGCATCGAGTCCCCGGACGGGCACTGCCGGCCCTTCGGCGCCGAGGCGGCCGGCACGGTCTTCGGCAACGGCGCGGGCGTCGTGGTGCTCAAGCGCCTCGCCGACGCGCTCGCCGACGGCGACCGGGTGCACGCCGTGATCCTCGGCTCGGCTGTCAACAACGACGGTGCCAACAAGGCGGGTTACACCGCTCCCGGGGTGGCCGGGCAGACCGCGGTGATCCGCGAGGCGCTGTCCGTCGCGGGCGTCGCCCCGGACACCATCGGCTACGTCGAGGCGCACGGCACCGGCACCCCGATCGGCGACCCGATCGAGGTCGAGGCGCTCACCGCCGCCTTCCGCGCCGAGCAGGACGCCGGGGGGCGCTCGGCCACCGGCTGGTGCGGCCTCGGCTCGGTCAAGTCCAACCTCGGCCACCTGGACACCGCCGCGGGCGTCACCGGTCTGATCAAGACCATCCTGGCCGTCCGCAACGGGCGGATCCCGGCCAGCCTGCACGCCGGGTCCGTCAACCCCGAACTCGGCCTGGCCGACAGCCCGTTCTTCGTCCCCGCCGACCTCACCGACTGGCCGGTCCAGGACGGCCCGCGCCGGGCCGCCGTCAGCGCCTTCGGCATCGGCGGCACCAACGCCCACGTGATCCTGGAGCAGGCACCCGCGACCGCCGCCCGGGAGGCCGCCGAACCGACCGCCGTCCCGGTCGCCCTGCCGCTGTCCGCCCGCACCGGCACCGCCCTGGACGCCGCCGCCGAGCGGCTCGCCGAGGACCTCGCCGCCCACCCGGACCGCCCGCTCGCGGACGTCGCCCGCACCCTGCGCACCGGCCGGCGCCGACTGGTCCAGCGCCGGGTCGTGGTCGCCCGGGACACCGCCGGCGCGATCGCCGCGCTGCGCGAGGGCGGCCGCCGGGAGTCCGTCCGGGCCCGCGCCGGCCAGGGCGCCGCGCCCGTCGCCTTCCTGCTGCCCGGCCAGGGCGCCCAGTACCCGGGCATGGCCCTCGGCCTGCACGCGGCGCACCCGGTGTTCCGCACCGCGCTGGACGAGGCCGCCGAGCTGCTGCGCCCGCACCTCGGCCTCGACCTGGTCGAGCTGCTCCGCGGCGGCGACGCCGAGCAGTTGCGCCGCAGCTCCGTCACCCAGCCCGCCGTCCTCGCGGTCGGCCACGCCATGGCCGCGCTGTGGCGGCACTGGGGCGTCCGCCCGGCCGCCCTGCTCGGCCACAGCCTCGGGGAGTACACCGCCGCGCTGCTCTCCGGCGTCCTCGACCTGCCCGATGCGCTCGCCCTGGTCGCCGCCCGCGGTCGGCTGATGGAGGCCACCGCACCCGGCGCGATGGTGGCCGTCCCGCTGGACGAGGCGGCCGCCGCCGACCTCGCCGCCCGGCACGGGCTGGACCTCGCCGCCGTCAACGGTCCTGCCGCCACCGTGCTGTCCGGTGCCCCCGCGGCCGCCGAGCGCGCCGCCGCCGAACTCGGCGAGCGCGGCCTGCGCGCCCTCGCCCTGCCGGTGGACCGGGCCTTCCACAGCGCCCTGTGCGCCCCGGCGGCCGAGCGGTTCGCCGCCGAGCTGGCCAAGGTGACGCTGCGCGAGCCCACCGTGCCGTTCCTCTCCAACCTCACCGGCGACTGGATCACCCCGGAGCAGGCCACCGACCCCGGGTACTGGACCCGCCAGATGCTCTCCCCCGTCCGGTTCCACGACGGGCTCACCCGCCTGGCCGCGCTCGACGAGCGGATGGTGCTGGTGGAGACCGGCCCCGGCAGCGTCCTGACCGACCTGACCCGCTCGGCCGCCGAGGGCACCGCCGCACCGCGGCTCGCCCAGCCGCCGCTGCCCACCCGCGGCCGCCGCGGTCCCGAGGACGAGCCCGGCAGCGCCGTGCTCGCCCTCGGCAGCCTGTGGACGCACGGCGCCCCGGTCGACTGGGAGCCGCTCGACGCCGCGGCGCGCCCCGCCGACCTGCCCGGCTACCCCTTCGAGCGGCTGCCGCACTGGATCGAGCCCACCGTCCCCGGCCGGGCGGCCGCCACCGCGCTGCCCGCCTCGGACCCCGACGCGGTGCACGCCACCATCGGCTGGCACCCGCTGACCGGCCCGGCCGGGGAGGACCCGCTGAGCGGGCGCCGTCAGACCTGGCTGGTCCTGCTGGACCGGGCCGGCGCCGCCCAGCCGCTGGTCGACCTGCTGACCGCGCGCGGCCAGATCGTCACCACCGTCCAGCCCGGCACCGGCTACCGCCGGGTGCGCCGGGGCGTCTACGAGCTCGACCCGGCCGACCCGGCCCAGTACGCCAAGCTGCTCGCCGACCTGCGCGCCCTGGTCCGCACGCCCACCGCCGTCCTGTACGCCTGGGGACTAGACGAGACCGCGGACGAGACCGACGGCTACTTCGGCCTGGTCCACCTCGCCCGGGCGATGTCCGCCGAGAGCGTGTTGCACGAGGTGCGGCTCGGCGTGGTGACCGCCGGGGCCTTCCCGGCCGCCCCCGGCGAGCGGCCCCGGCCCGCCGCGGCCCTGCTCAGCGGTCCGGTCCAGGTGTTCGGCGAGGAGTACCGCAACCTGCGCTGCGCCCAGGTCGACCTCGCCGCCGGGGCCGTCCTGGACGAGGCGGCCGCCACCGCGGTGGTGCGCGCCGTGCTCACGGCCGCAGCCCCGCTGCTCGCCCTGCGCGACGGCTCCCTGCTCTCCCGCACGGTCGAGCGCGTCGAGCGGCCCGTCCCCGCGGCCCCGGCCCGGGTGCGCGCCGACAGCACCTGGCTGATCACCGGCGGCCTGGGCGGGATCGGCCTGACCCTGGCCCGGTACCTGGCCGGCTCCGGGGTCGCCCGGCTCGTCCTGCTCGGCCGCGGGGCCGGCGGCGAGGCCGCCGAGACCGCCCTGGCCGGGCTGCGCGGGGCCGGCGCCGAGGTGCTGGCCGTGCGCGCCGACGTCACCGACGCCGAGTCGCTCGACCGGGCGCTGGAGCAGGCCCGGTCGGCCTTCGGACGGATCGACGGCGTGATCCACGCGGCTGGTGTGCCCGGCGGCGGCTCGGTGGAACTGCGCTCCGACGACAGCATGCGCGCGGTGCTCGCCCCGAAGACCGCCGGCCTACGGCACCTGCTGGCCGCGCTGCGGCCCGGCGAGGCCGAGGTGCTGGTGCTCTGCTCCTCGCTCGCCACCCTGATCCCGACCTACGGCCAGTCCGACTACGCGGCCGCCAACGCCTACCTGGCCGCCGTCGCGGAGGCCGAGGCCGCGCGCGGCGAGCGGTTCGCGGTGGCCGTCGACTGGGACATGTGGGCCCAGGTCGGCATGGCCAGCCAGGCCGAGGTCCCGGAGGCGCTGCGGGCCTTCCAGGCCGAGATGCTGGCCGGCGCGCTCACTCCCGAGCAGGGCGCCCGCGCCTTCGCCGCCGTGCTCGACGGCCCGGCCGGCCGGGCCGTGGTGGCCCGGGTCGGCGCCGGGATCACCGACGGCACGCTGCGGACCTCCACCGCCCCGGCCGCCGACCTGCCCCGGACGGCCGCCCTGCCGCGCCCCGAACTCGCCACCCCGTACACCGCCCCGGCCACCGCGACCGAGGAGCGCCTGGCCGAGATCTACGCCGAACTGCTCGGCCTCGACCGGGTCGGGGTGGAGGACGACTTCCTGGAGCTCGGCGGCCACTCGCTGCTGGCCGCCCAGGTCGCGGCCCGGCTGCGGGCCGAGTTCGAGGTCGACGTCCCCGCCCGGCTCTTCTTCGAGGGCGGCCGCATCGCCGACCTCGCCGTCGAGATCGAAGACCGCATCATCGCCGAACTGGAGCAGCAGTGACCAACCCCGCAGGCCGCAACCCCCGGGGCCGCGAGGACCGCCTCGCCCGGCTCACCCCCGAGCAGCGCGCCGCCTTCGAGGCGCGCGCCCGGGGCCGGGCCGGCGCGGCCCCGGCCACCGCCACCGGCCCCGCCACCGCCGGTCCCGCCGCCGCGCCGACGCTGCCGCCGCGCGACCGCTCGCTGCCCGCGCCGCTGTCCTTCGGTCAGGAGCGGCTCTGGTTCGTGGAGCAGCTCACCCCCGGCCTCGGGGTGTTCAACGAGTACGTCGGGCTGCGCCTGACCGGCGCGCTGGACGTCGCCGCCCTGGAGGCGGCGCTGACCGGCCTGGTGGAGCGGCACGAGGCGCTGCGCACCGTCGTCGCCACCGGCGCGGACGGACCGGTGCAGCGGGTGCTGGAGCAGGTCGGCCCGGTACTGCGGGTGGTCGAGCCGCAGGACGGCGAGGCCGGCTGGAGCGAGCAGCGGGAGCGCGAACTCGCCGAGCGGGAGGCCGCCCTGCCGTTCGACCCGGAGCACGGCCCCCTGCTGCGCGCCCTGCTGATCCGCTCCACGCCGGAGCGCGCCCTGCTGGTCGTGGTCAACCACCACCTGGTCGGCGACGCCTGGTCCCGCTCGGTGCTGGTGGAGGAACTCTGCGGCCGCTACCGGGCCTTCCGCGAGGGCGGCCCGGTGCCCGGTCCGCTCACCGTGCAGTACGCCGACTGGGCGCAGTGGCAGCGCGGCGAACTCACCGACGGCGCGCTGGCCGAGCCGCTCGCCTACTGGCGCGAGCGGCTGGACGGCGCCCCGCACGTCCTGGAACTGGCCGCCGACCGGCCCCGCCCGGCCGTGCCCAGCCACCGGGGCGGCCGGGTGCACTTCACCCTGGACGCCGCCACCACCGAGGCCGTGGAGCAGGCCGCGCGCACTGCCCGGGCCACCCCGTTCATGGTCACCCTGGCGGCCTGGCAGGCCGTCCTGATGCGCCACTCCGGCCAGCAGGACGTCCTGGTCGGCGTGCCCACCGCGGGCCGCGACCGGCCCGAACTGACCGGCCTGGTCGGCATGTTCGTCAACAGCCTGGTGATGCGCTCGGACCTCTCCGGCGACCCGACCTTCGGCGAGCTGCTCGACCGGGTCCGGGAGACCGCCCTCGGCGCGCTCGCCCACGCCCAGGTGCCCTTCGAGCGCCTGGTCCGCGAGCTGCGCCCGGACCGCGACCTGAGCCACGCGCCGCTCTACCAGGTGCAGTTCGGCTACCGGAACGTCCCCGCGCCGGACATCGACCTGCCCGGGGTCGGCGTCGAGCTCGTCGAGCTGGACAACGGGCTGTGCCGCACCGACCTCAGCCTGGAGCTCGCCCGGGACGGCGGACTCACCGCCGGCGTCTGCGAGTTCAGCCGGGACCTGTTCGACGACGACACCGTGCGCGAGCTGACCGAGGCTCTGCGGCGGGTGCTCGCCCGCGGCGCCGCCGACCCCGGCCTGCGGCTCTCCGAGCTGCTCGCGCTCACCCCCGTGGAGCGGGCCCTGCTGGCCGCCGCCGGGGACGGCGGGCCGCTGCCCGAGGACGCCGTGGACGTCGTGGCGGCCTTCGCCGAGGCCGTCCGCACCCGCCCCGACGCCGAGGCCGTGCTGCCCGGCGACCGCCCGGACCAGGCCCTGACCTACGCCGCACTGGACGCCCGGGTCGACGAGCTGCTGGCCCGGCTGCGCGCCGCCGGGGTGCGCCCCGGCGACCGGGTCGGCCTGTGCCTGCGCCGCGGCACCGACCTGCCCGCCGCCATGCTCGCCGTGCTCCGGGCCGGCGCCGCCTACCTGCCGCTCGACCCCGACTACCCGGCCGCCCGGCTGGCCCACGTGGTCGAGGACGCCCGGCCCACCGCCGTCCTGGTGCACGCCGCGACCCGGGACGCGGCGCCGGCCGGCGCGCCGCTGCTCGACCTGGACGCCCCGGCCCCGGCCGGGAACGCCTCCGCCGAGCCCGCGCCGGTGGACCCGGACGCCCCCGCCTACGTCATCCACACCTCCGGCTCGACCGGCCGCCCCAAGGGCGTCGTCGTCCTGCGCCGCAACCTCACCGCCTTCCTGGCGGCGATGGACCGCGTGCTCGCCGAGGGCACGGACGGCACCGACGGCGCGGCCGAGCCGTCGACCTGGCTGGCCGTCACCAGCGTGTCCTTCGACATCTCCGTCCTGGAACTGCTCTGGACCCTCAGCCGGGGCCACCGGGTCGTGGTCAACCCCGACCCCGGCACGGCGCTGCCCGCCGCGGCCGCGGCCCCGGCACCCGGAGCCGAGCGGGCCGTCCCCGAGTTCAGCCTGTTCTACTTCGCCAGCGACACCGCCGGCGCCGAGCCCGGCCCCGAGCAGTACCGCCTGCTGCTGGACGGCGCCCGCTTCGCCGACACCCACGGCTTCTCGGCGGTCTGGCTCCCGGAGCGGCACTTCCACGCCTTCGGCGGGCCGTTCCCGGCCCCCTCGGTGCTGGCCTCCGCGATCGCGCAGGCGACCGAGCGGATCGGCATCCGGGCCGGCAGCGTGGTGCTGCCGCTGCACCACCCCGTGCGGGTGGCCGAGGAGTGGTCGGTCGTCGACAACCTGTCCGGCGGCCGGGTCGGCCTCTCCTTCGCCTCGGGCTGGCACGCCGACGACTTCGTCCTCGCCAAGGACGCCTACCAGGACCGCCAGGCGCTCACCGTCAGCGGCATCGAGCAGGTCCGGCGGCTGTGGCGCGGCGAGCGGCTCCCCTTCGAGGGGCCCGGCGGCCGCACCGTCGACGTCGAGGTGCTGCCCCGCCCGGTCCAGGCCGAACTGCCGTACTGGCTCACCTCCTCCGGCAACCCCGAGACCTGCCGCACGGCCGGCCGGGTCGGCGCCCGGCTGCTCACCCACCTGCTGGGCCAGAGCACCGAGGACCTCGCCGAGAAGATCGCCCTGTACCGCGAGGCCTGGCGGGAGGCCGGCCACACCGGTGAGCCGCACGTCACCCTGATGCTGCACAGCTACGTCGGCGCCGACGAGGCCGACGTCCGGGCGCACGCCCGGCAGCCGTTCCGCGACTACCTGCGCAGCTCGGTCGGCCTGATCGAGAACCTGGCCCGCGGCCTCGGCATGGACGTGCGCAGCAGCGACTTCACCGCGGAGGACCAGGAGGCGCTGCTCGACCACGCCTGCGCCCGCTACCTGGGCCAGGGCTCGCTGATCGGCACCGCCGAGGAGTGCCTGCCGCTGGTGCGGCGGCTGGCCGCGATCGGGGTCGACGAGATCGGCTGCCTGATCGACTTCGGCGTCGACACCGACACCGCGCTGGCCGCCCTGCCACGGCTGGCCGGGCTGCGCCGCACCGCGGCCGCCGCCCCGGCCGCCGCCGGCCCGGCCGACACCGAACTGACCGCGCTGATCCGCACCCACGGCGTCACCCACCTGCAGTGCACCCCCTCGCGGGCCCGCACCCTGCTGGACGAGGCCGACCCGGAGGCACTGCGCGGCCTGCGCCGGCTGCTGCTCGGCGGCGAGGCCCTCGACGCCGACCTGGTGCGCCGGCTGGCCGCGCACCTCGACGGCCGGATCCTCAACATGTACGGGCCGACCGAGACCACCGTCTGGTCCACCACCGACGAGGTCGACCCGGACGAGGGCCTGGTCACCGTCGGCCGCCCGATCGCCGGCACCACCGTCCGGGTGCTCGACCCGTACGGGCGCCGGGTGCCCGTCGGCGTGCCCGGTGAACTCCTCATCGGCGGCGCCGGGGTGACGGCCGGCTATCTCGACCGGCCCGAACTGACCGACGAGCGGTTCGTCACCGACCCCGAGGCCACCGGTCCCGGGACGGCCGGCCCCGGGACCGGGCGGCTGTACCGCACCGGCGACCTCGTCCGCACCCGCCCCGACGGCCGGATCCAGTACCTGTCGCGCAACGACCACCAGGTCAAGATCCGCGGCTTCCGGATCGAGACCGGCGAGGTGGAGGCCGCCCTCACCGCACTGCCCGGGATCCGCCAGTGCGTGGTGACCGCCTACGGCCTGGGCACCTCCCGGGCCGCGCTGGCCGCCTACCTGGTGCCCGAGGACCCGGCCGCGCCGCCGGCCGCGGCCGAGCTGAGGGCCGCCCTGGCCGGGCAGCTGCCCGGCTTCCTGGTCCCGTCCCGCTTCCTCACGCTCGACGCGCTGCCGCTCACCGGCAACGGCAAGGTCGACCGGGCGGCGCTGCCCGCGCCCGAGTCGGTGCCCGCCGCCGGCCGCGACCGCACCCCGCCGGCCACGCCCACCGAGGAGCGGATCGCCGCGATCTGGTGCGAGGCCCTCGGCCTCGACGAGGTCGGCACCGGGGAGGACTTCTTCGAGCTCGGCGGCCACTCACTGCTGGCCGCCCGGATGGTCGCCGGCATCCGCGACGGGCTGAACGTGCAGCTGCCGCTGCGCACCCTGTTCGACTCGCCGACCGTGGCCGCGCTGGCCCGGGCCGTGGACGCGCTCGGCGCGGACGGGGCCGCCGGGGCCCCCGCCGAGCGGACCGCGCTGGTCCCGGACCCGGCCCGCCGGCACGAGCCCTTCCCGCTCACCGACGTCCAGCGCGCCTACTGGATCGGCCGCAGTGGCGCCGTCGGCGGCGACGTCGCCTGCCACCTCTACCTGGAGGTGGACGTCGCCGACGTCGACCCGCTCCGGCTCCAGGACGCCTGGCGGTCGATGGTGCTGCGGCACGACGCCCTGCGCCTGGTCTTCGGCGAGGACGGCACCCAGCGCGTCCTGCCCGAGGTGCCCGCGTACGAGCTGACCGTCGACGACCTGCGCGAGCTGCCGGAGCAGGACCGGGCCGAGCGCCTCGCCGGGACCCGCGCCCGGATGTCGCACCAGGTGCTGCCCGCCGACGCCTGGCCGCTGTTCGAGCTGCGCGCCAGCCGCACCGCCGGCGCCGACGTCCGGCTGCACCTGAGCATCGACACCCTGATCGCCGACGGCGGCAGCGTGCAGATCCTGCTGCGCGAACTGCTCGCCGTCTACCAGGGCACGCTCGACCCGCGCCCGCTCGAACTCTCCTTCCGCGACTACGTGCTGGCCGAGCAGGACCGCCGCCGGGGCCCGGCCCTGCAGCGCGACCTCGACTACTGGCACGGCCGGCTGGACACCCTGCCGCCCGCCCCCGCGCTGCCGCTGGCGCGGCGCCCCGAGGAGCTGGCCGAGACCAGGTTCCACCGCCGCGAGGCACACCTGCCCGCCGAGCTGTGGGAGCGGCTGAAGAGCCGGGCCGCCGCCGGCCGGGTCACCCCCTCGGCGCTCGCCCTGGCCGCCTACGCCACCGTGATCGGCACCTGGTCGACCGCCGACCGCTTCACCCTCAACCTCACCCTGTTCAACCGGGTCGGCGACCACCCCGACCTGGGCGCCATGGTCGGCGACTTCACCGCGCTCAGCCTGTTCGAGGTGGACGGCGCGACCGCCGGCGCCTTCGCCGACCGGGCCCGCCGACTGCAGGACCGGCTCTGGGAGGACCTCGACCACCAGCTGGTCAGTGGCGTGCGGGTCGGCGGCGAACTCGCCCGCCGGCGCGGGGTCGCCGAGGCGGCCATGCCGGTCGTGTTCACCAGCGAGCTCGGCGCCGAAGGCGTGGGCGGCAGCCGGGTGCTCCGGGAGCTGGGCGCCGAGGTCGCCCACACCATCACCCAGACCCCGCAGGTCTGGCTGGACCACCAGATCTCCGAGGACGAGGGCCGGCTGCGGCTGACCTGGGACGCCGTCGAGGAGCTCTTCCCCGAGGGCGTGCTCGACGCCATGTTCGAGGCCTACACCGGCCTGCTCACCGCACTCGCCGAACAGCCCGACGCCTGGACGGACCCGCACCTGGTCGCCCTGCCCGCCGCCCAGCTCGACGCCTACCGGACACTCAACGCCACCGACGGCCCACTGCCCGCCGGGCTGCTGCACGAGCCCTTCCTCGACCGGGCCCGGACCTCGCCCGACCGCACCGCCGTGGTCTCGGCCACCGGTACGGTGACGTACGGCGAACTGGAGCGGGCCTCGGCGTCCGTGGCCCACGCGCTGCGCGCGGCCGGGGTGCGCCCCGGCGAGCTGGTCGGCGTGCGCGCCGACCGGGGCTGGGAGCAGGTGGCCGCGGCGATCGGCGTGATCCGGGCCGGCGGCGCCTACCTGCCGCTGGACGCCGGCCTGCCGGCCGCCCGGGTCGCCCGCTCGCTGGAGCACGCAGGCGCCACCGCGCTGCTCGCCCGGGAGTCCTGGGCCCCCGAGGACGCCGTGCCCTCCGGAGTCACCCTGCTGGGCTTCGAGCAGGCCCTGGCCACCCCGGCCGACACCCCGCCGGACCCGGTCCCGACCACCCCGGCCGACCTCGCGTACGTCATCTACACCTCGGGCTCCACCGGCGACCCCAAGGGCGTGATGATCGACCACCGGGGTGCGCTGAACACCGTGGTGGACGTCAACGACCGCTTCCGGGTCACGCCGTCCGACCGGGTCCTCGGCATCTCCTCGCTCGGCTTCGACCTCTCGGTGTACGACGTCTTCGGCACCCTCGCCGCCGGCGCCGCCCTGGTGCTGGTCGGCGCCGGGGAGGAGCGCGATCCCTCCCGGTGGTCCCGGCTGGTCGCCGAGCACCGGGTCACGGTGTGGAACTCCGTACCCGCGCTGATGGAGATGCTGCTGGCGTACGCCGACGGCAACCCGGCGGCCGACCTGGAGTCGCTGCGCCTGGTCATGCTCAGCGGCGACTGGATCCCGGTCGGCATGCCCGACAACGTCCGCGCGCTCGCGCCCAAGGCCGAGGTGATCAGCCTGGGCGGCGCCACCGAGGCGTCCATCTGGTCGGTGCTGCACCCGATCGGCGCGGTCGACCCGGACCGCCCGAGCATCCCGTACGGCCGCCCGATGCGGAACCAGGGCATGGTCGTCCTGGACGAGGCCTTCCGGCCGCGTCCGGTCGGGGTGGCCGGCGCCCTGTTCATCACCGGCGTCGGCCTGGCGGTCGGCTACCGCAACGCCCCCGGGATCACCGCCCGCGCCTTCCCGACCCACCCGGTCACCGGCGAGCGCCTCTACCGCACCGGCGACCTGGCCCGGCTGCTGCCGGACGGCGACCTGGAGTTCCTCGGCCGCGAGGACTCGCAGGTCAAGGTGCGCGGCATGCGGATCGAACTGGGCGAGATCGAATCCGCGCTGGTCCGGATGGACGGCGTGCGGGAGGCCGCGGCGCTGGTCGAGGGCGACGGACTCGGCGCCCGGCTCGCGGCCTACGTGGTCTGCGAGGCCGCCCGTCCGCTGCCCGCCGCCCCGGCCCCGGCGGCCGTGCCGGCGCTGGACGCCGAGCGGGTCCGCCGGCTGGAGGCGCGGCTGCGCCAGCCCGGCCGCCGCGCCGACCTGGCGGGCCGTGAGGTCCTGCCCTTCGCGCTCCCGGCCGACACCCTGGAGCTGCGCCGGGCCGCCGCCCTGCGCGGCGCCGCCACCGGCTTCGCGGACGTCCCGGTGCGCCTGACCGACCTGCACGCGCTGCTGACCGTGCTCGCCCGCCAGGACGAGGACGGCGTGCCCCGGTACGCCTACGGGTCGGCCGGCGGCCTGTACCCGGTGCAGACCTACCTGGCCGTCGCCCCCGGCGGGGTGGCGGGTCTGGCGGCCGGCACCTACTACGTCGACCCCGCCGGACCGGCCCTGGTCGCCCTCGACGGCGCGCCGGGCGCGGAACGGGCGCTGGATCCGGCGCTCTACAGCGAGGCCAACCGGCCGCTGGTCGAACGCGCCGGCTTCGCCCTCTTCCTGGTCGCCAGGAACACCGCGATCACCCCGGTCTACGGCGAACTCGCCGACCGCTTCTGCCTGTTGGAGGCCGGTGCGATGGCGCAGCTGCTGCGGCACCGGGCCGGCGACTGCACGGTGGCGCTCTGCCCGATCGGAGACGTGTTCCCGGAGCCGCTGCGCGGCGCGCTGATGCTGGAGGACGGCCAGAGCGTGCTGCACACCCTGGTCGGCGGCCTGCCGCCGGGCGCGGCGGCCGAGGAGCCGGGCTCCGGCGCCGACTGGGCGCTCGGGCTGCGCGAGGCGCTCGCCGAGCGGCTGCCCGGCTACATGGTGCCGCAGCTGGTCCGGGCGGTGGAGGCGCTGCCGCTGTCCGCCAACGGCAAGGTCGACCGGGCGGCGCTCGCCAGGCTGGCCGCCCCGGCCGTGACGGCGGCCGCACCCGCGGCACGCGTTCCGGCGCCGGTTCCCGCGCCGCGCCCGGTGGCGCGGGCCGCCGAGGCGGGCGCGGTGGAACGGCTCACCGCTCTGTGGCGGGAGGTGATGGACGGGGCGGAGGTCGACGTCGACACCAACTTCTTCGAGGCCGGCGCCAACTCCATCCACCTGGTCCGGGTCCAGCGGCGGATCGCCGAGGACTTCGGGCGGGAGCTGTCGGTGGTCGAGATGTTCGACCGGCCGACCATCCGGCACCTCGCCGAGCTGCTGGACCGGCCCGCCCCCGGGTCCGTCCCCGCCCCCGCACCCGGATCCGCCCCCGCGGCGGACGCGGAGCCGTCGCCCGTCCCCGGGAGCAGTGCGCGGACGGAGGCGCGGACGGACGCGCAGCCCGTCGGCGGCGACCGCCGGCAGCACCACGAACGGCGCCGCGCCGCCCGCCGGGGCGGCTCCGGCACCAACCCGACCGGCTGATCGTGCGGCCGGCGGCCGGGCGGGCACCCCTGCCCGGTCCGGCCGCGGCCCCCGAGCCGTGTCGATCACCACCTGTGAGGAGAGCAGTCCGATGTCCACCCACGCCCCCGAGGGCCCGGCCACCGCGGTGCCGGACCTGCCGGACGCGATCGCCGTCACCGGCCTCGCCTGCCGGTTCCCCGGCGCCCCCGACGCCGGGACCTTCTGGGCCGACCTGGTCGCGGGCCGGGAGAACATCACCTTCCGCACCCCCGAGGAGCTGGCGGCCCTGGGCGTTCCGGCCGAACGGCTGGCCGACCCGCGGTTCGTGGGCGCCGGCGGCGTGCTGGAGGGCCTGGCGGAGTTCGACGCCGAGTACTTCGGCATCCCGCCCCGGGACGCCGAGCTGATGGACCCCCAGCACCGGCTGTTCCTGCAGTGCGCGGTCGCCGCGCTTGAGGACGCCGGACAGCCCACCGACGGGGTCGACGGCGGCGTGGGCGTCTACGCCTCGGCCGGGTTCAACTCCTACCTGACGCACCAACTGCTCCCCCGCGCCGCTCACTTGGCCGACCGCGCCGAGGTCCAGTGGCTGGCCGCGGGCGACAAGGACTACCTCGCCACCCAGACCTCCTACCGGCTCGGCCTGACCGGCCCGAGCCTGAGCGTGCAGAGCGCCTGCTCCTCCGCCCTGGTCGCCGTCCACCTGGCGGCCGAGGCGCTGCTGAGCGGCGAGTGCGACGTGGCGCTGGCCGGGGCCGTCTCCGCCGGGGTCGGCCAGGGGCTCGGCTACCTGCACGCCGAGGGCGGGATCCTCTCCGCCGACGGGCACTGCCGCCCCTTCGACGCCGGGGCGACCGGTACGGTCTTCGGCAGCGGCGTCGGCGTGGTGGTGCTCAAGCGGCTGGCCGACGCGGTCGCCGACGGCGACACCGTCCGGGCCGTCCTGCTCGGCTCGGCGGTCAACAACGACGGCAACCGCAAGGTCGGCTTCACCGCGCCGAGCCTGGACGGCCAGGTCCGGGTGATCACCGCGGCCCAGTCGGTGGCCGGGGTCGCGCCCGACGAGGTCTCCTGCATCGAGGCCCACGGCACCGCGACGGCCCTCGGCGACCAGATCGAACTCGCCGCGCTGGCACGGGTGTTCGGCGGCGCCCCGGACCCCCGCCGGGTGCTCGGCGCGGTCAAGTCGAACGTCGGCCACCTGGACACCTGCGCCGGGATGGCCGGGCTGATCAAGACGGTGCTCTCGCTGCAGCACCGCACGCTCCTGCCGACCGTCCACTTCGAGAGCCCCAGCCCCGAGCTGGACCCCCGCCTCTTCCGGGTGCTGACCGAGGCTGAGCCCTGGCCCGGGGCGGACGGCACCCGGATCGCCGGGGTCAGCTCCTTCGGCATCGGCGGCACCAACGCCCACCTGATCCTCCAGGACGCTCCCCCGCTGCCCGCCGCGCCCGCCGGGCCGGCCGGCGAGTGGGAGCTGCTGCCGCTGTCCGCCCGCACCGAGCCGGCCCTCGACCGGGCCACCGAACGGCTCGAGGCGGCACTGGCCGGACCGGCCGCGCCCACGGCCGCCGACGCCGCGTTCACCCTGCAGACCAGGCGCAGGCACCACCCGTGGCGGCGCACCGTCCTGACCGGGCCCGGGGAACGGCTGCGCTCCCGCCCGGTCCGGGTCTCCGGCGACGGCCGGGGGGTCGCCTTCCTGTACCCCGGCCAGGGCGCCGGCCGCCCGGGCACGGCCGCGGAGCCGTACCGCGCCGAACCGGTCTTCCGCGCCGCGCTCGACCGCTGCCTGGACGCCCTGCGGCCGTGGACGGCCGCACCGCTGCGGGCGCTGCTGCTCGATCCGGCCCACGCCGACCTGTTCGACCGCACCGAGGTCGCCCAGCCCGCGCTGTTCGCGGTGGAGTACGCGCTCACCGCGTGGTGGACGGCGCTCGGCCTGCGGCCGGTCGCGCTGGCCGGCCACAGCGTCGGCGAGTTCGCGGCCGCCTGCGCCGCCGGGGTCTTCGAACTGCCCGACGCCGCCCGGCTGGTGGCCGAACGCGGCCGGCTGATGGGCACCATGGCACCCGGCGCGATGCTGAGCGTCCCGCTGCCCGAGGCGGAGCTGCGCGCGCTGCTGGACGACCCCGAGGGCCCGGAACTCGCCGCCGTCAACGCACCGGACCGCTGCGTGGCGGCCGGCGCCCCCGCGGCGGTGGCCCGGCTGGCCGAGCGCCTCTCCGCACGCGGCGTCGCGGCCCGTCCGCTGGCCGTCCGGCACGCCTTCCACACCCGGGACGCCGAGCCGCTGCTGGCGGAGTTCGCCCGGCTGGTGGCGGGCGTCCCGGCGCAGGCCCCCGCCCTGCCGGTGGTCTCCGGCCTGACCGGGCGTGAGCTGACCGCCGACGAGGCCGTCTCGCCGGAGTACTGGGCGCGCCAGCTGCGGCACACCGTCCGCTTCGCCGACGCGCTCGCCGCCCTGCCGGGCGACGGCCCGCTGCTGGAGCTCGGCCCCGGCCGGGGCCTGACCGGCTTCGCCGTGCGGACCCTGGGCACCGACCGGCCGGCCCTGCCCACCCTGGACGCCGCCGCGGCCGGACCGCAGCCGCCCGCCCGGCTGAGCGCGCTGGGCCGGCTCTGGGAGCGCGGCACCGACCTCGACTGGTCCGCCCTCGGTGAGCGGGCCGGGCGCCGGCACGCCTCGCTGCCGGGCTACCCGTTCGAGCCGGTCCGGCACTGGTTCGAACCGGCCGGGGACGGCCCGCGCCCCGCCGGGCCCGCCGCCGCCGTCACCGCCCCGGCCGTGGCCGCCGCGAGCACCACCCCGGCCGCCGACGGCGTGGACTCCTGGCTGCACGTCCTGACCTGGACCCCCGTCCTCCCGCCGGCCGGCACCGGGCCCGTCCCGGCCTCGGTGCTGCTGCTCGCCGACGACGCCGGCCTCGCCGGGCCGGTCGCCGAGCGGCTCGCCGCGGCGGGCGCCCGGGTCACCCCGGTCCGCGCACCCGGCGCGGCGGCCGACCCGGACGGCGCCGGGCTCACCCTCGACCCCGCGGACCCCTCCGCCTACTCCGCCCTGGCCGCCGCCCTGGCCGGTCGCGGCACCCCGCCGGACGCCGTGGTCTCCTGCCGGGCCATGGACGAGCCGCCGCTGGAGCGGGCCACCCCGGGCGAGGCGGCCGACGGCGCCCTGCGCGCGCTGACCGTCCCGGTCCAGCTGGCCCGCGCCCTCGGCGAGGCCTTCCCGGGCCGGCCGCTGCGGATGCTGCTGGTCACCGACGCCGCCCACGGGGTGAACGGGCAGCCCGCCCGCACTCCGCAGGCAGCCGCCGGTCTCGGCGCCGTCCGGGTGCTGCCGCAGGAGGTGCCCGGCCTCACCGCCGAGGCGCTCGACCTGGACTGCCCCACCCGGGAGCCCGCCGAACTGGCCCTGGCCGCCGACGCGGTGGTGGCGCAGCTGTGCTCCGAGCAGGCGCCCGCGCCGCTCACCGCGGTCCGCGGCCGGGCCCACCTGGCGCCCGCCCCGGGCCGGCCCGTGCTCACCGACCCGGCCGCGCCGCAGACCGCACTGCCCGCCGGTCCCTGGCTGGTCACCGGCGGTCTCGGCGGGATCGGCCTGGCCGTGGCCGGCCGGCTCGCCGAGGACGCCGGCCGGACCGTCGTGCTGCTCACCCGCCGCGCCGTTCCCGACGGCGAGGGCTGGCGCAGCCTGCGGCCCGCGGGCGCCGCGCCCGCCGCGAGCTGCCCGCCGGAGCTGGCCGCCGCGCTCGCCGGGCTGACCGCCCGCGGCGCCCGGCTCTGCCTCGTCCAGGCCGACGTCACCGACGCGGCCGCGCTGGCCGCCGCGCTCGACGGGGTGCGGGCCGCGTACGGCCCGATCGCCGGGGTGGTGCACGCCGCCGGGGTGCCCGGTGGCGGCGTCGCGGCGCTGCGCGGCCCCGAGGAGATGGCGCGGGTGCTCGCCCCGAAGGTGATCGGCACCGTCCTGCTGGAGCGGCTGACGGCCCGTGACCGTCCGCTGCTGGTGCTCTGCTCCTCGGCGCTCGCGGTCACCGGCGCGGTCGGCCAGGCCGACTACACCGGGGCCAACGCCTTCCTGGACAGCTTCGCCACCGGCACCCGGGCGGCCGTGTCGATCGGCTGGGACCGCTGGTCGCAGACCGGCATGGCGGTCCGTTCCGGGCTGCGGGACTGGCTCGACGGCGGCGAGGTCCTCGACCACGCCCTCTTCGACGCCCGCCGCACCGAACCGGACGGCACGGTGGAGCTGCGGCTGCGCCGCAGCGGGCAGACGAGCTGGCCCGCCGAGGAACACCGGATCGGCGACGTCCCGGTCCTGCCCGGCACCGCACTGCTCGAACTCGCCGTCGCCGGGCACCGGTTGACGCTCGGGGACGGTCCGGTCGAGCTGGACGCGGTCTTCACCCACCCGCTGCGGCTGCCCGTCGGCCGGCCGCCGGAGGTGACCCTGCGGCTGCGTCCGGCGCCCGACGGCGGGCAGCTGTGGGAGGTCCGCTCCAGCGCGGTGCCGTCCAGGCCGCACGCCCAGGGCCGGATCGCGCCGTACCGGGGCGGTTCCCCCGAGCGCCTCGACCTCGACGGGCTCGCGGAGCGCTGCACCGCCGTCGCGCCGTCCGCCGGGCAGCGGCCCGGCGGGGCGAGCGGGCTGCGCACCGGGCCGCGCTGGGAGAGCGTCACGGAGGTCCGCCGGAGCGAGGGCGGGGGCGGGAGCGGGGACGAGGCGATGCTGCGGCTGCGCCTGCCCGAGCCGTTCCACGGCGATCTGGCCGCGCATCCGCTGCACCCCGCGCTGCTGGACACCGCCACCGGCGCCGTCACCGCCCGTACCGGCAGCCACCTGCCGGTGGCCTACCGGCGGCTGGTGGTGCTCGGCCCGCTCGGCCCCGAGGCGGTCGTCCGGGTCCTGCGCCGCTCCGGTGCGGCCGGGGCGGCCGGGGCCGGCGGCACGCTGGTCGTCGACGTGGTCGTCGCCGCGCCGGACGGCACGCCGAGCGTGCTCGTCGAGGGCTTCGTGCTCCGGCCGGCCCCGGCCTCCGGCCCGGACGGCGGCGCCACGGGCGCTGCGGGGGCCGCGGGCGGCGTCGAGCCCGAGCAGGGCGGAATCCCGACCCGGGAGGGCCTGCTGGCCTTCGACCGGATCCTGGCCAACCGTCACCTCCCGCACGTCCTGGTCAGCCCCCGCACGGCCGGGCGCACCGCGCCGCGGACCGCCCTCGCCACCGCCACCGCCACGGCCACGGCCACACCGGCGGACGCCGAGCCGGCCGGCCCCGGGGAGCTGGAGGAGCGGATCGCCGCGGTCTGGTCCCGCCTGCTGGGCGTGCCCGGCATCGGCCCGGACGACAGCCTGTTCGAGCTCGGCGGCGACTCCCTGCTGATCGTCCAGATCACCGGCGAACTCCAGCGGATCGGGCTGGCCGTCTCCCCCGGCGACCTCTTCGCCCACCCCACCGTCGGGCAGCTCGCCGCCCGGATCCGCGCGGACCGCGAACCGGCCGCCGCGCCCGCGCCCGCCACCACAGCCCCGCCCACCGCTCCCGCCGGACCCTCCCCGGCCCCCTCGCCGGGGCCGCGCGAGGCCTTCTCGGACGCGGACCTCAGCGAAGACGACCTGGCCCGGGTACTCGCCCTGTTCCGGTCAGGAGAGGACACGAAGTGAACGACATCGAGGACATCTATCCCCTCTCGCCCACCCAGGAGGGGATGCTCTACCACAGCACCACCTCCCCCGAGCACGGCCTCTACGTCGAGCTGACCACCTTCCGGGTGCACGGCGAACTGGACCTCGCCGTGCTGGGCGCCGCCTGGCAGCGGGCCATAGCCCGGCACCCGGTGCTGCGCACGGCCTTCGTCCGGGAGCGGATCCGCACCCCGCACCAGGTGGTGCTGCCGAAGGCGGAGCTGCCGATCGAGTTCCGCGACCTGACCGGCCTGGACGACGCGGCGCGCACCGCCGCCGTCGCCGAGGAACTGGAGCAGCGGGCCCGCGAGCGCTTCGACCTGACCCGGCCGCCGCTGATGCGGCTGCTGGTGCTGCGCCTGCCCGGCGAGCACCTGGTGGTGTGGACGTACCACCACCTGCTGCTGGACGGCTGGTCCGCGGCCCTGCTGCTGGCCGAGGTCACCGCCGGACTGTCCGGCGCCACCGCCGAGCTGCCCGCACCGCCGCCGTTCCGCGAGTACATCGCCTGGCTGGGCCGCCAGGACCCGGAGCGCGACCGGGAGTTCTGGACGGAGTACCTGGCGGACCACCGCGAACCGGCGACCCTGACCCTGCCCGGGATGCGTCCGGGCACCAAGCCCACCGGCGGGTTCCACACCGTACGGGCGGCGCTGCCCGCCGGAACCCTCGCCGCCCTGCGGCGGCTCGCCGCCGCCCGGGCCACCACCTTCAGCGGCCTGGTCGAGGCGGCCTGGGCGGGGACGGTCGCCCGCCACTCCGGCCGCGACGACGTGGTGGTCGGCGTGACGGTCTCCGGGCGCCCGCTCGGCCTGGACCGCGCCGAGCAGATGCTCGGAATGTTCATCAACACCGTCCCGGTGCGGGTGCGGGTCGACCGGGAGCTGCCCGGCGACGAGTGGCTGGCCCGGCACGCCGCCACCCGCCACCCCGTGCTGGACCACCAGCACACCGCGCTGACCGACATCCAGCGCTGGGCCGGGACCGCCCCCGGCGTGCCGCTGTTCGACACCGTCGTGGTGGTCGAGAACTACCCGGACCGGACGGAGGCGGTGCTCTCCCACGGCGAGGTGACGGTCGACGACGTCCGCTACGAGACCCGGACCAACTACCCGGTCACGCTGGTCGTCCGGGCCGCGGCCGACCTCCAGCTGCAGGCGGTGGTGGACTCCGGCCGGATCCCCCCGGACGAGGCGCGGGCACTGCTCGACCACGTCGTCGCCGTGCTGACCCGCTTCGCCGCCGAACCCGGCCTCCCCGTGAGGGAGTTGCTGGCCGTTCCCGAGGAGACCCGCGCCCGGCAGCTGGACACCTGGAACGGCACCGAGATCGACCGCAGCGAGCCGGCCGCCCTGCTGTCCGGGCTGATCGACGCCGCGGTCCGCGACCGGCCCGGCCACACCGCCGTGGTCGACCAGCAGCACCGCCACGGCTACCGGGAGCTGGACCTGCGGGCGGACGCCCTGGCCCGGCTGCTGGTCGGGCGCGGGGTGCGCCCCGCGGACCGGGTGGGCATCTGCCTGGGCCGCGGCGCCGACCTGGTGACCGCGATGCTGGCGGTCGCCCGCGCCGGAGCCGCGTTCGTCCCGCTCGACCCCGCCCACCCGGTGGAGCGGATCCGCCTCGTCCTGGCGGACGCCGCGCCCGCCGTGGTGCTCGTCGACGCGACCGGAGCGCCCGCGCTGGCCGACTGGGACGGCGCCGTCCTCGACCTCACCGCCGCCGACCTCACCGGCGAAGCCCACTCCGCGGGAACGCCCTCCGCCGAGGCCGTCGAGCTCCCGGGCGCCGACCCGGACGGGCTCGCCTACCTGATGTTCACCTCCGGCTCCACCGGCCGCCCCAAGGGCGTCGCCGTCGGCCACCGCGCCCTGGCGAACCTGGTGGACAGCCTGGCCCGCCGGCACCCCGGCCTGGACGGCGACACCCGCTTCCTCGCCCTCACCACGCTCGGCTTCGACACCTCGCTGGCCGAACTGCTGGTCCCGCTCGCGGTCGGCGGCACCGTCCACGTGGGCGGTCAGGCCCTCGGACTGAGCGGCCGGGAGGTCGACCGCTACACCCTGGAGCACGGCATCACCGCTCTGCAGGCCACCCCCTCCCGCTACCGGGCGCTGCTCGACTCCGGCTGGCAGGGCGCCGGCCGGCCCCGGCTCTACAGCTGCGGCGAGGCCTTCCCCGCCGACCTGGCCGCCCCGCTGGCCGAGCGCGGCTCCTCGGTGTGGAACATGTACGGCCCGACCGAGACCACCGTGTACTCCAGCGTCGAGCCGATCACCGCCGACACCACCCGGGTCACCGTCGGCCGGCCGATCTCCAACACCGTGCTGCACGTGCTGGACACCGTCGACGGCGGGCTGCTGCCGGTCGGCTGCGTCGGCGAACTGTGCATCGGCGGCGACGGCGTGGCGCAGGGCTACTGGCGGCGCCCCGAGCTGACGGCGGAGCGGTTCGTCACCGACCCGTTCACCGGCGGCCGGATGTACCGCACCGGCGACCACGCCCGCCGCCTGCCCGACGGCCGGATCGAGCTGCTCGGCCGGATGGACCGCCAGCTCAAGCTGCGCGGCTACCGGATCGAGCCCGGCGAGATCGAGCAGGTGCTGCTCGCCCTGCCCGAGGTGGCCGGCTCCGCCGTCGCCGTACGGGAGGGCCGCCTGGTCGCCTGGGTGGTGCCCGCCGACCGCGACGCCCCGCTCGACACCGCCGGCCTCCAGGCCGGACTGCGCCGCTCGCTGCCCTCGTACATGGTCCCCGAGGCGGTCGCCGTCCTCGCGGAGCTGCCGCTCACCCCGGCCGGCAAGACCGACCTGCTCGCCCTGCCCACCCCGCCGCAGCCCGGCGACGAGGCCGCACCCGCCGCCCGGCCGGTCGGGGCGGCGGACCACGAGGCCCTGGTGACCCGGCTGTTCGCCGAGGTCCTGGCCCTTCCGGAGGTCGGCCCCGACGACGACTTCTTCGAACTGGGCGGCGACTCGCTGCGCGCCCTGCGCCTCGTCTCCCGGCTGGAGGCGGAACTCGGGCGCGCGCTCGACATCGAGCTGCTCTTCGACGCGGGCACGGTCCGCGAACTGAGCGCGGCCATCGGCCCGGCCTCCGCCGCCGCCGGCCAGTGACCCGACCGGCGGGCCCGGCCCCCCCCCCCCGGGCGGCCCCCCCCCCCCCCCCCCCCGTTGGCCTGGACGACCCTGGGTAGCCCGAACGCCCCCCACCACCCCGACGACCCCCGCCGGCGC
>NZ_JBIRJC010000005.1:58749-82993 GCF_044329365.1 Kitasatospora sp. NPDC017646 | reverse complement strand
CGGCGGGCGGGCGGCGGGGCGCCGTCGGGGCGCGGCCGCCCCCCCCCCCCCCCCCCGGCCCCCCCCCCCCCGCACCGACCACACCGATTGGACATGAACGACCATGGCTAGCACTACGGCCACCCTCCTCGACGACGACCGACGACGGCTCGACACCCTGTTGCTGTCCCGGTGGGACGCCGACCCGGCACACCCCGCCGTGGTCGACGGCGACCGGGTGCTGACCGCGGGAGAGCTCAGGGACCGGACCGTACGGGTCGCCTCCCTGCTGCGCGAGCGCGGGGTGCGCCCGGGCGAGCGGGTCGCGGTCTACCTGGAGCGCTCGGCCGACTTCGTGATCGGCGTGACCGGCGTCGTCCTGGCCGGCGCCGCCCAGGTCGCCTTCGACGTCAACGACCCGGTCGCCCGGACCCTCGACATGCTGGCCGACTGCGAGCCCCGGCTGCTCGTCACCACCCCCGAACTGCGCTCCCGCTTCCCCGCCGGCCTCGGCGTCGAGGTGGTCACCGTCGCCGAGTGCGCGGCCGCCGAGCCGGCCGTCCCCTTCGAACCCGCGGCCGACCTCGACGAACAGCCCGCCGTGGTCATCTACACCTCCGGCTCCACCGGCCGTCCGAAGGCCTCGCTGATCCCGCACCGCGCGGTGACCACCCGGCTGCGGGCGCTGCAGCGCAGCCACGGCCTCGGCCCGTCCGACCGGATGCTCCACCACACCGCGTGCAGCTTCGACATGTTCCTGATCGAGGTCTACTGGCCGCTCATCACCGGCACCACCGTCGTCATCGCCGCCCCCGGCCGCCAGCGCGACGCCGACTACCTCGCCGAGACCATCCGGTCGGCGGAGATCAGCGTCTTCTACTGCGTGGTCTCGCTGCTGGAGCTGTTCCTGCTGGCCCGCGGGCCCGAGGAGCGCTTCGACGGCCTGCGCCGCGTCCTCACCGGCGGCGAGCCGCTCGCGCCCGAACTGGTCCGCCGCTTCCATGCCCAGTCCACCGCGCCGCTCACCAACCTCTACGGCCCGAGCGAGTGCACGATCTACTGCACCGCCTGGGTGCCCCCGCGCGACCCGGACCTGGACACCGTCTACATCGGCCCGGCCATCGAGGACACCACGCTGTGGATCCTCGACGAGGACGGCAAGCCGGTGCCGGACGGCGAGCCCGGCGAGCTCTACATCGGCGGCGCCGGCCTGGCCCTCGGCTACCTCAACCGCCCGGAGCTGACCGCGGAGCGCTTCGTCCCGGACCACCTCGGCGACGGCACCGGCCCGCTCTACCGCTCGGGCGACCTGGTCCGCACCCACCCGGTGGGCGGTCTGGAGTTCCTGGGCCGGGTCGACCTCCAGGTGAAGATCCGCGGCTACCGGATCGAACTGGGCGAGATCGAGTCCGCCGCCCTGCGCGTGCCGGGAGTGCGGCAGGCCGCCGCGGTCGCCCACGGCCGCGGCAGCGACGCCCGGCTGGTCGGCTTCCTGGTCCTGGAGGCGGACGCCGAGCCCGGGGCCGTCACCGCCGCCGTGCGCCAGGCCCTGCGCGGCGCGCTGCCCTCCTACATGGTCCCGGCCTCGTTCGCCACGCTGGCGGCGATGCCGCTGACCGCCAACGGCAAGCTGGACCGCGCACTGCTGACCGAGCGGGCCGGGGAGGTGCTGCCCACCACCACCGTGGCCGCCGAAGAGCAGCCGCCGGCCGGTGACGACCTGGCCGCCGTGGTCACCGGGGTGTGGTGCGAGGTCCTCGGGGTGCCCGCGATCGGCCCGGACGACGACTTCTTCGACATCGGCGGGGACTCCTTCAAGGTGGTGCGCGCGGTGCGCAAGCTGGAGGCGCTGCTCGGCGTCGAGGTCCCGATGGACCTCGCCTTCGACGAGCCGACCGTGACGGGCTTCACCGCCGCCCTGGCCGAGCACGGGGTGGAGGGGTCCGCCCGATGACGTCCCAGGTCCTGCGCTCCTTCGGCGAGCTGGACACGATCGCCCGCGACCCGTCCGCCCCCGTCGTCACGCTGTTCAGCGGCGGACTGGACAGCAGCTACCTGCTGCACCGCCTGGTCCGGGCCGGCGCCCGCAACGTCCACGCGGTCAGCGTCGACCTCGGCGAGGACGAGAGCGGCGAGCACAAGCAGCGGATCGCCGACCGGCTCGGCGTCCGGCTCCACCTGCTCGACGGCCGGCAGGAGTTCGCCGAGGACTACGTCCGCCCGGCGATCGCCGCGCACGCCGTCTACCTCGACACCCACCCGGTCAGCTCCACGCTCAGCCGGCCGCTGATCGCCAGGCTCGCCCTCGGCACCGCCCGGGAACTCGGCGCCACCACGGTCCTGCACACCGCCAACCGCTCGCAGAACACCCTGCGCCGGCTCAACGGCGCCATCGGCCTGCTCGGCTTCACCGGCCGCTACGGCAGCCCGTACGACCTGGACCCGGTCGACCGGGAGCAGAAGATGCGCGAGCTGAAGGAAGTCGGCCTGGACCAGCTCAGCGAGCGGCTGGTCAGCGGCGACTCCAACCTGTGGTGCCGGGAGTTCGAGTCGGGCATCCTCGACGACCCCGAGGACCACGCCGTGCCCGAGGAGCTCTACCGCTGGAGCGCACTGCGCCCCGCCGGGGCCCCGGAGACCGTCGAGGTCTCCTTCGAGGCCGGCCGGCCCGTCGCGGTGGACGGCCGGCCGCTGCCGCTGACCGCGCTGATCGACACCCTCAACCACCTGGTCGGCGCCCACGGACTGGGCCGCTACAGCGGGCTCGAACACCTCGACCACGGGTCGAAGGTGCTGGAGATCCGCGAGATGCCCGCCGCCTGGCTGCTGCTGCGCTCGCGCCGCCACCTGGAGACCGCCACCCTCTCCGCCGAGCTGCTGCGGGAGAAGATCCACCAGGAGCAGCTGTGGGTCCGCGAGGCGCTGGAGGGCCGCTGGTTCGGCGAACTGCGCCAGGCCGCCCAGGCGTTCATCGACGTCTGTTCGGCTCCGGTCACCGGTTCGGTGCGCTGGCGGCTCACGGCCGGCTCGGCCGAGACCCGGGCCATCGTCGCCGACCGGCCCCGCTACCTGCGTGACCGGGAGGCCTGGGAGCACCGCTCCGTCGCCGCCGAGCGGGCGGCCTTCACCCCCGTCCGGCCCGAGGAGCAGTGACCGTGGAACCCTCCGACACCCAGCCCCCGTCCCCCGCCGTCGCGCCCCTGCCGGTGCTGCTGGTCGTCTACGGCCGCGGCTCGGCCACCCCGCGCGGCATCCTCGGCGCCGCCCGGCGGGTCTGCACGGTCGTCTTCTTCGGCGACCTCGGCGACCCGAAGGCCGCCGCCGACCTGGCCGGGCTGCCGAAGTCGGCCACCGTGGTAAACACGGCCGGCCTGACCGAGGAGCAACTGGCCGAGCGGGCCGCCGGGTTCGGCGCCTCGGGCGTGATCACCTTCAGCGACCACCTGCTCCGCACGGCCGCCGCGGTGGCCGAGCGCTGCGGGGTGCCGTTCCACGACCGCGCCACCGTCGAGGTGCTGGTCGACAAGTTCCAGCAGCGCGCGGCGCTCGCGGCGGCCGGGGTGCAGTCCACCGCCTGCCGGACGGTCCGCTCCGCCGCCGACCTCGCCCCGGCGCTCGCCGCGACCGGTCTGCCCGCCGTCCTCAAGCCCCGCTCGGGCGCCGGCAGCGTGGACACCTGCCTGGTCCGCAGCGCCGCCGAACTGGCTGAGCGCTACGCCGAGTTCACCGCCGGCACGGCCACCCCCGCGGTGTTCGTGCTGGAGGAGTACCTGGTGAGCGACCCCACCGTGGTAGGGGAGTTCTGGGGCGACTACGTCTCGGTCGAGTCCGCGATCAGGGACGGCGAGATCCACACCGTCGCGGTCACCGGCAAGCTGCCGCTGGCCCACCCCTTCCGGGAGACAGGCTACTTCACGCCCGCGCTGCTCCCGGACGGCCTGGCGGAGCAGGTGGTGGCCCTGGAGCGGAGCGCGCTGCGGGCGCTCGGCATCCGCGAGGGCGTCACCCACACCGAGATCAAGTTCACCCCCGACGGACCGCGGCTGATCGAGGTCAACGGACGCCTGGGCGGGCACGTCTCGGACGTCCTCAAGCGCTCGGCCGGCACGGACCTGCTCGTCCTCGCCCTGCGGCTCGCCCTGGGCGACCTCACGCCGCCCGCGCCGGTGCTCGCCCTGGGCGCCGCCTGCCCCGCCGTGGCCTTCCAGTACTTCCTCTCCCCGCCCGCCGACGGGCTCGCCCCCGGCGGAGGCGAGCTGATCGACGATCTCCAGGCCGTCCCCGGGGTGGACCTGGTCGACGCCCGGATCGACCCGAGCTGGCGGGCCGACTGGCGGGCCGGCACCGAGTGGCTGATCGGGACGGTCTACGGCTCGGCCACCGGACACGCCGAACTGCGGACCACCGTCGAGGGCATCCACCGCCGGATGGACGCCTTCTGGTCCTGAGACCGCCCCGCCCCACCGCACATCCGCTCAACCTCGTACCCCTGGAGTCAACTTGCCGCGGCGAATACGCACAGCCACCCACGCGGCGGCGGCAGCCGTCGTCTCCGGCCTGGTCCTCGCGCTGCTCGCGCTGGGCATCGGGCCGGTCCCCGCCCTCGGAACCGCCCTCGTCCCCGGAGCCGGTGTGTGGGACTCCGCCGCGGGCGCCGAACTCCCGCACACCGAGACCCTCGACCTGGCCGGGCTCAAGGCGCCCGTCACGGTCGCCTTCGACGACAACGGCGTCCCCACCGTCAAGGCCGGCTCCGACGACGACCTGTTCCAGGCCCAGGGCTACCTGCACGCCCGGTTCCGGCTCGCCCAGCTCGACCTGGAACGGCGCGCGGGCCGCGGCCGGCTGGCCGAGCTGAACGGGCCGGCCAGCCTCGAATCCGACCGCTTCGAGCTCCAGATGGGGCTGCTGCGCACCGCCGAGGCCGAGTGGGCCGCCACCCCGCCCGACAGCCCGGCGGGCCGCGCCCTCACCAGCTACACCAGGGGCGTCAACGCCTGGATCTCCGAGCTGCGCCACACCGGGCAGTGGCCGACGATCTTCTCCCTCACCGGCGTCCACCCCGCCGACTGGACCCCGGTGGACAGCCTGGTGATCCAGGAAGTCCTCACCCAGAGCATGGACTTCACCAGTACGCCGCTGGACTACGCGATCTTCCGGGACTCCCTGGGCGAGCAGCGCACCATGGACTGGTTCCCGGTCCACGCGGCCAACGACCAGCGGCCGTACGACCCCGGGCCGTATCGCGACCTCGGCATCGCGCCGCTGCCCGCCAACGTCAACTCCGCCGGGCCCGACGTCCCGGCCGCCGCCAACCGCTCGCAGCCGCGCCCCGCGCCCGTCGCACCCACCGGCGCCCCCGACCCCGCCGGAGAGGCCACCGCGGCCCGGACCCTGCTCGACACCATCCGCGCGCTGCCCGCCACCCAGGTGCACACCTTCCCGGACAGCAACGCGTGGGTGGCGAACGGCCCGGCGGTGGCCGGTGGCAACGCGATGCTGGCCGGCGACCCGCACCTGCCGACGACGCTGCCCTCGTACTGGTACCAGATCGCGCTCTCCTCCCCCGAGACGAACGCCACCGGCGCCAGCATGGCCGGCATGCCCGGCGTGCTGATCGGCCGCAACGCGGACATCTCCTGGTCCCTGACGGACGCGCAGAACCAGTCGACGGTCTTCTACAGCGAGCGGACCAGCCCCGACCACCCCGGCCAGTACTTCTGGAACAACGCCTGGCACCCGATGCAGCGGGTGGAGTACACCATCCCGGTCCGGGGCGGCGACACCGAGCACCTCGCCGTGGACCTCACGGTGCACGGGCCGGTGGTCACCCGGGCCGGCCAGACCACCTCGGTCAGCTGGATGGGCAACGTACCCTCCCCCGACCTGGCGGTGCTGCTCGCCGTCGACAAGGCCCGCGACTACCAGGAGTTCCGCACCGCCCTGGCAGACTGGCACGCCCCCACGCTCAACTTCGCCTACGCCGACGGCGGCGGCAACATCGGCGTGGTCGCGGCCGGCTACTTCCCGCTCACCAAGGCCGGCGACCCCTGGTTCCCGCTGCCCGGCACCGGCGAGTACGACGTGGTCGGCGCCATCCCCTTCGACGCCACCCCGCAGGCGTACAACCCGCCCGGCCACGTGATCGCGACGGCCAACCAGCGCCCGGTGTCGGCCGACTACCCGTACTACATCGGCACGTCCCTCAACGCCTTCGACAACGGCTACCGGGCCGCCCGGATCTACCAGTTCCTGGAGAGCCACCCGGCGATGACCGGCGCGGACTTCACCACGCTGCAGAACGACACGACCGACTACCTGGCCACCGTCATCCTGCCGCACCTCAAGGAGGCGCTGGCCGGCGCCAAGCTCGACGCCCGTCAGCAGGCCGCGCTCGACGTCCTGAACCGGTGGGACGCCACCATGCGGCCCTCCGTCGCGGGCGGGCCCATCTGGTGGACCTTCTGGAACGACTACCTGGAGACCACCTTCCAGCCCTGGTGGGACCAGGCCAAGGTGCCGGTCGAGAAGGACCGCTGGTACCTCAAGGTCTCCAGCGCGCTGCCCAGCCTCGACGAGGACCTGGAGGCGTGGACCCTGCACGACCCCGCCAACCTGGCGTTCACCTCCCCCGGCGGCCCGACCCGCACGGCGCCGGACGCCATGCGCACCGCGTTCGCCCAGGCCGTCTCCGAGCTCTCCCAGGACCTCGGGAGCGACCCCGCCACCTGGACCTGGGACCGCGTGCACACCCGGCAGGTCCCCTCGCTGACCGACGCCGAGGCGCTCGGCTACGGGCCCGTGCCCGCCGAGGGGGACCGCTGGACCGTCAACGCGGCCGACGGCGGCATGAACTCCACCTTCGGGCCCAGCTGGCGCATGGTGGTCGACTGGAAGGGCCCGGGCAGCGCCACCGCCCAGGCCGTCTACCCGGGCGGCCAGAGCGAGAACCCGGCCTCGCCCTGGTACCGGACCTTCATCCCGTACTGGCGGGAGGGCCGTTCCCTGCCGCTGCTGATGGCCGCCGACCAACCTGCCTCCACCAAGGTGTGGACCCTGCGACCGGGAGTGTGAGCGCCGTGACGGAACTTGAGAAGCAGTCCCCGTCGGAGGAACCGGCCTCGCCCGCCCCGGCCGGCGGCGGCCGGGTCCTTCCCGCCGGGCCGGTGCTCCCCGCCGCGCTGGTCGGCGCCGCCGTCCTGGTGGCCGTCGGCTCACTGTGGAGCCTCTGGTACCTGCCCTTCGCGACCGGCCTGGCGATCGGCGCGGCGACGGCGGTCCGCGGCCTGCGGGCCCGCACGGCGGTGCTGGTCGCGGCGGTGGCCGCGGTGGCCGGCTGGGGCGCCCCGCTGCTGTGGCGGGTCGCCTCCGGCGAGGCCGTGGCCGGCACCGCCCGGACGGTGGCCGCCCTGGCCGGGTTGCCGGCGATGGCCTCGCTGGTGGTCGCGGTCACCCTGCTGATCGGCCTGGTCCAGGCGCTGCTGGGCGTCTGGCTCGGCCGGACGGCGACCGCGGCCCTGCGGCTCGGGGGGTGAGGGCCGGGGGCACGGCGGTGGCATGACAGCGGTACGGCCCGTCGGCGGTGCGAGGACCAGCCGACGGACCTCCGGTCCGGGCCCGGTGCGCGAAGTGTCGCGCACCGGGCCCGGACCGTGTGCGGGCTCCGTCAGCCGGCCCCGCCGGCTCCGGTCCGCCGACCCGCGGCGATGGCCGCCGCGCCGAGGACGCACGCGACGGCGGCGGTGACGTAGGCGAGGTGGTAGCCGCCGAGTCGGTCCTCACGGGTCCCGGCGACCAGGACCATCAGCGCCACGCCGACGCTGGCGCCGATCTGCTGGGTCACCACGTTCACCGCACCGGCCACGCCCTGCTGCTCGGCCGGGACGCCGGAGAGTGCGGCGGAGGTCATCGAGGGGAAGTTGAGGCCCTGGCCGATGCCGCTGAGCACCAGGCCGGGCAGCACGTACGTCACGTAGCCGCCGTCGTGCGGGGTCGCCAGCCAGAGGCCGGTGCCCACGCCGATCAGGACCAGGCCGACGGCCATCAGGGTGCGCGGGGCGTACCGGGCCAGCAGGCGTCCGGTGGCGAAGTTGGCGGTGAGGAACACGGCCAGGGACATCGGCACCAGCGCGAGGCCGGACTCGAACGGGGAGTAGTCCAGCATCCCCTGGAGGTACAGCGGCGCGAAGAACAGCATGCCGACCGAGCCCGTGTACTGGAGGAAGGCGGCCAGGCTCGCGGCCCGGACCGGGGCGAGCCGGAAGAGGCCGAGCGGCAGCACCGGGTCGGCGGTGCGGTGCTCTCGGACGACGAACAGCACCAGGCAGAGCGCCGCGGCGCAGAGCGTGGTCCAGGCCGTGGCGCCGCCGCTGCTCACGCCGACGACCAGCAGGGTGAGGCCGAGGGTGCCCGACACCGCGCCGGGCAGGTCGAGCCGGCCGCTGTGCCCGGTGCCGTCGGGCAGTCCGATGCGGGTCACGGCCAGGACGGCGAGCCCGAGGAGCACCGAGAACCAGAGCACCGAGCGCCAGCCGAAGAACTGGGTCAGGACGCCGCCGAGCAGCACCCCGCCGCTGAAGCTCGCGGCCCCGACGGCCGCGTAGACGCTGAACGCCCGGTTGCGCGCCGGACCGGCCGGGAACGCCTCGGAGAGCAGGGCCAGCGCGGCCGGCCCGGACAGGGCGGCGCCGATGCCCTGGACGGCGCGCGCGCCCAGCAGCACGGCGGCGTCCGGCGCCACCGCCCCGACCAGCGCGGAGGCGGTGAACACGGCGACGCCCACCTCGAACACCCGGCGCCGGCCGAGCACGTCGGCCAGTCGGCCGCCCACCAGCAGGAAGCCGGCGAAGGTGACGGCGTAGGCGGTCATCACCCACTGGAGCGTGGTGTCGCTCAGGTCGAAGCGCGTGCCGACGGACGGCAGGGCGGCGTTGAGCACCCCGAGGCCGCTCACGTCCAGGGCGAGCGCCCCGGCCAGCACTCCGAGAGCCAGTCCCGGGCGGGTCAGCGGTGTGACGACGGTGTCGGTCATGCGAGGCCGCCGTCGCGTGTTCGCGTGGGGTGGTCGCCGAGGCGTGGCGCACCGGGGGATGCGGCCACCCCGGGCCGCGGGAGGTGCCGACCGGCTAAGGAGCGGCCGGCACGGACCGACGCAGTCTCAAGACTCGCAACTGGCATGTGGATCAGCTTGCCCGGGCGAGTCGATCGCTGTCCACCCCGCCCGGTCGGCGCGATGGGTTCGCATCCGTTCAACTGCCCTACGGGCACGACCGGTTCGACGCCCGCCATGCCAACTCGACGGTTCCGCAAACCGGTTCGGCCCGTACGGATCGCGAACAGATCGAATCGGACACTTTGGCGATCGAATCCCGCCACTGCCCCAACCAGCCCTCCGGCGACGCTTGTCTCGCCTATCACCAAGTGGCACTCTCGTACCCGCTGGTCGGTGAATACCTGGTGCTCCGATGCCCTTCGATCCGCGTTCTCCTTGCGCTTGACACTGTCGACCTTGAGACTCACCTCCACCGAACTCCCCTGCTACGGCGGGGTTTTCCGTGATTTCCCCGTTCTCCGCCCACGGGCGGATCGAGACAGATTCGCCGCGGAATCCCCGGCAGCGAACGCGCCGAAGGACCGATCGGCCGAAGCCGCACGCGTCGGCGAGAACTTCACAGTGGGCCGCTGACCCGCGATCACCCGAGCTGTCGTGACGCTCGTGATCCGGGATTCCTGAACGCGGCTGAATTCGGCCCCCGCGGTCCGGCTGGCCCCGCACCGCGGCCCGGTCGGCAGTGAACCCCCCTCCATTCCATCCGCCCTGCCCAGGGAGTCGCCATGCCCCAAGAACGCGCAGTGCGCGACGTGTCCGCCGTCACGGAATTCCTGCTGTCCCGGGTTTCCGAGCTGTTGGCCGTGTCCGCGAACGCGGTGGACCGCCGGACTCCGATGCACCGGTACGGACTGGATTCCGCGAAGTCGGTGGCCCTCGCCGCGGCCCTGTCCGAGTTCGTCGGCCGGCCGGTCCCGGCCACCTGGCTGTGGCAGTACCCGAGCGTGGAGGAGCTGGCCCGCGCGCTGGTCGACGGTCCACGGGCCGCGGAGCCCGCCCCGGACGCCGACCGCCGCACCGGCCGCCGTACGGCCGCGCCCGAGCCCGTCGCGGTCGTCGGCATCGGCTGCCGGTTCCCCGGCGGACCGGACCCGGCCTCGTTCTGGCGGCTGCTGGTCGAGGGCGGCGACGCCGTCGGACCGGTTCCGGCCGCACGGCGCGAGCTGCTCAACGACCGCGTCCGCTGGGGCGGGTTCATCGACGGCATCGACCGCTTCGATCCGCTGTTCTTCGGCATCTCGCCCCGCGAGGCCGTCCAGATGGACCCGCAGCAGCGGCTGATCCTGGAGCTGTCCTGGGAGGCGCTGGAGGACGCGGGCATCGCGCCGCACAGCCTGGTCGGCAGCGACACCGGGGTGTTCATGGCCTCCTGCTGGGGCGACTACGCCGCGCTGGCCCACTACCGCGGCCCCGACAGCCAGATCACCCCGCACACCGCGACCGGCATGCACGACGGCATCATCGCCAACCGCGTCTCCTACCTGCTCGGCCTCCAGGGCCCCAGCATGGCCATCGACGCGGCCTGCGCCGGATCGCTGGTCTCGGTGCACGTCGGGTGCCAGTCGATCCAGCTGGGCGAGAGCGACCTGGTGCTCGCCGGCGGCGTCAACCTGAGCTTCGTCTCCGACTACTACACCGCCATGGACCAGATGGGCGCGCTCGCCCCGGACGGCCGCTGCAAGTCCTTCGACGCCCGCGCCAACGGCTACGTCCGCGGCGAGGGCGCCGGCGTCGTCGTGCTCGCCCCGCTGAGCACCGCCCTGGAGCGCGACCTGCCGGTCTACTGCCTGATCAAGGGCAGCTCCTCCAACAACGACGGCCTGAGCAACGGCATGACGGCGCCCAACCCCCAGGCGCAGGAGAAGATGCTGCGCACCGCGTACCGGCGGGCGGGCATCGCCCCGCACCTGGTGGACTACATCGAGTGCCACGGCTCCGCCACGCCCCTCGGCGACCCGATCGAGGCCAACGCCATCGGCGCGGTGCTGGGCGGCGACCGGACGGAGCCGCTGCGGCTCGGCTCGGTCAAGTCCAACGTCGGCCACCTGGAGGCGGCCGCCGGGATCGTCGGCCTGGTCAAGCTGGCGATGTCGATGCGCAACGGCGTGCTGCCGCCGAGCCTGCACTACAGCGCGCCGAACCCGCAGATCATGTTCGACGAGTACAGCCTCACCGTCCAGGACCGGCTGACGCCCTGGCCGCGGCGCTCCGACGCCCGCCGGGGCGGTGTCAGCTCGTTCGGCTTCGGCGGCGCGATCTGTCACGTCGCGGTCGAGGAACTGCCGCGCCCCGAGGCCTCGTTGCTGCTGCTGGCCGCGGACTCCCGGGAGGAGCTGGCGCAACGCGCCCGGGCGCTGCGCGACGAGGACGACCTGCGCGCCGTGTGCGGCCGGGCACCCGGCGAGGGCGCGTTCCGGCTCGCGGTCACCGCCCGCGACATGGCCGAACTCCGCTCCCGCCTCGACGCCTTCGGCCGCGGCGAGACGGCCGACGGGCTGAGCGTCGGGGAGACGGGCCGTGGGCCGCGGGTGGCGTTCCTGTTCTCGGGCAACGGCTCGCAGTGGGTGGGCATGGGCCGGCAACTGCTCGCCGGTCTGCCCGTGTTCCGCCGGTCCATGATGAGGTCGGACCGGCGGATGCGGGAGCTGCTCGGCTTCTCGCTGGTCGACGAACTGCTCTCCCCCGACGGGCGGCTGGACGACATGGACGTCTTCCAGCCGCTGCTGTTCTCGCTCCAGGTCGCCCTGGCCGAGGCCTGGCGCTCGCTGGGGGTGGAGCCGGACGTCGTCGTGGGGCAGAGCGTCGGCGAGTTCGCCGCCGCCCACGTCGCCGGTGCGCTCGACTTCGACGACGCCTCCCGGCTGGCCGCGCACCACGGCCGGCTGCTCCAGCAGCTGGCCGTGGGACGCGGCGAGGGCATCGTGGTGATGACCGCCGCCGACGAGGTCACCCCGTACCTGACCGGCGGGCTCACCCTCTCCGGCCGCAACGGCCTGTGCTCCACCCTGGTCACCGGCACCGCGCAGGAGATCGACGAGCTGGTCGGACGGCTGACCGGGGCGGGCGTCACCAGCCACCGGGTGCGGATGGGCCACGCCCCCCACTCCCCGCTGGTCGACCACGTCCTCGCGCCGCTGAAGGCCGAACTCGACGGCATCCGGCCGCGCACCACCCGCATCCCGATGATCTCGACCGTCACCGGCGAACTCGTCGACGGCGCCGAACTCGGGCCGGACTACTGGGCGGACAACCTGCGCCGGGAGATCCGGATGGTCGACGCGCTCACCAGGCTGCGCGACCACGACGTCGACGCGGTGGTCGAACTCAGCCCGCACCCGCTGCTGCTCAAGTCGGTGTCGGAGATCCTGCCCGCGACCACCCTGCCCTCGATGCGCCGCGGCGCCGACGAGGCCGCGACCCTGCTCGGCTCGCTCGGCGCGCTGTACACGGCCGGGCTGTCCGTCGCCGCCCACCCGTTCCTCTCCGGCGACCGGGGGCGGCACGTCGCGCCGAGCCGCGGCGGCGTGGCGGCCGACGAGCAGCTGCACCTGGTGCCCGTCACGGCCCGTACCGCGGAGGCGCTGGCCGACACCTGCCGGGAGCTGTCCAACCACGTCGAACGCGCCCCGGGCCTGCGGGTCTCCGACCTCGCCTACACCCTCGCCGCCCGGCGCACCCACCACGGCCACCGGATCGCGCTGTTCGCCCGCAACCGGCAGGACGTCCTGGACGGGCTCGCCCGGGTCGCCGCCGCAACGCCGCACCCCGACGTCCTCACCGGTACGGTCTCCGGCAACGTCGACCGGCGGGTGGCGCTGGTGTTCTCCGGCGGCGGCACCCAGTGGGTCGGCATGGGACGCGAACTGCTGCGCTCGCACGCCGGCTTCCGCGGCTGGATGCACGCCTGCGACGAGGCCGTGCGGGCGGCCGGCGGCTCTTCGGTGCTGGAGCGGCTCGCCGCGCCGGCCGACGAGGCCCGGTACGAGGAGATGGACTTCCAGCAGCCGGTACTGTTCGCCCTCCAGGTCTCGCTGGCGAAGGTCTGGCTCGGCCTCGGCATCGAGCCGACCGCCGTGGTCGGGCACAGCCTGGGCGAGGTCGCGGCGGCCTGCGTCGCCGGTGCGCTGTCGCTGGAGGACGCCGCCCGGGTCGTGGTCGCCCGCTCGCACCTGCTGGAGCGCGAGGCGGCGGTGGGCGCCATGATCTCGGTCGACCTGCCGGAGGCGGAGCTGCTGCCGCGGCTCGCGCCGTACGCCGAGCACGCGGCCGTCGCCGTGGTCAACAGCCCCACCAGCGCGGCGGTCTCGGGCTCGCCCGGGGCGATCGACGCCCTGGAGGCCGAGCTCCGGCGGGACGGGGTCTCGGTCCGGCGGATCCGGGTCGAGCGGCCGGTGCACGGCCCGGGCATGGACCCGCTGATCCCGCCGCTGCGCGCGGCCCTCGACGGCATCACCCCGCTGTCGCCCGGCCTCGACTTCCACTCCACCGCGGTGGCCGGGGCGGTGAACCCGGCGGCCGACGTCGACTACTGGGTGCACAACCTGCGCAACCAGGTCCGGTTCGCCGAGACCGTCGGCGCGCTGGTCGACCAGGGCGTCGGCACCTTCATCGAGATCGGGCCGCACGAGACGCTGCGCGGCGCCGTCGAGGAGATCGCCCTGACCCGGGGAGCCCGGGTGCACGCGATCAACTCCCTGCGGCGCGGGGAGAGCGATCTCCGCTGTCTGCTGGGCGCAGCCGCCTCGCTGTTCGTCCGGGGCCTGCCGCTGACCTTCGACGGGCTGTTCGCCGACGACGTCGAGGTGGTGGAGACGCCGCTCGTCCAGTGGCAGCGGGAACGGTACTGGATCGACACCGAACTCCGCGCCCCGGCCGTCGGAACCGTGCCCGTGGCCGTGCCCGCACCCGGGGCCCGGCCGGTGGAACAGCAGCCTGCGGAGCCGCAGCAGCCGGCGCGGAGCCGGCCGGTGGCGGAGGTCGTCCTCGCCGAGCTGGCCGACGCGTTGGGCGTGCCGGTGGGACGGTTCGACCCGAACGCCAGCCTGCTCGACTTCGGCCTCGACTCGATGCTGGCGATCCGGCTCGTCAACAAGCTCCAGTCGCTGTTCGGGCACCGGGTGTCCCCGGTGGTGTTCCTGGACGGCCGGGCGATCTCCGAGGTCGTCGGCCACTTCGTCGAGCTCACCTCCGGACCGGCCGCCGCGCGGCAGCCGGTGAAGCCCGCCCCGGCCCCGGTCCCGGCTGCGCTCCCGGCCGTCGAGACCGTCGCGACCGTGCCGGACCGGACGCTCGCGGACGGCCTGTCCGAGCTGTCCGAGCTGGACGCGGAGGAACTGCTCGACGAACTGGACGCCCGCGGCCTCCTGGAGGCCACCGACGCACCCGCCCTGGAGCAGCTGCGCGCCGAGGGCCTGGGCCTCCGACTGGCGCCCGCCTCGCACGGCCAGGCCTCGCTGTGGTTCATGCAGATGGTCTCGCCGGACGCCGTGCCCTACAACTTCATGGTGACGGCCAGGATCCGGGCCGCGGTCGACGAGAAGGCCCTGGACCGCGCCGTACGGGCCGTCATGGTGCGCCACCCCGCGCTGCGCACCCTCTTCGTGGAAGCCGGCGGCAGCCCGTACCAGGTGATCCTGGACGAGCCGGTGTACGAGTTCCTGGTGGTGGACGGCTCCGACCTGGACGACGAGCAGGCCCGCGAGGAGCTGGCCCGGCACGGGCACCGGCCGCTGGACCTGGACAACGGGCCGCTGGTGCGGGTCGTCCTCATGACGCGCGGCCCGGCCGACCACTACCTGCTGGTGCTCGTCCACCACATCGCCTCGGACGCTGCCTCGGCCGACGTGATGATCCGCGAACTCCAGGAGTACTACGAGGGCGCCGACCCCGCCGCCGCCGCGCCCGTCGCCCCGTACACCGACTTCGTCGCCTGGGAGCGGCAGTGGCTGGCGGGCCCGGCGGCCGACGCGGCGCTGGACTGGTGGTCGGAGAAACTGGCCGACCCGCCGGCCCACCTCGACCTGTCCGCCAAGGAGCGGCCGCCGGGCGTCACCTACGAGGGCCGCGACCTGGCGTTCCGCTGGAGCGCCGAGGAGACCCGCCTGCTGCGGGAGTTCGCGGTGCGCGAGGGCGTGTCGATCAGCACCGTCGTCCTCGCCGGGTTCTTCGCCACGCTCAACCGGGCGGTCGGCACGGAGGATTCGGTGCTGGCCACCGCCATCGCCCAACGTGCCGAGCCGGGGTGGGAATCCGCCATCGGCTACTACCTGAACACCGTGCTGGTCCGGGCGAACCCCGCCGCCGACCGCGGCTTCCGCGAACTGCTGCGCGAGGTCCACGCGTTCTCGCTCGGCCTGCTGGAGCACATGAACTACCCGCTGGACCTGCTGGCCTCCCAGCTGAAGCCGCCGCGCGCCGAGGGCCGCTCCCCGTGGTTCGACGTGGTGGTGAACTGGCTGTCCTCGGACGCCTTCCCCCGCTCCGTCAAGCTCTTCCACGGCGTCGGCACCACCCTCACGCCCGACGGCGCCCTGCCGCTGGAGCCGCTCCAGGTGCGCAGGCACCTCGCCAAGTTCGACCTGGAGATCTCGATGGCCGACATCGACGGCCAGGTGGCGGGCCACGTCCAGTTCAAACCGAGCTATCTGGAAAGGCACACCGTGACCGCACTGCTCGCGCTGTACCGCAGCGTGCTCTTCGACTCGATCGCCCGACCCGACGCACCCCTCGGCGACCTCGCGCCCGCCGGCCTGCCCGAGGGAACCGTGCCCGCGGGAACGCCGGCCGAGGGAACCCTGCCCGAGGGGACGGCCCGGTGACCGCGACCCTGCACTCCGAGTTCCTCGAACAGGCGGTCAAGAACCCCGACGCGACCGCGGTCTACTCCGACGCCGGCGTCCTGACCTACTGCGAACTCGACGAACGCTCCCGGGAGCTGGCCGAACGGCTGGCCGCCGCCGGCGCCGCTCCGGGCGTCCCGGTCGGCATCTGCGTCGAGCGCACCCCCGACCTGCTGGTCGGCGTCCTGGCCGCCCTGCGCACCGGCGCCTGCTACCTGCCGTTGGACCCGAACTACCCCGCCGACCGGCTGACCTTCATGGTCCAGGACAGCGGCGCCCGCCTGCTGCTCACCACACCCGCCTCCCGGGCCGCGTGCCCGCCCGGCCCGACCGTGGTCGTGCTGGGGGACACGGTGACCACCGAGCCCGGCGCCCGGCCCGTGCCGGTGGTGCCCGGGGACACCGCGTACGTCATCTACACCTCCGGATCCACCGGCAGGCCCAAGGGCGTGGCCGTCCGGCACGGCGGCTGCACGGCGATGCTCGCCGAGCTGGACCGGGTCCTGGAGGGCTGCGACCTGAGCGGGATCTCGGCGGCCAGCTCGGTCTGCTTCGACATGTCGGTGATGGAGGTCTTCCACGCGCTGTGCCGCGGCGGCGCCGTCGTGCTGGTCGAGAGCGCGGTGCACCTGGCGGAGAGCCGGTACGCCGACCGGATCACCCACCTGAACGTCGTCCCGTCCGTCATGAACGGCCTGCTGGACGCCGGGGCCCTGCCGCCCAACGTGCGCTCGGTGGTGTTCGGCGGCGAGGCGCTGCGCCGCAAGCTGGTGGACCGGACGTACCGGGAGACCGGCGCCGAGCGGGTGTTCAACGCCTACGGCCCCACCGAGGGAACCGTGTTCTGCTCCTTCGGACCGGTCCCCGCGGAGGGGACCGACGAGCCGACGATCGGCCCGCCGACGGCCGGCGCCCGGACCTACGTGCTCGACGACCAGCTGCGCCGGCTCCCGGCCGGTGCGCCCGGCGAGCTGTACCTCGGCGGCGTCGGCCTCGCCCACGGCTACGTCAACCGGCCCGGCACCACGGCCGAACGCTTCCTCCCCGACCCCTTCCGCGACGGCGAGCGGATGTACCGCACCGGGGACGTCGTCGAGTTCACCGAAGGCGGCGAACTGCGCTTCCTCGGCCGCACCGACCACCAGGTCAAGCTGCGCGGCTACCGCATCGAGCTGGAGGAGGTCGAGGCCCGGCTGGCCGGCTGCCCCGAGGTGCGGGAGGCCGCCGCCGTGGTCCGGGGCAACCGGCTGGTCGGCTACGTGGTGCCCGCGGGCGGGGGCGCCGCGCCGGACGGCCCCCGGCTGGACGCCGCGCTGCAGAGCGCCGTCACCGGCCGGCTCGCCGTCGAACTGCCCGACTACATGGTGCCCGCGACGCTCGTCCTGCTGCCCGCCCTGCCGCTCGGTCCCGGCGGCAAGCTCGACCGCAACGCGCTGCCCGAGGCGCCCTCCGCCGGGACCGGCGGGCCGCGGACGGCCGCGAGCACGCCGACCGAGGTGGCCCTGTCGGAGATCTGGGGCCAGCTGCTGGGCCTCGAACCGTCGGGCATCGACGTGCAGTCCGCCTTCTACGACCTCGGCGGCGACTCGCTGCTGCTGGTCCGGCTGGCCCGGCTGATGACCCGGCGCTTCGAGCGCCGCGTCCGGGTGCCCGACCTCTTCAGCTTCCGCGACATCTCCTCCCTCGCCCGATGGCTCGACAGCGAGAGCGGCGCCACCCCCGAGGTGGTCCGGTCGGCCCGCGAGCGCGCCGGCACCCGTCGTGCCGCACTGCGCGGCCGCGGCGCCACCGGTCGCTGAGTCACCCCATTCGACAACGCAGCAGGAGCCCCCTCATGACCGACAGCCCCCAGCAGGAGTACGACCCGGGCGACGTGGCCGTCATCGGCATGTCGCTGCGGGCGCCCGGAGCCCGCACCAAGGAACAGTTCTGGGACAACCTCGTCCACGGCCGGGAGTCCATCTCCTTCCTCGCCAAGGACGACATCCACGTCGACGAGACGCTGATCCACAGCCCGTTCTACGTCCGGGCGTGCGGCGTCCTCGACACCTACGACAAGTTCGACCCGTCGGTGTTCGGCATCAGCGACCGGATGGCGGCCGCGATGACCCCGGAGAACCGGCTCTTCCTGGAGAGCGCCTGGGAGTCGCTGGAGGACGGCGGCTACGACCCGGACCGGCTCGTCGCCGAGATCGGCATGTACGGCGCCAACAACCCGCAGACCGCCGCGCTGTACGGCTCCCCGCCGGACCGGGTGTCGGTCGGCCCCGAGGCCATCGAGGCCAGCCTGGCCTGGTCGCCGGACACCATGACCTCCAACGCCCTGTACTACATGGGCCTCACCGGCGAGGCCGTCACCGTCGCGGCCGTCTGCGCGGGTTTCCACTACGCGGTGCACCTGGCCTGTCAGTCGCTGCTTCTCGGCCAGACCGACATGGCGATCGCCGGTGGCGCGATGGTCCGGCTGCCGCACCCCCGCGGCCACCTGTGGGAGGAGAACCGGGTCCTGTCGAAGGACGGCCACTGCCGCCCGTTCGACGCCAACGGCACCGGCACCGCACTGTCCAGCGGTGTCGTCACCGTGCTGCTGAAGCCGCTGAACCACGCAGTCGCCGACCGCGACCACGTCTACGCCGTGGTCAAGGGCTCGGCCGTCAACAACAACGGCGTCAGCGCCATGGCGTACGGCCTGGCGCAGCCCGAGCGGCTGAGCGCCTGCATCGCGAGCACCATGGAGGTCGGCGGCGTCGCCCCGGACACCGTCTCCATGTACGAGGCCAACGGCCTGGGCCTGCCGGTGACCGACGAGCTCGAAGTGCACGCGGCGACCATGGCGTTCGGGAAGCAGACCGCGACCACCTCGATCGGCGGGGTCAAGGGCAACGTGGGCCACGGCGGCGTGGTCTCGGGCGGCTTCGGTGCGATCAAGGCCGCGCTGGCCCTGTACCACCGGAAGCTCCCGGCGACGATCAACCTGACCGAGGTCAACCCGGACCTCGACTTCCCCGGCACCCCCTTCGTGCCGCAGCTCGAAGGGGCCGACTGGGAGCCGGAGGCGGGCATCCGCCGGGCCGGCATCACCTCGATCGGCGGCGGCGGCTACAACGCCCACCTGCTGCTGGAGGAGGCGCCGGCGGCCGCCGGGCGCGCCCCCGAGGCCGAGGGCCGGCCGCGGCTGGCCACCCTGTCCGCCCTGGACGACGACGCCCTGGCCCGGCAGCGCACCCGGCTCCGGGACTGGCTGGAGGCGAACCCCGGACTCCGCCTGGACGACGTCTGCTTCAGCCTCAACCTCGGCCGCAAGGTGATGCCCCGCCGCTGGGCGGCCGTGGTCCGCAGCCGCGCCGAGCTGATCGCGGCGCTGGCCGACGACGCCCGCGGTCCGGCCGTCACGACCGCCGCCGCCCCGCGGACCGACCCCGACGCCTTCTCCCGCACCGACCGCGGGATCGTGCCGTCCGGCCGGGACGAGCGGGCGCTCTCCGAGCTGGCCGCCGTCTGGGTCACCGGACGTCAGGTCGACTTCGACGCCCTGCACGTGGGCGAGGCCAGCCACCGGGTGCCGCTGCCCACCTACCCGTTCCAGCCCCGCCGGTTCTGGCGCACGGACTGGTGAGCATGAGCGCACAGGCACCGGCACCGGCCACCGTGGACCTCGGTGACCCGGCCACCTTCGCGAACCGCGGCCCCGACCTGGACGAGCTGTGGCGCACCCTGCGGGACACCGCCCCGGTGCACTGGAACCCACCGGTCGACGGCCGTCCCGGCTTCTGGGTGCTCTCCCGCCACGAGGACATCCTGACCACCTACCGGGACGACCAGCACTTCACCTCCGAACGCGGCAACGTCCTCGTCACCCTGCTGGGCGGCGGCGACGCCGGGGCGGGGCGGATGCTCGCCGTCACCGACGGGCACCGCCACCACGAGCTGCGCAAGATCCTCCAACGGGTGCTCTCGCCGCGGGTGCTGGACGAGGTCGCGCGGACCGTCCGGGCCAACACCCGGCAGTGGATCCGCGAGGCCGTCGAGTCCGGCGGCTGCGACTTCGCGCAGCGGATCGCCGCCCGGATCCCGATGACCACCGTCGCCAACCTGCTCGGCGTGCCCGCACAGGACCAGGACTACCTGCTCGGCCTGACCAGGACCGCGCTGTCCGCGGACGACGAGGACGTCGACGAGGTCGACTCCGAGATGGCCCGCAACGAGATCCTGATGTACTTCATGGACCTCGTCGAGGAACGGCGCGAGACGCCCGGCGACGACGTGATCAGCATGCTGGTCGCCAGCGCGATCGACGGCGTGCCGCTGACCGACGAGGACGTGGTGCTGAACTGCTACAGCCTGATCATCGGGGGTGACGAGACCAGCCGGCTGACGATGATCGACTGCGTCCGCACCCTCGCCGCCCGGCCCGGGCAGTGGCGACGCCTCAAGCGGGGCGAGGTCGCCGTCGACACCGCGGTGGACGAGGTGCTGCGCTGGGCGTCGCCCACCATGCACTTCGGGCGCAGCGTCGTCCGGGAGACCGAACTGCACGGCGTCCGGCTGCGGCCGGGCGAGATCGTCACCCTCTGGCACGCCTCCGGCAACCGGGACGAGCGGGTCTTCGACCGGCCCGAGGTGTTCGACCTGGGCCGGACGCCCAACCGGCACCTGGCCTTCGGCTACGGCCCGCACTTCTGCGTCGGCTCGTACCTGGCCAAGGTGGAGATCGCCGAACTGCTCATCGCCCTGCGGGACTTCACCACCGGGTTCGAGCAGACCGGCGAGGCGCTGCCGATCCGGTCCAACTTCCTGACCGGCTTCTCCACGCTGCCGGTGCGGTTCGAGCCCGATCCCGCCGGGCTGAAGGAGTAGAGGATGCACATCTACCTGTCAGGGCAGGGCGCGTTCGCGGTGCAGGTCGCGGAAGCCCTGCTGGACGAAGGGCACAAGATCGTCGGCGCCGCCGCCCCCCGGCTGCGCAAGGGGCAGTCCGACGAGGGCAACGCGATGTGCTGGGACCGCCTGCGCTCCTGGGCGTACCCCCGGGACATCCCCTGGACCGACTCGGCCGAGCTGCGCGCGCGGCACGTCCCGGACGGGGTGGACATCATCCTCGCCGCCCACTCGCACGCCTTCCTCGGCCGCCAGACCCGCGCCAGGGCCGGCGTCGCCGCCATCGGCTACCACCCGAGCCTGCTGCCGCTGCACCGCGGCCGGGACGCGATCCGGTGGACGATCCGGGACGGCGACAAGGTGACCGGCGGGAGCGTCTACCACCTCACCGAACGCACCGACGGCGGCCCGATCGCCGCCCAGGAGCACCTGTTCGTGCCCCCGGGCTCGACGGCCCAGAGCCTGTGGCGCGACCACCTGGCGCCGCTCGGCGTGCGGCTGCTGCTCAAGGTGGTCACCGACCTCGCCGCGGACCGGCGGATCGAAGTGCCCCAGGACGAGGCGCTGGCCACCTGGGAGCCCGCGATGGGCGCGCCGCCGCTGTTCAAGCCCGAGCTGATCGCCCTGCCGGGAACCACGCGGGTCGACGCCAGCCGGTGGGCGCTGCACGAGGGGTGAGGCCGTGGCCGACCGCCCGGGGGCCGGGTCCCGGGCGGTCGGTACGAGGGTTTCGTCGTGGTGACCCACCGGTTCGTTCCCGTCGCTGCGGGCGGCGGCCGCAGGGGGCCACCGTGGAAGCGGTCCCCGGGCCGGGGGTCCCCGGTCAAGGGGCCTCGTCGGTGGAGTCGGTGGAGGGAGCGGGATGGACACCGGACTGCGCGTGGTCCGCCGTTCGACGGCACCCGGCCTCGTCGTGCTCTCCCTGGACGGGTACGTCGACCTGGGCACCGCCGCCGTGCTCTCCGGAGCCCTCCACGACGCCGTCACCGCCCGGCCGTCGCCCGAGGTGCTGACCGTCGACTGCGCGGGCCTGGTCTTCTGCACCTCCTCCGGCCTCAACGAGTTCCTGGAGGCCCGTCGGGCCGCGACCGCGCGCGGCATCGCCTTCCGCCTCGCCGCGCCGCGGCCCCAGACGGTCCGGCTGCTGCGCGCCGCCGGGAGCGAGACGGTCTTCGAGATCCTCCCGGCCCGGTGACGCGGCCTGCGCCCGCACGGCTCCCGCGCACCACTCAGGCCCGCAGGCGCAGGGTCTCCCCCGGCGCCCGCCGGTAGGCGGCACGGTACAGGCCCGCGAAGTAACCGGAATGGGCGAAGCCCCAGCGCATCGCGATCCCGGTCACGGTGGCGCTGCCCGGGTCGGCGGCCAGCAGGTCCCGGTGGGCCGCGTCCAGCCGCACCCGGCGCAGGTAGCCGAGCGGGGTGGTGTCCAGGTGCCGACGGAAGGCGTACTGCAGCGCCCTCGGGGTGACGAAGGCGGCCGCGGCGATGTCCGCGAGGGAGACCTCCCGGTCCGCGTTCGCCTCGATGAAGGCGATGGCCCTGCGCAGCGTCTCCGGTGTGGCGTCGCTCCGGTCGGCGGGGACGGGCTCGGTGCGGGCGCTGTGGGGCAGGGCCGCCAGGACCGAGGCCGCCAGGTGCTGGGCCGCGGTGACGACGAGCAGCTCGCTCTCGCAGGCGGCCGGATCGCCCAGCACGTGGTCGCGCACGTACGCGACCGCGGCGCCCAGCTGCCGGTTCGCCGCCCCGTTCACGGTCCGGAGCCCGGTCAGCCGCACCGGGCCGCCGTCGGCACCGGTCGGCGCCACGGCGTCCAGCAGGGCTGTGTCGAACATGGCGATGGTGTACTCGGCCGAGCGGACCTCGCCCTGGTACGGGGCGTCCGGCCGGGCGATCAGGAACGTCTCACCGGGGCCGAAGACCGTCTCCCCGTGCTTGCCGCTCCGGTCGGCGACCGTGCCGGCGTGGATGCTGAGCAGGCACACCCGGCCGAGACTGTCGGCGTCGTACGCCATGTCGTACCCGAAGGACAGCCGGTCCACGCTGAGCGGACCCGCCGCCCTGCGGCTGATGCGGGTCCTGGCGTCCGCCGCCGACTTGCCGATCCGCATCGGCGTGTAGGCGGTGGACAGGAACTCCTCCGTGGCCTCCGCGCTCGCACTGTCGAAGGACAACTCCTCCACCTTCATCACCATCCGTCCGTCGGCCTGTAGCCCTTTCGTGTGACCGGTGACGACGCTACGCGCCCCCCGACGCGACCGAAAGCCGATCATTCGCCCTCCGCCCCTGCCGTGGTGATTCGTTCCGGGGACCACCCGGGCGGGGCGTTTCGTTCCAGGAGCTGCGGGCGGCCGCGGCAGTGCACCACGGTGGGACCGGCACCCGCCCCGCGGTGCCGTTCTCCACCGGGAGGGACCGCCATGACCCCGCGCAGCACCCCGCCGACCCGCCCACGCCCCGGTACGGGCATGTGCGCGCAGGTCGCGGAAGTCGCCGCGGAGGCCGAACGGCAGGTCCGGGAGGGCCTGTGGGACCTCGCCGCGCAGGACGCCGCACTGGCCCGGAAGACCGCCGAAGGCCTCGCGCAGGCCCTCGGACCCGATGCCGGGCAGGAGCCGTTGCCGGTCATCGACCGCCTGGAGCACCTGCGCGAGGCGCTCGCCGTCCTCGCGCTCGGCATCGCCCGCACCCACGGGCAGCTGGCCTGGTTCCTCGCACGGGCCAGCACCGTCCTGGCCCCCGTCCTGTCCTGGCGATCCCTGCCCGCCGACCGGAGGCAGTCCTTCGGCACCGTCGTACCGGGACCCGAAGCGCTCGCCGACGCCGAGGACGCCGTGCGGCGGCTGCACTCGGCGCTCATCAGCACCGGCACGGCGCCCAGCCTCCGGCCGAGGCCGGAGAGCGCGGTGGACGGCCTGGAGCCGGACGCCGTCGCCTGACCCGGCCGGCCCGGCGTACTGATGTCCGGCGGGTTGGGGAGCGGTTTTCCGGGCACCCGTCTGATCGTCCAGTCACTGACGCCTCCGAAAGGCTCGGAAAGGGAGGAAGCCATGACCACGCGTGACGAGAACGGGACCCAGCCGGACGAACCGACGCAGGAGCGGTCCGCCGAGGAACGTTCGATCACGGCCCCCACCCCGGCCGACGTCCGGGAGAAGGCGCAGGGCGAGGTCGGGGACCGGGAACGGTCCGCCGAGGAACGCTCGATCACGGCCCCCACCCCGGCCGACGTCCGCCGCAAGGGCGGCACGGACGGCGACGACGGACCGGAGCCGCCCGCGGCGGACGCCGTGGCGCCCTGAGGGACCCGCCACGCGGCTCGCCCGCGAAGGCACGGCATCGCGCCGGGACGGACGGCCGTCCGTCCCGGCGCGCCCGCGGTCCGCGGGGCAGGAGTAGTGACGGCGGCCGCCCACAGCGTGTACCAGAGCTCCCCGGAGCC
>NZ_JBIRJC010000005.1:0-58741 GCF_044329365.1 Kitasatospora sp. NPDC017646 | reverse complement strand
TACCCCCCCCCCCCCCCCCCCCCCCCCCCCCCCCCCCCCCCCCCCCGCCCCCCCCCCGCCCCCCCCCCCCCCCCCCCCCCCCCCCCCCCCCCGCGACCGCGTTCCGCGGGTCAGTAGTAGTGACGGCGGCCGCCGACAGCGTGTCCGAGAGCTCCCAGGAGCCACAGGACGAAGCCGATGACGACCAGGATGATGCCGATCGTCCACAGCACCGAAATCCCCAGGAGGAAGCCGATGATGAGCAGGATGATGCCGACGATGAGCACGATGTCCTCCCGGAGGGTGAGGGGGACGGCGGTCGGGAAGGCCGGCTGCGGCGCACCCGGCGCCGGAGCCGTCCCTGGGCGGCGGAGCCGTCACCTCTCCGGCCGTGCCCATGAGCCGCGTCTACCGCCGCACGGGTGAACCAAACCCCGGCCGGCCCGTCGGCCCCGGCCGCGGCCCTCAGGCGGCCGTGGGGGCGGGATCGGCGGTGAACAGGGCGCGGCGCTCGGCCGCGGTCAGCCCGCCCCGGACGCCGTACGGCTCCCGCACCGCGAGCGCGTGGCGGCGGCACTCCACCCGCACCGCGCACCCCGCGCAGACGGCCTTGGCCGCCTCCTCCCGCGCCCTCGCCTCCTGCGCGGTGAGGGGCCGCGCGGGGGCCGGGAGGAAGGCGGCCGCCCCGTCGGAGGTGTGGCAGGCACCCCCCGGCTCGGGGCCCCGGTGGTGCTCGGGGGCGGCGGACAGCGGACGGACGGGGGCGGCCACGGCGGATCCTTCCGATCGGGGTGGTTGCCCCCCTCGTCTAACCGCGCCCCGGGCGTTCATGCCCGCCCCGGCCGCAGAGGTCCGCCCCGGCCGGACAGGTCCCCGCGGCAGACCGCTCCCGGGGGAGGCGGACCCGGCCGGGGACGGACCTCAGCGGCGGTGGCGGCCGCCGCGTCGGCGGCCGGGCGGGGGTGCGCCCGTCGCCGGGAGGAACAGCCGGGCCGCCTCCCGGCCCAGGTTCACGCCGATCGCGAGGGCCATCGCCGTGGCCGTGGCCCGCCCCAGGCCGCTGAGCCCGGTCTCCGGTTCGCCCCGGACGAAGGCCAGCAGCCCGAAGTACAGCAGCGACCCGGGCAGCAGCGGCCCCAGTGCGGCGGTGACGAACGGCAGCGCGGAACTGCCCCGGTACCGGGCCATCAGCTGGCCGGACAGGCCCACCAGCACGGCCGCGAGCCCGGTGGCCATGATCGGCTCCCCGCCCGCGCCGACCAGCACGGCGTACGTCGTCCAGCCGGCCATGCTGTTGACCAGGACGGCCGGCAGCGTGGCCGGCTCGGTGTTGAGCAGCACCGCGAAGGCCAGGGCCAGCAGCATCGCCGCCGCCAGCTGGAGCGGCGGGTTCGACAGCGAGGTCGGCACGCTCTGGGTGGCCAGGTCGGCGCCGTTGTTGACACCGACGTAGAGCACCGACATCACCCCGACGACCACGCCCGCCAGCAGGTACAGCACCTCCAGCAGCCGTGCCGCGGCGGTCAGGTAGAAGCCCGCGAGGCCGTCCTGCACCGCCGCCACCATCGGCCAGCCGGGCAGCAGCGCGTACAGCCCGCCGGTGATCACCACGGAGCCGCGCAGCTGTAGCTGGTTGAAGGACAGCAGGATGCCGACCACCGCGGCCGGGGTCGCGGCCGCCGCGATCCGGTAGAACTCCGGCAGGTCGTGCCGCCCGACCAGCGCCGCCAGCTGGTGCCCGGCCATCGCCGCGACGACGGCGCTGACGAACACCAGCCAGGCACGGGCGTCGGACCGGCCGCCGATCAGGAGCGTGGCGACGCCGGCCAGCAGGCCGGAGGAAAGCGCCAGGGCCCAGCCCGGGTAGTGGCGGGAGTACCGGCGCACGGCCCGCAGCCTCCGGTGGGCGGCGTCCACGGCGAGCCCGCCCCCGGTGATCTGGGTGACCAGCCGGAACAGCGCCGCCAGCCCCGCGTAGTCGCCGGCCGGGTGGTGCACCGTCCGCTCGGCCGTCACCGGCGGCTCCCCGGGGCCCTGTTGGTAGGAGATCGCCACCCGGGTGAAGGTCACCTGGGGATCACAGGGCCCGGCCCGGTACGTCCGCGCCACGGCCAGCATCGCCGCCTCGACGCCCTCCGCGGCCTCACCGCAGGCCAGCATCAACTCGCCCACCAGCAGTGCCAGATCCACCACGGCGGCCACCTCGGCGGGGCTTGGCTCACCGTCCCTCCTTCGGCCGCCGCCACCGGCCAGCGGCCGGGCGGTGGTCGGGGTGCGCAGCAGTGGCAGCATCAGGTCGGGCCAGCGCACCGCCGGATCGACGTCCGGCCCGGGCGCCGCCGACCCCGGCAGTCTCCCGGAACCGGGCTCCTCGGCCTCACCGCGCCTTTCCTGTGGCGGCACCCGCCGACCCGCCGGACCGTCCGTCTCGGCCCGCGCGCCCCGCTCCTCGTGTTCCGGCATCTTCGCTCCCTGCATCACCCCCCACTCGGCCACCTTTCGCACCCACTCGACTACCCCCTGTCATTGATTCGTGAACGTCATGCCCGGCGCGCGGCCACCCCGTTCGCGCCCTACCGGCCACGCTCAGTCGCCCCGTCCGCCCGGACGGACGGGGCGGCGCAGGGGTCGTCCTACGGGCGCAGTTCGAGCGTGCAGCACTTGACGGCGCCACCGGCCTTGAGCAGTTCGGTGGTGTCCACTCCGATCGGGTTGAAGCCCCGCTCCCGCAGGCGCTCGGTCAGGCCCGCGGCCGCCTGCGGGAGCACCACGTTGTGGCCGTCCGAGAAGGCGTTGAGGCCGAACACCGCGGCGTCCTGGGGGTCCGCGTGGATCGCGTCGGGGAAGAGGTGTTCCAGCACGGAGCGGCTGCCCGGCGTGAAGGCCTCCGGGAAGTACATGACCTCGGTGTCGGAGAGCACCGCGAGCGCGGTGTCCAGGTGGTAGTGCTCGGGGTTGACCAGGGTGAGGGAGGTGACCGGCAGGCCGAAGAACTCCTGCGCCTCGTAGTGCGAGCGCTGGTCGGTGCGGAAGCCGGTGCCGGCCAGGATGCGGCGCCCGACCGGCAGGTAGTCGCCCTCGCCCTCGTTGACGAACTCGGGCCAGAGCACCTCCCGGTAGCCCTGCCGGACGAACCAGGCCAGGTAGGCGGGCCCCTCGGCCGTCCGCTCGACGTGCCGGAACCGGGCGCCGAGCACCTTGCCGTCCACCACCGTGGCGCCGTTGGCGGCGAACACCATGTCCGGCAGGCCGGGGACCGGGTCGATCACCTCGACGGTGTGGCCGAGCGAGAGGTACACCTCGCGCAGCCGCTCCCACTGCAACAGGGCCAGCTCGCGGTCGACCGGCTTCTCCGGGTGCATCCAGGGGTTGATGGAGTACGTCACGTCGAAATGGCGCGGCCGGCACATCAGGAGCCGGCGCGGGGTGGCCGTCCGGGACTCCGGGCGCACCGGCCCGGGCTGAATACCGCCGGTGGACATGGGGATCTCCTCTGCGATCGTGGATTTCGGGGCGGACGGGGGCCACCCGCCCGGCGGTCAACTAGGCTCTGACGGATGCGTCGACTTGCCGAGAACGAGATTCGTGAATCCTTCGTCAACTGCTCGAAGGGAGAGGCGCGCAGGCTCAGCATTCCCCGCAACCTGTCCGAACTCCCTTGGGACGACCTGGACTTCCTGGGGTGGCGGGATCCCGGCGCGCCCGACCGCGGCTACCTGGTCGCCGTGCGGGGCGAGGACCTGGTGGGGATCACGCTCCGCGCGCCGAACGTCCGGCGCAGCCTGACCAAGACCAACGTCTGCTCGCTGTGCATCACCATCCACGGCGGCAGCGGGGTGGCGCTGCTCTCCGCCCGGCGGGCCGGTGCCGCCGGGCGCGAGGGGAACACCGTCGGCACCTACATCTGCGCGGACCTGGGCTGCTCGCTGTACGTGCGCGGCAAGCGCCGGTCCGCGTCGGTGAGCCGTCCGGAGGAGTCCCTGACCCTGGAGGAGCAGGTCTCCCGTACGGTCGCCAACCTGGACGCGTTCGTGGCGCAGGTGCTGCGGACGGCGTGACCGGCGGCCCGCAGCGCACCCGGCGGCCGGTTCAGCCGGCCGCCGGACCCTCCTTGAGCACCCGGGCCACGATGCCGACGGCGGCCGCCACGTCCTCGGCGCTCACCCCGTTGTGGACGACCGCGCGGATCCGTCCGTGACCGAACTCGGTGACCGCCAGGCCGTGTTGCCGCACCGAGGCCAGGAAGGTGCGCCAGGTGAAGCGCTCGTCGGTGACCTTGAAGATCACGATGTTGGTCTCGACGGTGTCGAGGTCCACCTCCACGCCGGGGATCAGCGCCAGCCCCTCGGCCAGCCGCCGGGCGTTGGCGTGGTCCTCGGCGAGCCGGTCCCGGGTGTCCAGGGCGACCAGGGCGGCGGCGGCCAGCAGGCCGGCCTGGCGCATCCCGCCGCCGAGCATCTTGCGCAGCCGGCGGACCTTCCCGACGAACTCGGCGCTGCCCGCCACCATCGAGCCGACCGGCGCGCCGAGACCCTTGGAGAGGCAGAACTGCACCGAGTCGACGTGCGCGGTGATCTCCGCGACCTCCACCCCGGCGGCGATCGCCGCGTTGACCACCCGGGCGCCGTCCAGGTGCACCGCGACGCCGCGTTCGTCCGCGAAGCGGCGCACCTCGGCCAGGTAGTCGAGCGGCAGCACCACGCCGCCGCAGCGGTTGTGGGTGTTCTCCAGGCAGATCAGCGAGGGCAGCGCGAACTGCGGGTCGTCCGGGTCGTCGGGGAACGCGGCGGCGAGGTCGGCCGGCGCGATCGTGCCGTCGGGCCGGTTCGGCACCGGCTCGTAGACGACCCCGCCGCAGACGGAGGCGCCGCCCGCCTCGTACAGCCAGATGTCGCTCTCGGCGCCGACCACGGCCTTGGTGCCGCGCGGGGCGTGGGCCATGATCGAGGCCAGGTTGGCCATGGTGCCGCTGGGGAAGAAGCAGGCCGCCTCCTTGCCGGTCAGTTCGGCGGAGCGGCGCTCGAGTTCGTTGACCGTCGGATCCTCGCCGTAGACGTCGTCGCCGAGCTCCGCCCCGGTCATCGCGGTGAGCATCTCGGGCGTCGGCAGTGTGAAGGTGTCACTGCGCATCTCGATCACGGCGGGAGGGTCCTCTCGTTGTGGGGTGCGTTCGTCCGGAGTGCCTGGGGTCCGGGATGTGGGGAGGCGGTCAGCGCAGCCGGGCGGTCACCGGGAGGTGCTTGATCCCGGCGATGAAGTTGGAGGCCAGGTGCTCGACCGGCCCGGCCGGCTCGAACCGCTCCACCAGGTCGGTGACCTCGGCGAAGAACTCGGCCAGGGCGATCCGGGCGAGCGGCGCGCCCACGCAGTAGTGCGGCCCGAACCCGAAGGCGACGTGCCGGTTGGGGGTCCGGGCGACGTCGAAGCGGTACGGGGCGTCGAAGACGGTCTCGTCCCGGTTGGCGGACCCCAGCCAGGCGACCACCGCCTCGCCGGCCCGCACCGGTTCGCCGCCCAGGCGGGTGTCCTCGGTGGCGTAGCGCATGGCGTGGGTGGCCGGGGAGGCCCAACGCAGGCCCTCCTCGACAGCGGAGGCGACGGTCGCGCCGCCGTCGAGCAACCGGCGGTACTGGTCCGGGTGCTCCAGGAAGGCGTTCACCGTGGTCGCGATGACGTGCGGCGCGGTGACGTTGGCGCCGAGGAGCACGTTGTAGCAGTTGTAGATGACCTCGTCGAGCCGGATCGTCCGGTCCCCGACGGTGAGTTGCTGGAGCAGGCCGATCAGGTCCTGGCGCGGGGTGCGCGCGGCCGCCACCTCGGCGAAGTAGTCGAAGAGTTCGTGGTGGGCGGAGACCAGCTGGTGGCCGCCGGAGTCGTCCCGGGAGGACGGGTCGGCGGGGGCGATCGCGACCGTGGTGAGCCGGGTCAGTTCGGGCCAGTCGGCCTCGGGCAGGCCCATCAGCGCGCCGGTGAACATCATCGGGAAGGCGGTCATCGCCGCCGCCAGGTCCCAGGGTCCGCCGCCCGTCAGCGGTTCCAGCAGCAGCCGGGCCATCCGGCGGATGGCCGGGCGGCGGGCGGCGAGTTCGCGCGCGGAGAGCGCCTGGGCGACGGGGCGGCGCAGGTAGCCGTGGACCGGCGGATCGCTGGCGACCATCATCCGGTCGGCCGCCGGGTCCTGCTCGCCGAGGACGGAGAGCATGTTGCCGCGCCGTGAGGTGTAGACGGCGTGGTCGCGCAGGACGGTGCTGGTCCCGGCGTGGGTGGTGACGGAGACGTAGCTGCGGCCGCCGGGCACGGAGAGCCTGGTCACCGGGGCCTCGTGCCGGTAGTGGCGCCAGACCGCGTGCGGGTCGCCGGTGGCGTAGAAGTGGGGGTCGCTCAGGTCGACGCGCTCGGGATCGACCTGACCGGGGTCGTGCTCCGGCCCGGCGCCCGGGACGGTGATCCTCACCGGGCCGCCCCGGCCGCGGGACCCGTCGGCGCAGCGGCCGGGACCGACCGGGCATCGGTGGCCGGTTCCGGCCGCTGGGTCCTGATGTGTTCCGCCAGCCCGGCGACGGTGGGGTCGAGGTAGAAGGCCCTGGCCCGGATCACCGCCCCGAACTCGGCGGTGATCTCCCGGGTGATCCGGCTGGCGGTCAGCGAGTGCCCGCCGAGGTCGAAGAAGTCGTCGTCGACGCCGACCGGTTCGACGTCGAGGATCTCCTGCCAGAGCACCGTGAGCCGGCGCTCGACCTCGTCGCCGGGCTCGCGGTAGGGCACCTCGCCGTCCGGGCGGGTCCGGCCGCGCCGGGCTGCCAGGGCGGCCCGGTCGACCTTGCCGTTGGCCTTGAGCGGCAGCCGGTCGACCCAGACCAGGGCGGAGGGGATCATCGTGGCCGGGAGGTCCTCGGCCAGTCCCCGGCGCAGCTCGACCGAGGAGACGGCGTACGGGCCGCTGTAGAAGGCGACCAGGCGGCGGTCCCCGGGGCCGTGGTCCTGGAGGACGACGGCGGCGTCCTGGACGTCCGGGTGGCGGCGCAGCCGGGCCTCGATGTCGTCGGACTCGATCCGGACGCCGTTGACCTTCAGCTGGCCGTCGGCGCGCCCGGCGAACTCGAAGGCGCCGTCGGGGGCGCGCAGCGCGAGGTCGCCGGTGTCGTACATCCTGGTCCCGGGGGCGGTCGCGTACGGGTCGGGGAGGAAGCGGTCGGCGGTCAGGCCGGGCAGTTTGAGGTAGCCGTGGGCGAGGCCGGCGCCGTTGACGAAGAGCCGGCCGACGGTGCCGTCGGGCACCGGGTCCAGCCGCTCGTCGAGGACGACCATACCGGTGCCGTCGATCGGTGCGCCGATCGGGACGCCGCGGGCGCCGAGCGGTTCGCGGACGGGGTGGGTGCTGGTGAAGGTGGTGTTCTCGGTCGGGCCGTAGGCCGCGGAGAGCACGGTGCCGGGCAGGGCGGCGGCGGCGCGGTCGACGAGTTCGGCGGAGAGCACCTCGCCGCCGGTGAACAGCGCGCGCAGGGCGGGCAGGTCGGTCAGGCCGGCCTCGACCGCCTGGTGGAACAGGGCCGTGGTGAGGAACAGCACGGTGGTGCCGGTGTCGCGGACGGTCCTGACGATCTCCGCCGGTCCGAGCCGGCCGGCCGGGGCGAGGGCCAGGCAGCCGCCGTTCAGCAGGGCGCCCCAGATCTCCAGGGTGGAGGCGTCGAAGGCGACGGGGGCGAGCTGGAGGAAGACGTCGTCGGACCGGGCGCGCAGGAAGGCGGCGTCCAGCACGAGGCGCAGCACGGCCCGGTGCGGCACGCAGACGCCCTTGGGGCGGCCGGTGGACCCGGAGGTGTAGGCGACGTAGGCGAGGTCCTCGGGGGTCTGCTCGACCGGGGGTGCGGAGGCGGCGGCGGCCCGGCCGCCCTCGACGTCCAGGTATGCGAAGTCAGCGTTCACCTTGGCGCTTTGGGTGTCGTCGGTGACCACCAGCGCCACTTCGGCGTCGCCGAGGATGGTGCGCAGCCGGCCGACCGGGTCGCCCGGGTCGACGGCGACGTACGCGGCACCGGCCTTGAGGATGCCGAGCAGGGCGACGATCAGTCGGGGCGAGCGTTCCAGCAGGACGCCGACCCGGTCGCCGCGGCGCACGCCGCGCCCGTGCAGCCGGGCGGCGAGGGCGTCGGCGGCCGCGTCCAGTTCGGCGTAGCGGAGGTCTCCGGCCTCGCTGCGGACGGCGGTCGCCTGCGGGGAGGCCGCCGCGACGGCGGAGAAGCGACTCGCAAGGGTCGACCCCCGCCGGGGATCCGACTCGGTCATGCTCGATGATTCCAACATGGTGCGGTCGCGGATCCCTTCGCGCGAAACCTTGCCCTTGTCAGCACTTGACGAGAAGTCAGTGAATGGAGTTCGGATTGCCGGTAACGAACTCATTTGCCGAGTCGTCGACTTGGGCTACGGCTATGCCCACCTCGAACGCTTCGGATGCTATTCAGCGTGACGATGCGCCGTCAAGAGCGGACCCGATCGATCTCCGGTCAGGAACGCCAACTCCCCACCCGAGATCGGTATTTCTCCCATTTGCTTGCACAGCCGGTGGCGCAGCTCCTACTGTCATGGAGTGATCAGGAGCCGTGCCGACGTGCTGCCCTGGCCACCGCCATCGGTCGACCGGACTGATCGTCGACCCCGACAGGCCATCCCCAAAAGGGAGAGAGCAGGGAAGTCCGTGGGTGAGCGGCAACGTTCCGGCGTGGTCGCCGGGACCGACATCGTCGACGTGGCCGGAATCGGCTTCGGCCCCTCGAATCTGGCCCTCGCGGCCGCCATCGCGGAGACCGCCGGCGAGGCACCGGTGAGCGCGCGCTTCTTCGAGGCCCAGCCGCGCTTCGGCTGGCACCGGGGCATGCTGATCGAGGGCGCGACCATGCAGGTCTCGTACCTCAAGGACCTGGTGACCATGCGGAACCCGACCAGTCCGTACTCGTTCCTGTGCTACCTCCAGACCAGGGGGCGGCTGGCGGACTTCATCAACACCAAGTCCCCCTATCCGCTACGGGTGGAGTTCCACGACTACCTGGAATGGGTCGCGGAGAGCTTCGCGGACCTCGTCTCGTACGGGTCGCGGGTGGTGTCGGTCGAGCCGGTCACCGGCGAGCAGGGGGTCGAGTTCCTCGACGTGCTCTTCGTCGCCCCCGACGGCACCCGGCAGGTCCAGCGCGCCCGCAACCTGGTGATAGCCGCCGGAATCGAGCCCCGGCTGCCCGCCGACCTGCCGGTCCTGCCCCGGATATGGCACACCGCCAGGTTCCTGCCGGAGGTGGACCGGATCGCCCCGCAGGACCCGCGCTCCTTCGTGGTGCTGGGCTCGGGCCAGAGCGCCGCGGAGGCCATCGAGCACCTGCACGGGCGCTTCCCGCGGGCGCAGGTCCACTCGGTGCACGCCCGGTACGGCTTCAGCGTCGCCGACGACAGCCCGTTCGCGAACCAGGTGTTCAACCCCGAGGCGGTCGACCGCTTCCACACCGCGCCCGACGACGTCCGGCAGCGGCTCGTCGATTATCACGCGTCCACCAACTACTCGGTGGTGGACGCCGATCTGCTGCACTCGCTGTTCCGGCAGGCGTACCTGGAAAAGGTGGCCGGAAATCCCCGGCTGAATTTCCACAACGTCTCCCGGGTGCGCGAAGTGACGGAAACTCCGGACGGCCTGCGGATCGACGTGGAATCGCTGTCCTCGGGCACCAGCACCGTCATCGAGGCGCAGGCGCTGGTGTGCGCGACCGGATACACCCGCACCGATCCGGCCGTCTTCCTGGACGGCCTGCTGCCGCACTGCCGGCTGGACGACCAGGGCCGCCTGCGGCTCGACCGGGAACACCGGGTGGTGACCGACGAGAGCGTTCGGTGCGGGATCTACGTCCAGGGCTTCGGCGAACACAGCCACGGGCTCTCCGAGACCCTGCTCTCCCTGTCCGCGGTCCGGGCCGGCGAGATCGGCGACATGCTCGTCAAGGCGCTGTCCGGGTGACCCGGGCCCGGCCCACCCGTCGGCCCCGCCGATCACGCTGACCCGCTGACCTGCTGACATCGAGGAGGACGAGTGTTCACGCCGAAGCTCTACCAGGTGGACGGGGACGACTGGCCCCTGCGGATCATCGAGCGGCATCCGCTCGCGGTGCTCGTCAGCGACGGGGACCCGGTGCCGCACGCCACCCACGTCCCGGTGATCGCGCCGCCCGACGCCGCCCCCGGGGACGCCCTGGCGGGCATGCGCCTGTGGGCGCACCTGACCCGGGCGAACCCGCACTGGCAGCAGCTGGTCGCCGACGGCGGCGGCCCGGCGAAGCTCGTCTTCCACGGTCCGAACGGCTACGTCACGCCGACCCTGTACTCGGCCGACATGGTCGCGCCGACCTGGAACTACGTGGCGGTCCACCTGGAGGGCACGATCGAACTGGCCGGGGACGACGAGACCCTGGCGATCGTCCACACCACCGCGCAGACGCTGGAGGACCGGTTCGGGGACAAGATGGCCCTGGCGCCCTCCCTGGAGTACCACCGGCAGATCGTCGGCGCGGTCGGCGGCCTCTTCTTCACGGTGACCAAGGTCGACGTGATGTTCAAGCTCAGCCAGGAGAAGGACCCCGAGGTCCAGCAGCGGGTGCTGGACCGGTTCGCCGCCAGCGGCTCGGGGCTGCACCGCGAGGTGGCCGACACCATGCGCGCCCTGCGGCTGGGCGGCGGCGCCGAGTGAGCTGAGGTCCACGGCACTCGAAGGTCCCGGGGCGGTTCCCACCGCCCCGGGACCTTCGGCGTCCGCGCCGGGCCGGTCAGTCCCGGGCGGTCTCCATCGCCCGCCGCAGGCTGAGCGGGCGCATGTCGGTCCACACCAGGGACACGTGGTCCAGGCACTCCTGGCGGGTCCCCTCGAAGCCCTCCGCCCGCCAGCCCGCCGGGACGTCCCGCTCGGCCGGCCAGACGGAGTACTGCTCCTCGTCGTTGAGGACCACCAGGTGCCGGCGGTCGTCGTCGAACTCGCTCATGTGCTCTTCCTTCCGGGGGGACCCAGTCGTGATGGTCAGGTGGTGGCGTAGCCGGGCAGGGGGAACTTGGCCGCCAGTTCGGCGACCTGGGAGGAGACCGAGTAGCGGACGTCGTCGGGCAGTCGGTAGGTGCGCGGGCCGAGCGGGGTGACGGCGGACAGCACGGTGTCGATCAGTTCGGCGCAGCGCGCGGCCTCGGCCCCGGACATCCCGCGGTGGGCTGCGCTGTTGGAGCCGAGCCGGACGCCGCCGCCGACCAGCGGCGGGGTGGTGTCGCCGGGCACCCGGTTCTTGTTCACCACGATCCCGCACTCCTCCAGTGCCTCCTCGGCCACCAGGCCGCTGAGGCCGCGGGCGCGCAGGTCCACCAGGACGGTGTGGTTGTCCGTGCCGCCGGAGACGATCGGGTAGCCCCGCCCGGCGAGTTCGGCCGCCATGCCGCGGGAGAAGGCGACGATCCGCCCGGTGGTGGCCGCGAACGCCGGGGTGGCGACGATGGCCAGGGCGCGGGCCTTCGCCGCGATGCTGTTGAGCGCCGGGGCGCCCTGGTAGTACGGGAAGATCGCGCGCTGGAGGAAGGCGGCGAGGTCGCCGTTGCCCTTCGGCGCCGGGGCGTCGTGGTCCCGGCCGACCAGGATCAGGCCGCCGCGCGGGCCGAACAGCTGCTTGTGGGTGCAGGCGGTGGTGATGTGGGCGTGGTCGACCGGGCTCGGGTGCAGGCCGGTCGCGACCAGCCCGGCGACGTGCGAGATGTCGGCCATCAGGTAGGCGCCGACCTCGTCGGCGACGGCCCGGAAGCGGGCGAAGTCGACGATCCGGCTGTAGGCCGTCGCCCCGCAGATGATCACCTTGGGGCGGTGCTCCCGGGCCAGCTCGGCGACCTGGTCGTAGTCGATCAGCCCGTCCGCGTCCAGTCCGTAGCCGACGGCGTCGAAGTACTGCCCGGCGTACGCGGCGGGGCTGCCGTGGGTCAGGTGGCCGCCCTCGGCCAGGTTCATCCCGAGCAGGGTGTCCCCGGGGTCGAGCAGGGCGGAGAGCACCGCGTAGTTGGCGGTGGTCGCCGAGTGCGCCTGGACGTTGGCGTAGCGGGCGCCGAAGACGCTCCTGGCGCGCTCGATCGCCAGGCTCTCGATGTCGTCGATGACACCGCAGCCGGCGTGGTAGCGGCGGCCCGGGTAGCCCTCCGCGGTCACGTTCACCGCGGTGGAGGCCTGGGCGGCCAGCACGGACGGGTCGACCACGCTGGAGGAGGCCACCAGCGACAGGGTGGCGTTCTGCCGGGCCTGCTCGCGGGCCAGCACCCGGTGGAGCACCGGGTCGTCGGCGGCGAGCCGCTCGGCGCCCGCGACCAGCAGATCGCGTACGGGATCCTCGGCGTCGTCGGTGTCCGCGGCGCCCGCGGCGGTTTCCGCGGCGCGCCCGGGGGCGGGAGCGGGAGCGGGTAATGCTGTCATGGGGGGACCGTCCTTCGTCAGAGCGGCCGGGCGAGTTCGCGTGCCAGCTCGGCCACGGTGGGAAAGTCGAACAGGGTCCAGACGTCGAGGTCCACTCCGAGCGCGGCCCGGATCCGGGTCGCCAGCTTCACGGCGGCCAGCGAGTGGCCGCCCAGTTCGAAGTAGTCCTCGTGGAGGCCGACCTCGGCGACGCCCAGCGACTGGGCGAACAGCGCGCGCAGGGCCGTCTCCAGGTCGGACCCGGCGTCGTCGGCGTCCCCGGCGTCGTCGGCGGGGGCCTGGGCCGGATCGGCCGGGCGGGCGAGCTCGGCCAGGGCACGGCGGTCGAGCTTGCCGTTCGTCGAGGTGGGCAGCGCCGCGAGGGGCGTGAACTGCTTCGGCACCATGTGGGCGGGCAGCGCCCGGGCCAGTGCGGCCCGGAGGGGTTCCGGGTCGAAGGAGGCCGGGTCGGCGGGCACCACGAAGGCGGCGAGGCGCCGGGCGCCGTCCTCCCCCACCGGGAGCACCGCTGCCTGTCCGACCCCCGGCAGCCCGCGCAGCACGGTCTCGATCTCGCCCGGTTCGATCCGGAAGCCGCTGATCTTGACCTGGTCGTCGAGCCGCCCGAGGTACTCGATCTGCCCGTCGGTGCGGTACCGGGCGAGGTCTCCGGTGCGGTACAGCCGGGCCCCCGGAGTGAACGGGTCGGCGACGAACCGTTCGCGGGTCAGGTCCGGCTGCCGGTGGTAGCCCAGCGCGACCTGGACGCCGCCGATGCACAGCTCGCCCGCCACGCCGATCGGCACCGGTTCGAGCCTCTCGTCGACCACGTACAGGGCGGTGTTGGCGATCGGGCGGCCGATCGGCACGTCGCGCCCGGCGAACCCCGGCGAGGCCTGCCAGTGCGAGACCTCGATGGAGGCCTCGGTGGGGCCGTAGAGGTTGTGGAGTTCGCAGTCCAGCCGCTCGAAGAAGGCCCGGACGGTCGGCGGGGCGAGCGCCTCGCCGCTGGCGAAGACCAGGCGCAGGCTCGCGCAGTGCGCGGCCAGTTCGTCCTCTTCGAGGAAGGCGTCCAGCATGGACGGCACGAAGTGGATGACGGTGATCCGGTGTTCGCGGACGGTCCGCTTGAGGTAGCGGGTGTCCCGGTGGCCGCCCGGGCGGGCGACCACCAGGCAGGCGCCGGAGACCAGCGGCCACAGGAACTCCCAGGCCGAGACGTCGAATCCGAACGGGGTCTTCTGCAGGACCCGGTCGTCCGGGCCGAGTTCGAAGCGCCGGCGGCGCCAGTGGACGGTGTTGAACACGCCGGCGTGGCGGTTCAGCACGCCCTTGGGGCGGCCCGTGGAGCCGGAGGTGTAGATCAGGTAGACCGGGGTGTCGCCGGTGATCTCCGGGCGGCCTCCGGTCTCCTCCCCCGGATCCTCGACGGCCTGTCGGACGGTGAGCGGGTCGGCTCCGAGGCCGGAGAGCGCCTCGACGTCCTCGGGGCGGCACAGCACGGTGCGGGCGCCGGAGTCCTCGACCATGTAACGCACCCGGTCGGCGGGCAGTTCGGGATCCAGCGGCACGTAGGCGAGCCCGGCCTTGAGCACCCCGAGGATCGCCACCACCAGCTCCGGCGAGCGCTCCAGGTGGATGCCGACGAAGCCGGAGTTCCGGCCGGACCGCAGCCGGCGGCTCACCAGGCCCGCCTGCCGGTCGAGTTCGGCGTAGCTGAGCACGGCGCCCTCGAACTCGACGGCGGGCGCGGACGGGGTCGCCCGCACCTGCTCCTCGAAGGCGGCCACCACGGTCGAGTCCGGGTACGGCGTGCGCGTCCCGTTCCAGTCGGTGAGGATCCGCTCGCGCTCCTGCGCCGAACCGAACCGGGCCTGCCGGGCCGGTCCGTCGGGGTCGGTGACCAGCGCTTCCAGCAGTCGGACGGCGTGATCCAGGACGCGGGCGACGGTCGGCCCGTCGAGCAGCGCCGGGTCGTACGCGGCTTCCAGCACGGCGTCCTCGCCCGTGCCGTCGGGGCGCAGCCGGACCGTGAGCGGGACCTCGGTTCCGGCCACTTCGGTTCCGGCCACTTCGGCGCGCCGACCGGTCAGTTGCCCGTCCACCGCCTGCCAGATCCGGCGCAGCCCGGCGTCCTCCGCGAGGCCGATCCGCACCTCCGCCCGGTCGAACGCCAGCCGGACGTCCTGCTGGCCCGCGTAGTGGTGCAGCAGCACCGCGAGCACGGCCGCGAGCCCCGCGTCCGGGCTGCCCGTGGGCTCCTCGGCGAGGCTCAGGAATCGCGCGAGGATCGGCGCCGGTACCGTTTGCGTACACGAACTACTCCGACTGGCGGGCCGATTGGCGAGCCACCGATCGCACGGCAACCGCACCATGCCCACGGCCGCCGTCGTGACGAGACCGCCGGCGAAGTGTGTGCCGGTCATTCGCGACTCCCGAAAGTGAGCATGCACCGGACAGGTTCGAGATCAAGGGATACAGCAGACGCCGAGGTATGACAACCAACTGCCTTTCCTCCTGGAGTTTTCCGGCCCACCGCCGGGAGGATCTTCCGCAGAGTGCGTACGGCTGACAGACTGGGCCGCGATAGCCCGCCGGCGCACTCGGTCCCGGCGCGGCCCGACCCCGGTTCCCGGGGAGCGACGTCCTCCCGGTATCCGACAGACCTCCCGGCACTCTTCACCGATGGGAGCACGATGCCCGGTTCCGTCGGCGCGACCGACCCGGCCGAGCGGTACGAACTGTCCTCCGGTCAGGAGGCGTTGTGGATGTTCGAACAGCTGGCGCCCGGCACCGCCGCCTACCACGTCCCGCTCGCCTTCCGGCTGCGCGGCCCCCTGCGCACGGACCTGCTGGGCACGGCGCTGACCCTGGTGGTGCGCCGCCAGGAGGTGCTGCGCACCGCCTTCCGCGAGGACGACGGCGAGCCGTACCAAGTGGTGCTCCCGCCCGCCGGGGCCGAGTTGCCGCTGCGCGAGGTCGCCGACGGGGCCGAACTCGCCGACGCGCTGCACCGGGAGGCGCGCGAGCCCTTCGACCTGGCCGCCGGCCGGCCGTTCCGGCTGCGGCTGTTCCGGCTCGGGCCCGAGGAGCACGTGCTGACCCTGGTGATGCATCACATCGTCACCGACGGCTGGTCGTTGCGCCTGTTCACCGACGAGCTGTCCGCCGGCTACGCCGCGCTGCTGGCCGGGAAGGACCCCGAGGCGGGGCTGCCGCCGCTGCCGGTGCCGTACCGGCGGTACGCCCAGTGGCAGCGGGAGTGCTTCCGCGGCCCGGAGCTGGAGGAACTGCTCGCCCACTGGGAGGAGACTCTGCGCGGCGTCCCGGCCGTCGACCTGGCCGCAGGCCGGCCGCGCCCCCGGCGGCCGTCCTTCGCCGCCGACCGGCTGGTGGTCCGGCTCGACCCGGAGCTGCACCGCGCGCTGACCGGCCTGGCCCGGGCCGCCCGGGTGTCGCTGTTCTCGTGGCTCGGCGCCGCCTTCTCACTCGCCCTGACCGAGCGCACCGGCCGCCCCGACACCGCCTTCGCCACCCTCTACGCCGGCCGCGGCGAGCCGGAACTCGAACCGCTGATCGGCTACTTCGTCAACATGGTGGTGCTGCGCGCCGACCTCGCGGACGACCCGGCCTTCTGCGAGCTGGCCGCCCGCCTGAACGCCGCCAACCTGCGGGCCATCGACCACGAGGTGCCGTTCGGCAGCGTGGTGCGCCACCTCGCTCCCGCCCGCCGGCCCGGGCGCAACCCGCTGGCCCAGGTCACCCTGCAACTGCGCACCGGCGCCAGCGCCCCGGGCCGCCCGGAGCTGCCGGGCGTCGCCTGCGAGGACGTCGACCTGTATCCCGGGCAGCACGCCTTCGACGCCACGGTGACCTTCATCGAGGACGGCCCGGACTTCCTCCTCAGCATCGAGTACTCGACGGAGGCGTTCGACGCACCGTGGGCCGCCGGCCTGGCCGACCAGCTGCGGGGGCTGCTCCGGGCGGCCGTGGACCGACCCGGCGCCCGCGCCTCCCGGCTGCTCGCCGCCCTCGCCCCCACTCCTCACGAACCCGACCAGGGAGCCTCCCCATGACCGAGCACGCCGATCCCGTCCTCCCGGTGCTGTGGAGCGACCGCGCCGGGGCCGTCGAGTCCGCGCCGCTGAGCGGCCTGCGGGCGGCCGCGCCCTCGGACCTCGCCGCCGGGCTGTGCGCGCTGGTGCTGCGCTACGGCGGCCTGCGGCCGGTCACCCTGTGGGGCCGCGCCGACGAGCGGCAGGCCTGGACGGCGTGGCCGATCGAGCCCGCCGAACTGGCCGGAACCGGATCCTCCACACCGACCCTCGCGGCCTGCCGGGCCGCCTTCGCCCGGCGTTCGGCGGCCTTCGGGGGCGGGCTGGAGCTGTCGGTGGACCCGCAGTCCTCGCCCGCCGTGTTCGCCCTCTCCCCCGCCGACGACGGCACCTGGACGCTGCGCCTGCGGGCCGCCGCCCGCCCCGACGACGAGCACGCGCCCGCCCGGATCGCCGCGCACCTCGCGGCCTACCTCGCCGCCCCCGACGAGCTGCGGATCGACCAGGTCGAGCACCTGACCCCCGCCGAACGCGAGCTGGTCGCGGAGGTGAACCGCCCGCGGCCGCCGCTCGCCGAGCCGGTCTGCCTGCACCACCGGGTGGAGCGGCAGGTGGCCGCGGACCCGGAGCGGATCGCCGTGGTCCAGGGCCCGCTGAGCCTCACGTACGGCGAACTCGACGCCCGGGCCAACGCCCTGGCCGTCCGGATCGCCGGGCACGGAGTGGGGCCCGGCGGGCGGGTCGGCGTGGCGGCGACGCGCAGCGCGGAGCTGGTGGTGGCGGCGTACGCCGCGCTGAAGACCGGTGCGGCCTTCGTCCCGCTCGACCCGATGCTGCCCGCCCACCGCCGCGAGGTCCTGCACCGGCTGGGCCGGGTGGACGTGGTGGTCGCCGACGCCGCCGGCGCCGCCAACGGCGCGGACTCGACGTCGGGCGTCCCGGTGATCCCGCTCGGCCGGGTCGAGGAGCTGCCGAGCGCCGACCGGGAGGCCCTGCCGAAGGTCGACGTGACCGGCCGGGACCTCGCGTACGTGATCTTCACCTCCGGCTCCTCCGGCGAGCCGAAGGGCGCCCTGCTCGACCACGTCGGCCGCACCAGCATGATCCTCGACCTCAGCTCCCGCTACGGCCTCGGCCCCGGCGACCGGATCCTCGGCGTCTCCTCGCCCAGCTTCGACATGACGGTCTACGACGTGTTCGCCGCGCTGATGACCGGCGCCACCCTCGTCCTGCCGGAGCGCGGGCGGGAGAACGACGTCGAGCACTGGGCCGAGCTGGTCGAGCAGGCCGGGATCACCGTCTGGCACTCCGTCCCGTCCTCGCTGGCACAGTTCCTGCGCACCTGGGGCACCGCCCGGACCGGCGCGCTGCGGGCCTTCCTGCTGGGCGGGGACTGGATCCCGCTGGCCCAGCCCGGGGCGACCCGCCAGGCGTTCCCGCAGGCCCGCTTCATCAGCCTCGGCGGCGCCACCGAGGTCTCGGTGGACAGCACCTACTACGACGTGGCCGCCGTCGACCCGCGCTGGCGCTCGATCCCCTACGGGCGGCCGATGACCAACCAGAGCGCCTACGTGCTGGACTCCTTCGGCACGCCCGCCGGGGTGGACCAACTCGGCGAGCTGTTCCTCGGCGGCCTGGGCGTCGGCTGGGGCTACCAGGACCGCCCGGCCTTCACCGCCGAGCGCTTCCTGCCCGACCCGTTCTCCGCCGTCCCCGGCGCCCGGCTGTACCGCACCGGCGACCTGGCCCGGCTGCGGGCGGACGGCGAGCTGGAGCTGATCGGCCGGGTCGACCACCAGGTGAAGATCGGCGGCGTGCGGATCGAGCTCGGCGAGATCCAGTCCTGCCTGCGCGAGCACCCGGCGGTGACGGACGCCGTCGTGGTGCCGGTGCGCGACTCCGCGGGCATCGCCCAGTCGCTGGCCGCCTACGTGTCGGTGGCCGAGGGAGCCGAGGCCTCGGTCGCCGGCCTCCGGGCCCACCTGGGCGAGCGGCTGCCGGAAAGCATGGTCCCGGCCCGGGTGTTCGTGCTCGCCGAGCTGCCGGTGAACCAGAACGGCAAGATCGCCCGGCCGGAGCTCGAACGGCTCGCCGCCGAAGCCGCCGCTCCCACGGCGGAGGACACCTCCGACCCGGCCGTCCGCACCGCCGTCGGTGAGGCTTGGCACGAGGTGCTGGGCCTGGCCGAAGTCCCGGGTTCGGCCGCCTCCTTCATCGACCTCGGCGGCAACTCGCTGGCCGCGATCCAGGTCGTCGGCCGGCTGAACCGGCGCTTCGGCACCGCGCTGAAGGTGGCCGACCTGATCGCCGCCGACACCGTCGCCAAGGTCGCCGCCATCGTCACCGAGCGGCGCGGCACCAGCACCCGGCCGTCGCTGCGCTGACCCCGGGCCGAAAGGGCCGACCTCCGCGGTGGGGGCCGGCCCTTCTGCTGGGCAGGGGTTCAGCGAAGCGCGAGCGTACGGGCCACCGCCTCCCGGTCGACCTTGCCGCTGTGGGTGCGCGGCAACGCGGCCACCGTGGTGAAGGAGCGCGGGATGTACGGGTCCGGCAGGTTGCGGCGCAGTTCCTCCGCCGCCCGGGCGCCGTCCAGCGACTCGGCGCCGGTGTCGACCGTCACCGCGCAGTGCAGCGAACGCGAGCCCTGCCCGTCGTCCAGGGCCACGCAGACCGCGGCGGAGACGGTCGGCAGCTCCAGCAGCCGCACTTCGATCTCCAGCAGGTTGACCCGGTAGCCGCGGATCTTCACGTCCTTGTCCCGACGGGCCAGGAAGGTCACCACGCCGTCCTCCAGCCGGACCAGGTCGCCGGTGCGGAAGGCGGCGGTGTGCCCGTGCGGGGTCGGCTCGACGGTGACGAAGCGCTTGGCGTTCAGCTCCGGCTGGTTGAGGTAGCCGGGCGACAACGGCGCTCCGGCCACCAGCAGTTCGCCGACGTTCGGCTCGGCCGCGTCCAGCGGGTCGATCAGGAGCTCGCAGCCCGGCAGCGGCGCGCCGATCGGCGGCAGCGCGGGCCAGGAGTCGCTGGGGCCGGTCAGGGTGTGCGCCGTGACCATCGCGGACTCGCTCTGCCCGTAGTGGTTGTTCAGCCGGCACCGCGGCAGCCGGGCGAACAGCGCGCGGATGTCCGGCGTGCAGACCAGCTGCTCCCCGGCCGCGTTGACCTCGGCCAGCGCCAGGTGGTCCAGCGACTCCTCCTCGGCGGCGGCCACGGCGAGCATCTGCAGCGCGACGTACGGCAGGAAGAGCCGCTCGATCCGGTTCTCGCCCAGCCACTCCAGCAGCTCGAACGGGTCCTGCCGCAGCTCCTCCGGCACCACCACGAGCGTGCCGCCGCCGCACAGGGTGCCCAGCACCTCCTGGAAGGAGACGTCGAAGTTGAGCGGGGCGAACTGGGCGGTTCGCACGTACGGCCACACCGAGTGGTTGCGCTGCCAGTCGACCATGGTGTCCAGGCAGCTGTGCGGGACGGCCACGCCCTTGGGCAGGCCGGTGGAGCCCGAGGTGTAGATGACGTACGTCCACAGCTCGGGCCGGCAGGCCACCGGGTCGACGGTCCCGCCGGTCGGCAGGCCGGAGATCGGCAGGCTGGGCACCGGCACCTCGAACTCCGGCTCCTGGTAAGCGTCCGGGTAGAGCAGCAGGCCGGCGCCGCTGTCCTTGAGCATGTGGGCGAGCCGGGCAGCCGGGTACTCGCTGTCCAGCGGCAGGTAGGTGGCGCCCACCCACATGGTGCCGAGCATCGCGGCCACCACCGCGGCGCTGCGCCGCCCGGTGACCGCGACCCGGTCCCCCGGGCCGATCCCGGCCGCGGTCAGGCCTTCGGCGATGCCCCGGACCCAGGACAGCAACTCGCTGTAGGTGATGCTGCGGCCCCCGTCGACGACGGCCCTCTGCGGTCCCCGGGCGACGGCCTGGTCATGGAACGCGGCGAGCAGGCAGGGCGGTTGGGACTCGCCGCCCCAGAGCGAGAGTGGAGCGGGACTCATTGCGGTTCCTCCAGGGGTGGGCTCAGAACACGTCGTCGTCATCGAGGTCGTCCTCGTCGAAGAGCTCGTCGATGCCGAGCATCCCGGCGACGACGGCGAAGTAGCGGCCGGTCAGCTCGGGGGACGCGCCGATGCCGCGCAGCAGCTCCAGCCGCGACGGGGTGACGGTGAGCCTGGCGAGCTCCAGGGTGCTCTGGTACGGCTCGGTCAGCTCCTCGTCGCGGCGGCGGGTGAAGCGGGCCAGGGCGGCCGGGTCGTCCACCCGGTCCGCCAACTCCTCGGCCAGGAAGGAGGCCTGGAGCAGGGCGTTGGTGATGCCGCGGGCGCTGATGGTGTCCAGGTGGTGCCCGGCGTCGCCGACCAGCACCCAGCCGGGGCCGTGCCCGCGGCGGAAGAAGTTCTGCTGGTCGCCGGTGCCGATGACCGGCTCGACCTGCTCGGCCTCGGCGATCTGCTCGTACAGCTCGGGCGCGGTGCCGCGCACGGCCGCCAGGTGGTGGCGGAACGGGTCCTGCCTGATCTCGGCGAACCGGTCCTGCGGGAAGTAGGTGGAGACCAGGGTCACGTCGTCGTGGGTGGGGATGCGGACGATCCAGTTGCCGGGGCTCTCGTGGAAACCGAAGCCGGTGCTGATCCCGGCCCAGCCGGTGTAGTACACGCAGCTGGCCCGCGGATCGCTCAGCTCGACTTCGGCCTCGACCAGTCGGGCCACCCGGGAGCGCATCCCGTCGGCCCCGACCACCAGCCGGGCGTACTCGGTGCGGACCCCGCCCGCGGTGCGGAAGCGGACGCCGGTGACCCGGCCCTCGGAATGGACCAGCTCCTGGAGGTTGGCCCGGTCCACGAACTCGACGCCCGCCTTGACCGCCGCGTCGACCAGCAGCTGGTCCAGCACCAGGCGGCGCGGCGCGAAGGCCGCCGGGGCGCCCGGCATCACCGGGGCCGGGCCCGCCAGCCGCACGCCGCCGACCTCGTAGCTGATGGTGTCCAGCACCGGGCAGCCGGAGTCCAGCAGCGCCGGGAGCAGGCCCCACTCGGAGAGCCTGGCCACGCCGGGCTGGTGGATGTAGAGGGTGGACATGGTGTCCGAGGGGAACGCGGCCCGGTCGATCAGCAGGACCTTGTGACCGCACCGGGCCAGCAGCAGCGCGGTGGCGGCGCCCGCGACCCGGGCGCCCACCACCACGGCGTCCCAGCCGCCGCTGCCGCTCACCGCTCGGCCTCCGCGAGTTGCTCGGGCCGCTCGTCGGCGGCCAGCTTCTCCGCGACGAGTTCCTCCAGCGTCCTCGCCGTCGCCCGTACGGTCGGCTCCGAGTAGAGCGTGACCAACGGGAACTCGACGCCGAGCCGCTGGCGCACCCGCGCCGTGAACCGGGTGGCGATCAGCGAGTGCCCGCCGAGCATGAAGAAGCCGTCCTCCGCGCCGATCCGCTCCACACCGAGCAGTTCCCGCCACACCCCGGCGACGAACTGCTCGGACGGCGTCCGCGGCGCCCCGCCCCCGCCGGCCTCCGAACCGGCCGGCGGCCCGGGGACCTTCAGCGCCCGCCGGTCGACCTTGCCGTTGGCGTTGAGCGGGAAGGTGTCCTCGACCACCAGCTGGGCCGGGATCATGTAGTGCGGCAGCCACTCCTTGGCGTGCTCCCGGAGCTGGTCGAAGAGCGGCGGGTCGGCCGGGTCGACGGCGGTCACGAAGGCCACCAGCCGCTGGACCGGGCCTTCGGCGGCGATCACCACCACGGCGTCCCTCACCCGCGGGTGGCGGAGCAGCACGGCCTCGATCTCGCCGAGTTCGACCCGCATGCCGCGGATCTTGACCTGGTGGTCGGTGCGCCCGACGAAGCGGAAAGCGCCGTCGGGGTGCAGGAAGCCCTGGTCGCCGGTGCGGTAGAGGCGCTCGCCGGGGCGGAACGGGTCGGGCAGGAAGGCGCCGGCCGTACGGGCCGGGTCGTTGAGGTAGCCGCGGGCCAGTCCGAGGCCGCCGATGTACAGGTCGCCGACCACGCCGACCGGCACCGGCCGCAGCTCCCGGTCCAGCACGTGCACGGTGTTGTTGTCGAACGGGCGCCCCAGGCTCACCGGTCCGGCCTCGGTCTCGTCGGCCGGGCCGCAGGTGTGGCAGGTCGAGTCGATCGACACCTCGGTCGCGCCCCAGGTGTTGTGCAGCGCGCCCGGCATCAGCCGGTGGAAGCGCCCGACCGTCGCCGCGGTGAGCGCCTCGCCGCTGGAGGTGGTGTTCCGCAGCCGGGGCGGCACCCGCTCGGGGGCCTGCTCCACCAGGTCGAGCACCGCGCCCAGCATGCTCGGCACCACCTGGAGGTACACCGACTCGTAGCGGGTGGCGGCCTCCAGCACCGCCACCGGGTCCCGGTGGCGGCCGGGTTCGAGCACGGCCACCCGGCCGCCGACCGACAGTGGCCAGAAGATCTCCAGGGCGGAGTCGTCGAAGGTCAGCGTGGTCTTGTGCAGGACGGTCTCGCCCCGGGCCAGCCGGTGCCGGCGCTGCATCCAGACCATCCGGTTCACCCAGCCGCGGTGGCGGCTCGCCACGCCCTTGGGCGTGCCGGTGGAGCCGGAGGTGTAGTAGACGGAGACCAGGTTCTCGGGGTGCGGGCGGTGCGGACCGGGGTCTTCCGCCACGGCCGCCGGGTCCGGGCACGCCGGGTCCAGTGTCCGCGCGCCGACCGAGGCGGCGTCGATCTCCTCCCCCAGCGCCCGGTCCACCAGCAGCACCGGTGCCGCCGCGTCGGCCAGGATCTGCCGGATCCTGGCCGGCGGGCTGGCCGGATCCAGCGGAAGGTAGGCGCCGCCGGCCTTGAGGATGCCGAGCAGCCCCACCACCATCTCCACCGAGCGCTCCAGGCAGATGCCGACGGCGCGCTCGGGGCCGACGCCCCGGGCCCGCAGCTGCCGGGCCAACGCCTCGGCCCGGGCGTCGAGTTCGCGGTAGCTGAGCCGGGCCGATTCCGAGACCACGGCGACGTCGTCCGGGGTGCGCTCGACCTGCGCCTCGAACAACTCGTGTAGGCAGGCGTCCGCCGGAAACTCGGCCACCGTCGCGTTCACCTCGCGGTCGAAGCGAATTTCCCCGGCGGAACGCAGTTCGAGCCGCGCCAGCGGTGTCTGCGGATCGGCCAACGCCCCCTCCAGCAGGGCGCGGTAATTCGCGCCGAGCCGGGCGATCGTCGCCTCGTCGAACAGGTCGCTGTCATAGGCGATGATTCCGGCCACGGAACCGTCCGCGGCTCGTGCGAGGTCGAACTCCAGATCCGTCTGGACGAACCCGGTCGGCACGTTCCAGCGACTCGTCCGCAGACCGTCCAGCGGAAGCGTCGGCGCGGTCTCCTGGTGGTATCCGAATACCGCCTGCACCAGCGGTGAGTGGCCGAGCGATCCCTGACCACCCGTCACCTTGACGATTTCGTCGAAAGGCACCGCCTGGTTGCGGAATCCGCCGATGAACGTCGTCCGGCAGCGCCGGAGATACTCCGAGAAGCTCTCGTCGCTCCGGCTCCGGCTGCGCAGCGGAAGGATGTTGACGAAGAATCCGACGGTCCGGTCGAGCGCCTCGTCGTCCCGGTTGGACACCGGTGCGCCCACCACCACGTCCCGCTCGCCGGTGTAGGTGTGCATCAGCAGGGTGAAGGCGGCCAGCAGCACCACGTAGTCCGTGGTCCGGTGGCGGGCCGCGGTCTGCCGCACCCGCTCGGCCAGCTCGGCGTCGAGCGCGAAGTCCAGCAGCTCGCCGCGGAAGCGCTGGCGGGCCGGCCGGGGCCGGTCCAGCGGGAGTCGCAGCAGGTCGGGGGCGCCTGACAGGTGCTCGGACCAGTAGGCGAGTTGACGTTCGGCCAGGCCGCCGGCCAACCGGTCGGCCAGCGCCGCACCGTACTCGGCGTACCCGTTCCCGGGTTCGGCGGCGCCGGCCGGTCGGCCGGCCAGCGCGTCCGCGTAGCCACGGCCGATCTCCTCGGCGATCACCGCGTTGGACCAGCCGTCGGTGACGATGTGATGGAGGTTCAGCAGCAGCGTCCACTCCTCGTCCGCCGACCGGAACAGCCGGAAGTCGAAGACCCCGGGGCGCTCCAGGTCGAACGGCTCGGCGGCGGCCTCGCGCACCCGGGCCCGGAGGGAATCGGGATCCCCCCTCAGGTCGTGCACGGGGAGGCTGAACTCCAGCCGGTCGACGACCACTTGCACGGGCTGGTCGTCCACCACGGAAAAACCCGTCCGCAGCGCGGCGTGCCGGGATATCAGTGCACGGATTGACTGTTCCAGCGCCGGGACATCCAGTTCGCCCCGGATCTCGTGCGCCACGGGCCCGTTGTAGAGCGGGAGCCGCGGATGCAGGTTGTGCAGGAGCCACAGCCTGCGCTGCTGCGGCGAGATGGGAACGACACGGTCGGGCATGGGTTGATCCCCCGCTCTCATCGCTGCAAGATGCGGCGAGACTACCCTACTCGATGCGATCATGACAGAGGTCAAATCCCTTGCGGGCACGGCAAGATCTCACCCCTTGCCGAGCCAATTCCCGCCTGTATGCTGACGTTCCTGGGGGACGCCGATCCGTGTCTCCACACCCGGGAGGAAAGGGCGTCTACGAGCCGTGGACAGCGAGTTCCCCGCCCAATCGGACGCCGCGGACGAGGATCCGTTCCCGGCGTCGAAGGTCCAGGAGCAACTCTTCCTCGCGCAGCAGACCGTCGGTGACGCGCCGACCTTTCACATCCCGTGCTTCTGGGAAGTCCGGGGGACGGTCGACATCCCGGCGCTGCGCAATGCGTTCGGCGCCGTGTTCGCCCGGCACGAGGCGCTGCGCACCACTTTCCGCATTCACGAACAGGGCCTTCTCCAGGTCGTCCATCCGGAACCGCGGTGGGAATGGCGCCTCGCCACCTGCCGGGACGCCGAGGAGCGCGAACTGCGGATGGTGAGCCACGCCCGCGCCCCCTTCGACCTGGAACGCGGCCCCCTGGTACGGGCCGGGCTGCTGCGCTGCGCCGACGACAGCCACGTGGTCATGCTCTGCGCCCACCACGCGGTCTTCGACGGCTGGTCGGCCAAGCTGGTGCTCGACGAACTGGTGTCCCACTACCGGGCGTTCACCACCGGAACCGAGCCCGAACTGCCGGAGGTCGACTACCAGTACGGCGACTACTCGCTCTGGCACGACGAGTGGCTGGCGGGCCCGGGCGGCGAACGGGCCCTGCGCGAGTGGGCCGAACTGCTCGCCGGGGACCTGCCGGTGCTGGAGCTGCCCGGGGACCTCCCGCCACCCGACCCCGCCTCCACCGCCGCCCCCGGCGGCACCGCCGACGTCCCGCTGCCCGCCCCGGCCGTCGAACAGCTCGCCTCACTCGCGACCGAGTCGCACACCACGCTGTTCACCGTTCTGCTGGCGGCGTACGACCTGCTGCTCGCCGACCGCACCGGGCTGCGCGACCTCGTGGTGGGCACGCCGGCCGTCAACCGCAGCCGGACCGAGTTCCAGTCGACGGTCGGCTGCTTCGTCAACATGGTGGCGGTCCGCACCGACCTCACCGGGCCGCGGACCTTCCGGGAGCTGGTGAAGCGGGTGCGCTCCGCCGTCCTGCGGGCCCAGGACCTCCAGGCCGTGCCGTTCGAGACCGTGGTGAAGGAGGTCCGGCCACCCCGGCGCCCGGGGCACCCGCCGGTCTTCCAGGTCGCCTTCACCGTCGGCGAGGACTTCTTCCAGCCCGTCCGCGCCGGGGAGTTGAGGTTCAGCCCGGTCGAGGTCCCGTCGGTCACCGCCAAGTACCAGCTGTCCCTCCAGGTCAACCGGACCGCGGACGGGCCGGTCGCCGAGTTCGAGTACCGCGCCGACCGGTTCTCCCCCGAGTGGATCGCCGACTTCGCCGCGTGCTACGCCCGGGTGCTGGAACTGGCCGCCGAACAGCCGGACCGGCCGCTGACCGACTTCCTCGGCTCCGACGCGCCGCGGGCCGTCGGCCGCGCCGCCGAGCCCGAACGGCCCGGCCCGGCGGTCGAGTCCACCGTTCCCGCCGACTCCGCGCCGCGCGACGAGACCGAGCGGGTGCTCGCCGAGGTGTGGGCCGAGGTGCTGGGGCGCCCCGCCGTCGGCATCGACGACAACTTCTTCGAGCTCGGCGGCGACTCCATCAGCAGCGTGCAGATCGTCGCCCGGGCCGGCGCCCGCGGCCTCGGCTTCCGGGTCCGCGACCTGCTGCGCAACCAGACCGTCCGCGAGCTCGCCCCGCTGGTGCGCACCGCCGAGCCCGCCGCCGGGCCCGCGCCCACCGGCCCGTTCGAGCTGGTCCACCCCGAGGACCGGCCGCGGCTGCCCGCCGACGCCGTCGCCGCCTACCCGCTGACCGCCCTGCAGTCCGGCATGCTCTACCGCAGCGGCCAGCAGGCGCACACCGCGATGTACCACGACGTGCTGCTGACCCGGCTGCGGGTCGCGTTCTCGGCCGAGGCCTGGCGCACCGCCGTGGCCCGGCTGCTGGACCGCCACGAGCTGTTGCGCACCTCCTTCGCCCCCGGCGGCTTCCGCGAACCGCTCCAGGTCGTCCACTGCCGCATCGACCACCCACCGGTGAGCTTCGAGGACCTGCGCGGCCTGCCGGAGCAGGAGCAGCGCGCCCTGATCGACCAGCGCACCGACTGGGAGGGCCGCGACCTCTTCGACTGGGAGCGGCCGCCGCTGATCCGCTACCACGTCGCCCGGCTCGCCGAGGACGAGGTGCAGCTGTGGACGGTGGTGCACCACGCCGTGATCGACGGCTGGAGCGAGCGGATCCTGTTCGGCGAACTGCTCTCCCTCTACCTCGCCGCCCTCGGGCGCGGCCCGGCCGCCCTGCCGCCCCCGCCCCGCGCCCACTACCGCTCCTTCGTCGCCCTGGAGCGCGCCGCCGTACGGGACCGGGAGCAGCTCGCCTTCTGGCAGGAGCAGCTCGACGGCGTCGCGCTCGGGTCCGTGCCCGCCTCCCCGGGCACCGGGGTTCCGGACATGGCCGTGGTGCCGCGCGAGCTGCCGGCCGAACTGTCCGCCGGGCTGGTCGCGTTGGCGGCCCGCTTACAGGTCCCGGTGCGGATCGTGCTGCTCACCGTGCACCTGCGGGTGATAGCGCTGCTGACCGGCTCCGAGGACGTGGTCTCGGGTGCGGTGTACAACGGCCGGATCGCCGAGCCGGACGGGGACCGGGTGGTCGGCCTGTTCCTGAACACCCTGCCGGTGCGCTGCCGGCTGGCGGTCGACAGCTGGTCCGGGCTGATCCGGCAGGTCGCCGCGACGGACCTGGCCGTCCAGCCGCACCGGCGCTTCCCGATGGCCGAGCTGCGCGGCCGGGTGGCCGGCGCGGCCGCCTTCGAGACCTTCTTCAACTACACCCACTTCCGCAACGAATCGGCCGTGCCGACCGGCGACGTGGAGGTGCTGGAGGAGCGCAGCCACACCCCCACCGACTTCCTGCTGGGCTCGGAGTTCTCCCGGGACACCGCGACCGGCCTGATCGGGCTCGGTCTGCGCTACGACGCCGACCGGATCGCCGCCGCCGACGCCGACCGCTACTTCGGCTACCACGTGGCCGTGATCCGGGCCGTGCTGGCCGATCCGTCGGCCTCGCCCACGGCCACCCCGCTGCTGGGCCGGGCGGAGCTGGCCGAGCTGCGCGCGCGGAACCGGACGGAGCGGGAGTACCCCGGCCCCCAGCTGCTGCACCGGGCGATCGAGCGACAGGCCGCGGCCACCCCGCGTTCTCCTGCCGTGCTGTTCCGCGACCGCGTCCTGAGCTACGCCGAACTGGACGGCCGGGCCAACACCCTGGCGCACCGGCTGGTCGCCCTCGGCGTGCGGCCCGGCGACCACGTGGGGATCGTCCAGCACCGCTCGGCGGAGCTGGTGGTCTCGCTGCTCGCCGTGCTCAAGGCGGGCGGGGCGTACGTCCCGCTGGATCCGGCGGACCCGGCGGAGCGCACGGCCGGCCTGCTCGCCGAGTCCGGCTGCCGGGTGGTGCTGACGGCCGCGGGTACCGAGGGCCTCCGACTCGTGGACGTCCGGGTGGAGTCCGTCCCGGCGGACCTCGCGGAGAGCGAGCGGGGACCGGAGGTCGGGACCGGTCCGGCCGATCCGGCGTACGTCATCCACACCTCCGGCTCCACCGGCCGCCCCAAGGCCGTGGTGGTGTCCCACCGGGCGATCGCCAACCGGCTGGACTGGATGGCTGAGGAGTTCCGGCTGACCGCCGAGGACCGGGTGCTGCAGAAGACGCCGTACACCTTCGACGTCTCGGTGTGGGAGTTCTTCTGGCCGCTGCGCGAGGGCGCCCGGCTGGTCGTCGCCGAGCCCGGCGGGCACTGGGACCCGGGCTACCTGGAGCAGGTGCTGGCCCGGCAGTGCATCACCGTGGCGCACTTCGTCCCCTCCATGCTGCGGGCCTTCCTGGACGCCGCCGACCTCTCCGCCGCCACCGCGCTGCGGCAGGTGGTGTGCAGCGGCGAGGCGCTGCCGGCCGACCTCCAGCGGGACTTCCTGGACCGCTCCAAGGCCGCCCTGGCGAACCTGTACGGCCCCACCGAGGCGGCCGTGGACGTGACGTACTGGCACTGCACCCCCGAGGGCGCCCGGGGCACCGGGACCGTGCCGATCGGCCACCCGATCGCCAACACCCGGATCCACCTGCTGGACCCGTCCGGCCACCCCGTCCCGGTCGGCACCGCCGGCGAGCTGTTCATCGGCGGCGTCTGCCTGGCCGACGGCTACCACGGGCGGCCCGAACTGACCGCCGAGCGCTTCCGCGAGCACACCCTGCCGGACGGCACCACCGAGCGCCTCTACCGCACCGGGGACCTCGCCCGGCGCCGCCCGGACGGCGCGATCGAGTACCTGGGCCGGACCGACGCCCAGCTGAAGGTCCGCGGCATGCGGGTCGAGCCGGGCGAGATCGAGGCCGTCCTGTCCTCGCACCCGGACTGCGGCTCGGCCGCCGTGACCTTCGACGGCGACCGGCTGATCGGCCACTTCACCGCCCGGCCCGGGGCCGAGCTGGCGGTCGAGGAACTGCGCCGGCACGCCGAACGCCTGCTCCCCCGGCACATGGTGCCCGCCGCCTGGCAGCCGCTCGCCGAGCTGCCGCTGACCGGCAGCGGCAAGGTGGACCGCAAGCGGCTCCCCACCCCCTCGGACTCCCGGGAGTCCGCCGCACCCGCCCGACCGCTGACCGACGCCGAGCGCCTGGTCGCCGCCGCCTGGACGGACGTGCTGGACACCGCGGACTTCGGCGTCGACCAGGGCTTCTTCCGGGTCGGCGGGCACTCGCTGGCCGCCGTCCGGCTGATCGGGCGGCTGCGCCGGGACTTCGAGCGCCGGCTGACCGTGGCCGAGCTGTTCGCCCACGACACGGTCGAGCGGCTGGCCGCCCTGCTGACGGCGCCCGCCCCGGACACCGCGAACGGCTGGGAGGTGCTGGCCCTGCGCCCGTCCGGCGCCGCGCCGCTGTGGCTGTTCCCACCGGTCGGCGGCAGCGCCCTGGGCTACCTGGCCCTGACCGGCGCGCTCGATCCCCGGCTGGCCGTGTACGGGCTGGACTGCGCCGAACCGGTCGGCTCCACCGTCGAGGAGATCGCCGCGGCCGCCGTGTCCCGGATCGGGCGGGACCACCCGGCCGGGCCGGTCCACCTGGCCGGCTGGTCGTTCGGCGCGGTGCTGGCCTTCGAGGCCGCGGGCCTGCTGACGGCCGCCGGCCGGGAAGTGACCCTCGGCATGGTCGACGCCGCCTTCCCCGACCCCGGGCAGCTCGCCGGGCTGGACGACGCCCGCACCACCGAGGCGCTCCTGCGGGACGCCCTGGCGCTCACCGGCGCCCCGCCAGCCGGGCCCGGCGGCGAGGCCCGGGCGGCGCGCCACCGGGTCTTCGCCGCCAACCTGCGGGCCCACCACGCCTACCGGCCGCGCCGCCACCCCGGCGACGTGGTCTACCTCGAGAGCCGGGACGGCCGGGAGCTGGGCAGCGCCGAGGCCTGGCGGGCGGTGGTGGCCGGCGCGTTCCGGGTCCACCGCTTCGACACCGACCACTACGGCCTGGTCCGGCAGCCGCACGTCCGGGCCGTCGGCGGCGTCCTCGGCGCCGCCGCGCTCGGCGACTGACCGGTCGCCGCGGCCCCACCGTCCGACCGCCCCATCACCGACCACCCCGACACCGCAACGGTGGGAACAAGGAGTTCACGGCGCCATGCAGACCGACGCGGGCAAATGGCTGTTCCGCCAACCATCCGAGGACGCCCCGGCACGGATCTTCCTCTTCCCGTACTCGGGCACGGGCGCGTCGATGTACCGCGCCTGGCCCGAGCGGATCGGTGAGGTCGAGGTCTGCCTGGTGCAGCTGCCCGCGCGGGAGAACCGCCTGCGCGAGCCGCACCCGGTCACCTACCAGAACCTGGCCACGGCGGCCGCGGCGGCCCTGGCGCCGCTGGTGGACCGTCCGACCGGCTTCTTCGGACACTGCGGCGGCGCCCTCTCCGCCTTCGCCACCGCGCTCGAACTGGAGCGGGTCCACGGCAGGGAGCTGACCGCGCTCTTCATGTCCTCCCAACTCGCCCCCGACGAGGACCCGTTCGGTCGCTGGCTGTGGCTGGGCCGGGACGACCTCGCGGTCGAGCTGAACATCCTCGCCGAGGCGGCCGGGACCAGGATGGACCCGGACTTCCTGGACGTCGCGCTGGACGTGCTGGAGGAGGACCTGGCCGCCCAGCGCCGCTACCGGCTCGCCGCCCCCGAGCCGCTGGCCTGCGCCGTGCACGCGGTCGGCTGGAAGGACGACGTGGAGATCCGCCCGGAGCAGCTGGGCGGCTGGACCAGGTACGTCCCGCCCGGTCGCCACCACGAACACCTGCTGGACGGCGGGCACCACGCCTTCCTCTCCGCCCCGCAGCCGCTGCTCGACCTGATGGGCCGTGCCATGACCGGGGAAGGAGCGGCGTCGTGAAGCTCGCCGGACTCTGGGACCACGCCGACTTCCGCAGACTCTGGGCCGGCCAGACCCTGTCCATGCTGGGCACCAACATGGTCGCGGTGGCCGTCCCGCTGATCGCCTCGGTCAGCCTGGGCGCCTCGGTGTTCCAGATGGGTCTGCTGCTCGCCACCGAGTTCCTGCCCTACCTCCTGATCAGCCTGTTCGTCGGGGTCTGGCTGGACCGGCGGCCGAAGAAGATGATCATCGTGGCGGCGGACGCCGTCCGCTCGCTGATCCTGCTCACCGTCCCGCTGCTCTCCTGGGCGCACCTGCTGAACGTCCCCATCCTGCTGGCGGTCGTGTTCGGCACCGGCACCTGCAGCACCGTCTCCGACATCGGCAACGCCTCGATCCTGCCCGCCCTGGTCGAGCGCGAGGACCTCGTCGAGGGCAACAGCAAGCTGGAGATGAGCAGTTCGGTCTCCAACATCGGCGGCCGGACCTTCGGCGGCCTACTGGTGCAGCTGCTCACCGGCCCCGTCGTCATCATGGTCAACGTCTTCGCCTTCGGGCTGGCGGCCGCCTGCACCCTGCGCATCCGCAAGCGCGAGCCGGTGCCGGAGCGGCCCGCCGACGCCGAGCCGTCCTCGATGTGGAAGGAGATCGGCGAGGGCCTGGGCTTCATCTTCGGCAACGCCACGCTGCGCACCCTGGTGCTGGTCACCTTCCTGATCAACTTCTCCGCGATCGCGATCGACCCGGTGTTCCTGGTCTTCATCACCCGCACCCTGGACCTGCCCGGCATCCTGGTCGGCGCGCTGCTGGCCGGGACGGGTGTCGGCTCGCTGATGGGCGCGCTGTTCGCGGCCCGGCTGGCCAGGATGCTGCCGTTCGGACGGATGGTGGTCTGGACCACTGTGGCGATGACCGGCGTCGAACTGGTCATCCCCGCCGCGACCGTGGTGCCCAAGGGGGTCGCCTTCGCGATACTGATGTTCGTCCAGGTCGCCTATGCCGTGCTGGTGATCGCCAGCGCCGTCAACATCCGCAGCTACCGGTCCGCGATCACGCCGGACGACATGCAGGGCCGGATGAACGCCTCCACCCGGATGATCGTGATGGCCGGCACCCCGTTCGGCGCGATGGCCGGCGGCGGGCTCGGCTCCCTGCTGGGCACCCAGTGGGCGATCGTGGTCTGCGCCGGCGGCATCGGGCTGGCCGCGGTGCTGCTGGCCCTGTCCCCGGTCCGGACCGCGACCGGAATCCCCACCGATCTCCCCGCCCCCGCGACCGTCTGACGCACCGTCAGTCGCGGCCCCCACGACCCGGAAGGCCAGGAACGTTCGTGAACGACACCGATGCGGTCGGCCGCGCCACACTGGACGCCGTCTTCGCCCGCGCCCTGGCGGAGGAGGCCACCGCCTCGACCGCCGCCTCGACCGCCGCCGCTCCCGCGTCCGCCGCCGTGCCGGCCGCCCGCTCGGACGACGGGCGGGCGCCCGCGTCGCTGGCGCAGAAGCGGCTCTGGTTCCTGGAGCAGCTGAACGGCCCCAACAGCACCTACAACGTCCCGTTCCGGCTCCGGCTGGCGGGCGAGCTCGACACCGAGGCCCTGCGGCTCGCGGTCGGCGACCTGGTGGCCCGCCACGAGGGCCTGCGCACCACCTTCGCCGGGGACGAGGACGAGGTCTTCCAACTGCTGCTCGACCCGGAGCAACTGCCCTGGGAGCAGTTGGACCTGACCGACCTCGGCGAGGCGGCGGTGACCCGGCTGATCGACGAGGAGAGCCGGATCCCGTTCGCGCTGGCCGGCCGGCCGCTGTTCCGGGCGAAGCTGATCCGGGCCGGGGCCTCGGTGCACCACCTGGCCGTCACCATGCACCACGCGATCACCGACGGCTGGTCGGAGGGCCTGTTCTTCCGGGATCTCGGCGCCTGCTACACGGCCCGCGTCGGTGGCGCGCCCACCGGCCTGGCCCCGCTCACGGTGCGCTACGCCGACTACTCCGCCTGGGAGGCCGAACCGGCCACGGTGGAGCTCTACCGCGGCCAGCTCGCCTTCTGGCGCGAACAGTTGGCCCGACTGCCGCAGGAGGCCGGGATCCCGGCCGACCTGCCGCGGCCGGTCCTGCTCAGCGGCGAGGGCGCCAGCGTCACCGTGCCCGTCCCGGCCGACCTCCAGCGGCGGCTGGCCGCCTGGGGTTCGGGGCACGAGGCCTCGCTGTTCGCCACCGCGGTGACGGTGCTCGCCGCACTGCTGCACCGGTACAACGGCGAGGACCGGGTGGTCGTCGGCGTGCCGGTGGCCAACCGGCCGCGGGCCGAGTGGGAGCCGGTCATCGGCTACTTCGCCAACACCCTGGCGGTGCCGGTCGACCTGGCCGGCGACCCGACGCTGCGCCAGCTGCTGGGCCAGGTCCGTACGGTCGCGGCGGAGGCGCTCTCGCACCAGAACGTGCCGTTCGACCGGGTGGTGGAGGCGCTCGGCGTGGCCCGCGACCCGTCCCGCAATCCGGTGTTCCAGGTGATGTGCAGCGTCAACCAGGTCGTTCCCCCGCCGGAGCTGCCGGGGCTGGCGGTCGAGATCACGGAGATGCGCAACGACTCCGCCAAGTTCGACCTGGAGCTCGCGGTCAGCTACACGGCCGACGAGGTCGGCTTCGCCTTCGACTACGCCACCGACCTGTTCGAGCGGGCGACCGTGGAACGGCTCGCCGCCGACTACCTGACCCTGCTGGAGGCCTTCCTGGCCGAGGGCACTGCGAGTGTCGGCGGCGTCCCGCTGGGCGCACACGGACCGGCCGAGGTGGACGGCGCCGAGGCGGAGGTCCGCGACCGGTACGGCAACCGGGCGCCCGCCGGGGTGTACGGCGAACTGCTGCTGGCGGGCGCGCCGAGCGGCCGCCGGGCCAGGGTGCTGGGCGACGGCACCGTCGAGTTCGCCACCGACCCGCGCGTCCCGGCCGCCCGCACCGCCCCGGGACCCGCCGACGGCTCCGACGCCCCCGCGACCGAGACCGAGCGGGCCCTCGCGGCGATCTGGTCCCGGCTGCTGGGCACCGAGACAGTCCACCGGGGCACCGACTTCCTTCGGGACGGCGGGGACTCGCTGCTGGCCACCCGGCTGGTCGCCCGGATCCGGCGGCAGTGGTCGGTCAAGCTCTCCGTCCGCCACATCCTCAAGACCCCGGTCCTCGCCGACCTGGCCGAGCTGCTGGACGAGGCCGCCGCGACCCCCGCCGAGGCGCCCGCCCGCAGCGCGATCCCGGCCGCCTCCGGCCCCCGGCCCGAATCGCTGCCGCTGTCCATGGCCCAGCGCGGGATCTGGATCGTCAACCGGCTGGGTCAGCAACAGGCCTTCTACCACATGCCGTTGGCGGTGCGGCTCGACGGCGAACTGGACCTCGCCGCGCTCACCGCGGCCGCGGCGGACCTCGGCCGTCGGCACGAGATCCTGCGCACGGTCTTCCCCGCCGACGCCGGCGGGCCGCGCCAGTCGGTGCAGCCGCCCGAGGCCGTCGCCCAGGTGGTCCGGGCCGGTGCCGTCCACCCCAACGGCCTCCGGCAGGCGCTGCGGGACGCGCTGGAGACCCCGTTCGACCTGACCGTCGAAGTCCCGCTGCGGCTGCACGTGTTCAGCACCGGCCCGCGCTCGCACGTGCTGCTGGTGGACGTCCACCACATCGCCTGCGACGGCCTCTCGCTGGCCCCGCTCTGCCGCGACCTGGCCACCGCCTACGCCGCCCGGTCCGCCGGACAGGCCCCCTCCTGGCACGAACTTCCCATCCAGTACGCGGACTTCGCGCTGTGGCAGGCGCAGCAGCTGGGCCGCGCCGAGGATCCGGGCAGCCCGTTCGGGCGCAGCCTGGCGTTCTGGGCCAAGGCGCTGGCCGGGCTGCCCGAGGAACTCGCCCTGCCGGGGGCCCGGCCGCGTCCCGCGACGCCGACCTTCCGGGGGCTGCCCACCCGGGTGGAGGCCGGCCCCGAGCTGTACCGGCGGATCACCGCGGCGGCCCACGAGCACGGCGCCAGCGTCTTCATCGTGCTGCAGGCCGCGATCGCCGCGATGCTCACCCGCCTCGGCGCGGGCACCGACATCCCGCTGGGCACCCCCACCGCGGGGCGCTCCGACCAGGCGCTGGACGACCTGATCGGCTGCTTCATCAACACCGCCGTGCTGCGCGCCGACACCTCCGGCGACCCGAGCTTCCGCACCCTGATCGCCCGGGTGCGGGAGACCAACCTCGCCGCGCACGACCACATGGAGCTGCCCTTCGACGAGATCGTCACCGCCCTCAACCCGCCCCGCCAGAACGGCCGCAACCCCCTGTTCCAGGTGATGGCGAGCCTCAACGGCGATCCCGAGCCGGTGCCGGCGCTCGGCGGGCTGCCTACCGAGCCCTTCGACCTGGGCACCCCGGCCACCCCGTTCGACCTGACCTTCGAGCTGACCGAGGACCGCGCCCGCGCCACCATCAGCGGCGTCCTGACGGTCAGCGCCGACCGGTTCGACGAGGCGGCCGGGCAGTCGCTGGCCCGGCGGCTGCTGCTCGCGCTCGCCGTCGCGACCGAGCAGCCCGACCTGCCGATCTCCCGGTGGGAGCTGCTGCTCCCGGGCGAGCGCGAGGCGGTCCTCGGCGGGTGGAGCAGCGGGGCGGCCTCGCCCGAACCGGCCACCTTCGCCGAGCAGTTCGAGCGGGCGGTGGCGGCGGCGCCGGACGCGCCGGCCCTGGAGGCGGGGGACATCACCCTCTCGTACGCCGAGCTGGACGAGCAGGCGAACCGGCTGGCCGCCGAACTGGTCGCCCGCGGGATCGGCCCGGAGCGCACCGTCGCGCTCGCCCTGCCGCGCGGCGGCGAGCTGGTGCTCGCCGTGCTGGCCGTCGCCAAGGCCGGCGGCGCGTTCCTGCCGCTGGACGTCCGGTTCCCGGTCGAGCGGCTGTCGTTCATCCTGTCCGACGCGCGGGCCGCGCTGGTGCTGACCGACTCGGCCGGCGCCTCCGCCCTGCCCGTCGGCGGTCCGCCGGCGCTGCTGCTGGACGATCCCGACCTGCTGGACGCGCTCGCCGACCACTCCGGCGAGCGCCCGGCCACCGCCCCGGTCGACCCGGCGAACGCCGCCTACCTGCTGTACACCTCCGGCTCGACGGGGCGCCCGAAGGGCGTCGTGGTCACCCACACCGGGCTGACCCCGCTCGCCGAGCGGCTGCACGAGGTGGTGACGGCCGGGGACGACGGGGAGCGGCCCCGGGTGCTCCAGCAGGTGTCCCCCACCTTCGACATGTACGTCCTGGAACTCCTGATGGCCTTCCGCTCCCGGGCCACCCTGGTGGTGGCGCCCGCGCACCCGGTGCTGGGCGAGGAGCTGGCCGTCCTGCTCGAAGAGCGGCGGATCAGCCACGTGGTGCTGACCCCGACCGCCCTGGCCGCGCTGCCCGCCCGCGCGTTCCCGCGGCTGCGGGCGGTGGTCAGCGGCGGCGAGGCGATGGGCGCGGACCTGGCGGCGCGGTGGGGACGCGGGCGCCGGCTGCACAACGCCTACGGGCCGACCGAGACGACCGTGCTGGGCACCCTGTCCGGCCCGCTGGACGGGACGGTGAGCCCGCCGCTGGGCGCGCCGGTCACCGGCTCCCGGCTGTTCGTCCTGGACGAGGCGCTGCGGCCCGTCCCACCGGGCGTCACCGGCGAGCTGTACCTCGCCGGGGCGAGCCTGGCCCGCGGCTACCTGGGCCGCCCCGACCTGACCGCGGACCGCTTCCTGCCCTGCCCGTACGGCGCGCCCGGGGAGCGGATGTACCGCACCGGCGACCTGGCCCGGTGGACGGCCGACGGCGAGCTCCAGTACCTGGGCCGGGGCGACGGCCAGGTGAAGATCCGCGGGGTGCGGATCGAGCTCGGTGAGGTCGAGGCCGTCCTCGGCGCGCACCGCAAGGTCGCCGACTCGGCCGTGGTGGTGGACGGTTCGGCGTCATCGGGGCCGCGTCTGGTCGCCTTCGTCACCCCGGTGGACCCGGCCGATCCGGCCGCCCGGCCGACCCCGGCCGAGCTGCGGTCGCACTGCGTCCGCTCGCTGCCGCGGGCCATGACACCGGCCCGGTTCGTGGTGCTCGGTGCGATGCCGACGCTGCCGTCCGGCAAGACCGACCGCAAGGCGCTGCGGATCCCGCCGGAGGAGGGCGCCGAGGGCTTCCGCACTCCGCCGGGCACCGCCACCGAGCGGGCGCTGTGCGGGATCTGGCAGCGGCTGTTCGGGACCGAGCGGATCGGGATCGACGACGACTTCTTCGTCCTCGGCGGCCACTCGCTGGCGGCGGTCCGGATGCTCGCCGAGGTCCACCAGGGCCTGGGCGTCGAACTGCCGCTGAGCGCCTGCTTCGAACACCCCACCATCGCGGCGCTGGCGGCCCGGATCGACCGCACGCCCCGGGCGGACGCGGCGGAGCCGGCCGTGGTGCGCCGGCGCCGCCCGGCTCACTGACCCCCGCCGCGGACAGAGCGCCGGCGGACCGCAGTCCGCCGGCGCTCTTGCGTACGTGCGCTGCTACCGCCCCTCGACCACGACCGCGAGTTCGGCCAGCGCGGCGTCCAGGGCCGCGCCCACCTGCTCGGGGCCGTCCCCGACCGCGATCACATGGCCCAGCCGGTCGTACGCCTCCCGGACCGGCCGCACCGGGCGTCCCACGGCCGCCGTCACGGTGACCCGCTCCACCCCGGCGACCGCGCCCGCCCGCTCGACCCCCTCGACCGCGGCCAGCCGGCCCGGCTCGGCGGCGACCAGGAAGCGGATCCCGGCCGAGCGGGACCGCTCCGGGGTGAGGTTCAGCGGCAGGCCGGCGGCGGCGCGGATCTGCTGGTCCAGCAGGTCGATGCCGGTCGCGGGCCGGATCAGCTCCGGGATCATGCCGCCGGCCAGCCGGGCGTTGATCTCGATGACGGCCGGCCCCTCGGCGGTCAGCCGCAGTTCGACGTGCGCCGGGCCGCGGTTCAGCCCGACCGCCTCCAGGCTGCGCCGGGCGGTGTCGGCCATCGCCGCGGCCGTCCCGGCGGGCAGGACCGCCGGGAACAGGTGCCCGGTCTCCACGAAGTACGGCAGCTCGCTGACGGTGCGCTGGGTGATGCCGACGCAGACCGCCTCGCCGTCCGCGCAGAACATCTCGGCGCTGAACTCCGGTCCGGTCAGGAACTCCTCCACCAGCACCGTCCCGGCGCTGGCCTGGCCGCGCACGTTGCGGGTGACCGCCAGCAGCCTGCGGGCCTGCTCGGTCGCGGTGGCGGCGTCCCCGCACCACAGCACCTCGTGCGAGCCGGACTCGTCGACCGGCTTGACCACGCAGGGCAGGCCCACCGCCGCGACCGCCGCCTCGACCTCGGCCGGGTCCCGGACCTCGGCGAACCGGGGCTGGCGCACCCCGTGGGCGAGCAGCGTGCGCCGGGTCGCCGACTTGTCGCGGCAGGCCGCCAGCGCCGACGCCGGGTTGGCCGCCACCCCGAGCCCCTCGGCCAGCGCGGCCGCCTGGACCAGGTAGTACTCGCTGGTCGTCGTGACCCCCGCCACCTCCCGGCCGCCGGCCGCCTCCTCGGCCGCCTTGCGCAGCGCCTGCGGGTCGTCGGTGTCGCAGACCACGACCCGGCAGCCGGTCTCCGCCAGGCCCTGGTAGCGGGCCGGATCCACCACGAACAGCACCGGCTCCAGGCCGAGCCGCACCGCCGTGGTGAGGGCGAGCATGCCGGTGCCGGTGGTGTTGGACTCCACGAACAGCAGCAGCGGGCGCTCCCGGCGGGAGATCTCGGCGTACGACCAGCTGTGCACCAGCTCGCCGTAGCGGACGGGCACCGGCTCGGCCGCCGGCACCGGCTCGGCCGCGTCGGCGGCGTACACGGTGTCGACGTACCGGTCGCCGCGGTCCGGCATGATGCCGACCAGCCGGGTGCCGGGCGCGGCGTTCGCCGCCAGGTGGGTGAGCACCCGGTAGACCGAGCCGGAGGTGTTCCCGGCGAAGATCTTCTGCTCCCGGGCCAGCGCCCGGGTCGCGGCGAAGGCCTCGTCGTCGGAGAGCCAGTGCACCTCGTCGATCAGCCGGTAGTCGATGTTGTCCGGGTAGAGGCTGTTGCCGAGGCCGGACTGTCGGCGGGTCGGGACGTCGGGCTGGCCGAACAGCACGCTGCCGACCGCGTCGACGCCGACCACCCTCAGGTCGGGGAAACGTTCCAGCAGGGCCCGGGAGGTCCCGCACAGCGAACCGCCGCTGCCGACCGAGCCCACCACCACGTCCACCGTCCCGAGGTCGGCGACCAGCTCCTCGGCCAGGCCGCGGTACGCCGCCGGGTTCTGCGGGTTCGAGTACTGCTGCGGCCAGAACGCGCCGGGCAGACCGGTCATCAGCTCGGCCAGCAGGTCCAGCCGGGCCGACTGCCAGCCCTGCTCGCCCATCGCCGACACCACGTGCACCTCGCAGCCCAGGGTGCGCAGCTTGGCCAGGGTGATCGGGTCGATCCGCGGATCGGTGACGATGTGCACCGGGTGGCCCAGGTGGGTGCCCACCAGGGCCAGGCCGAGCGCCATCGTCCCCGAGGAGCTCTCCACGATCGGCGCGCCCGGCTTCAGCGCCCCGGAGCGGCGGGCCTCGGTGACGACCTGCCGGGCGACCCGGTCCTTCATCGCGAAGTTGTTCGCCAGCTCCAGCTTGGCGTACACCTCGACGCCCTCCGGCGCGGCCACCCGTAACCGGACCAGGGGCGTGTGACCGATGGCCTCGACGATCGATTCATGCCGCATGAGCTAGCTCCATGTCCTGAAGGTTGAGGGCCCGGACCGTGGTGGTGGTGCCGGGCAGGGTCGAACAGGCCGCCACGGCGGCGGCCAGGCGGGGCCCGTGGTCGGCGTCGTTCTCGTCCAGCAGGAGGCCCAGCAGGGTGCCGCTGTGCGCGCACACCACCCCCTCGGCGCCGATCCGTTCGGCGATCGCGAGCATCGCGTCGAGGTTGCGCTTGGGCGCCAGCCGCTGGTTCAGCACCGCGCTGCGGGTCGTCACCGCCCCCACCCGGGCGAGGTCGCCGGCCCGCACCGCCCCGGCCAGCTCCGCCAGCAGGTCCGCGTACTCGGCGCAGTGCGCGGGGGAGAACACCTTGGGCACCCGGTTGAAGGCCACCGTGTCCAGCAGTCCGCCCTCGTCCACCGCGACCACGGTCGCCGCCGGGAGGCCGCCCAGGCGTTCGCGCAGCCGCACCTCGCGGTGCTCGAAGGCGACCACTCCGGGGTGCATCACGCCGTCGGTCGGCTCGATCGGGCGCAGCCAGCGCTCCACCGCGGCCGGCGAGGTGTCCAGGCCCACCGCGGCGCCGACCGCCCGTACGGTGGCGACCAGGTCGGCCGAGGAGCTGGCCATCCCCTTGCCGACCGGCAGGTCTCCGTCCAGCAGCAGCACCCCGCCGGCCGGCCGCCCGCAGGCGGCGAGCATCGCCTCGGCCACCCGCCGGGTCTTGGTCTTGTGCGAGGGGAAGACCCGCAGCGGGCCGCCCGGGTCGAGGCGGAAGCGGGCCCGGGCCCAGCGGTCCACCGGCAGCGTCACCAGGAACTCAGGGCCGCCGGGCAGCGCGCCCTGGAGGAGCTCGCCGAAGGTGCCGAAGGCGCGGGCCGAACCGGTCCGCAGGTCGACACCGGGGCGGGCGGGGGCCAGGAAGGGCCGGCGCGGGGGCTCGGACGGTGTCGTGGGCGGGGTCACGGGCGGGGGCGCGGTCACGGGCTGGCGCGAGGCCACGGGCTGGCGCGGCGGCGGGGTCAAGGCCGTTCCGCCGGGGTGTCCGCCGACGGCGCGAGCAGCGCCGCGACCCGGTCCGCCGCCGCCCGCACGGCGGCGTCCCGCTCCGCCCACCGTCCGGTCAGCCGCTCGTGCTCGCCGAGGAGTTCGGCGAGGGTGGCGCGGACCTGGTCGGGGTGGGTCGAGCCGACCGAGGTCTTGGCGCGCAACCCCGCCTCGACGCTCAGCGATGCGGCCAGCAGCGCCCCGGGCCCGGCCAGCCGGTGTCCCGCGTCCTCCGCGATCGACGAGAGCAGCGCGGCGTCGCCGTCGGCCGGGGCCAGTCCCTTGTCCAGCGCGGCCTTGATGTAGCGGCCCGCGATGATCTGCGCCGTACGCCACGGCACGCCCTCGTCCAGGGTCAGCCGGTTGGCGAGGGTGAAGCCGCCGAGGAACTCCCCCTCGCAGGCCGCGCGCATCCGGTCGGTGCGCAACTCCAGCCCGGTGACCACGGCGTGCGCCAGCCGCAGGGTCGAGCGCAGCGCCTCGTTCTGCACCCGCAGGTGCGCGCCGGCTTCCTTGGAGACCTCCACGGTGTTGGTGTACGGGGTGTTGCGCTGCGCCGCCGCCAGTTCGGCCGCGCTGCCGGCCACCAGCGCGCAGCGGCCGCGGATGCGCTCCAGCACGGGGAAGTTCTTCTTCTGCGGCATCGCGGCGGAGATCCCGGAGAGCTCGTCCGGGAGGTCCAGGAAGCCGTGGGCGCTGCCGCCCCAGGCCATCAGGTCGGTGGTGAAACGGCTCAGCGCGACGGCGAAGTTCGCCGCCTCGGACGCGATCGCCAGCGCCCAGCCGCGCGAGGCGACGGCCACCAGGGCGTGCGGCTGGGGACGCGCGAAGCCGAGGAGCCCGGCCATCCGGGCGCGGTCCCAGGCGAGTTCCTGGCCCGCCATGCTGCCCGCGCCCAGCGGCGAGGCGTCGATCTCGTCGTACGCGGCGAGCAGCCGGCGCACCGCGGTCAGCGTCTCGCTGGACAGCGCGGCCAGGTAGAAGCCGGGGCTGACGACCTGGGCGGCCTGGGCGTGGGTGTAGCCGGGCATCGGCACCTCGACCGCCCCCGCCGCCAGCTCACGGACCGCCGCGTCGAAGGCGAGCAGGTCGGCGGCCAGCGCCCGCACCTGCTCGCGGGCGGACAGCAGCTGGGCGCACACCTGGAGGTCGTTCCGGCTCCGGTCGACGTGCCAGGCCGCGAACGGCGCGACCGGGCCGGCCGCCACGTGCCGCTCCAGGGCGAAGGAGATGTCCGACATGTTCTCCCGCGGGTTCGCCCGGACCGTCTCCGGGGACACCCCGTCCAGGCGGCCCGCGATCGCGGCGGTGCCCGCGTCGTCGACCAGCTCCATCCGCCGGTACTCCAGCAGCAGCACCTTCTCGATCGCCACGTAGTGCCGCAGCAGGTGCTCGGCCTCGTACGCGAACTGCGGCGCCAGCACCTCCTCGTGCCACACCTCGCTCGGTACGCCGACGATCCGACCGGTCACCGTCATGTCGTGCTCCTCAGAAGAACCGATGGGGCGGCCCGGCCCCCACGGGGGGCCTCCGGCTCGGACGGTCCGGGGGCGGCGGTGGGGGAACCGGCGGTCCGCTCGTCGTGGGCCGGTCGGGGCGGCCGGGTCGCGGCGGCTCCGGGCAGCAGGGACAACAGCAGGGAGAGCGGCGTGGCCGGCTCGGCGAGGGCGGCGGCGAGCAGCGCCAGGTAGTCGCCGAGCAGGCCGCGGGCGGTCACGGGGGCGAACAGCGCGCTGTCGTACACCAACCGGGCGGCGCGGCCGGCGACTTCGAGCAGCAGGTCGGCCTCGGCGAAGCCGCACGGGGGGCCGGGGTCCGGGCCCTCCGTCAGGCTGAAGGCGAGCTGGTGCGCGTGGGGGCACGACGGGCCCTGGTGCTCCCAGGCGGCCGACGCGACGCCCCGGACCCGGTCGACCAGCTCGGCGAAGTCCGGGTCCCCGGAGGTGTCCAGTCGCAGCACCACCGTGCCGGCCAGGGCGCCGACCAGCGCCAGCGTCTCCGGCCGGTGCCGGCCGGAGACGGGTACGCCGATCCCGTGGTCGGTCCGACCGGACCGGCCGTGCAGCAGCGCCGCGTAGGCGGCCAGCAGCACCACGGCGGGCGCCGCGTCGAGCCGGTCGGCGCCCTTGCGCAGCGCGGCGGGCAGGCCGGGTGGGAGCTCCGAGCGGACCTCGGCGCCCGCGAAGGTCCGGACGGCCGGGCGCGGCCGGTCCAGCGGGATGCCGTGGCCGGGCGGCAGGCCGGCCAGCTGCTCGCGCCAGAACTCCTCGTTCCGTGCGCGGAGTTCGGTGGCCGACCGGTCCTGCCGGCGGTCGGCTGAGCCGGCGGGGTCCCTCGGCAGCTCCGGCAGCACGGGCGTGCGGCCCTGCTCGGACGCCGCACACAGCTCGACGAGTTCGGCATTGAGCAGGAACAAGGAGGCCGGGTCGCAGACCAGTTGGTGGGCGACCAGCGCCACCGCCCAGTCCGTCTCGCCGAGCCGGACCGCGACGGCCCGCCACAGCGGCGCCCGGCCCGGGTCGAAGGGCTGTGCGGCCGCCTGCTCGGCGATCCCGGCCAGCTGCTCGGCCCGCCTGCCGTCGTCCACCCCGCGGAGGTCGGTGAACTCCAGCGGAAGGCCGATCCGCGGATGCACGACCTGCCACAGCTCGCCGTCCACCACGCGCAGCGAGGTGCGCAGAGCGGTGTGCCGGAGGGCCAGTTCACCGAAGGCGGAGCGCAGTTGCGCCTCGTCGGTCGCGGCGCCGACCCGGAAGGTGTCGGCCACGTGCTGGAGCAGCTGGCCTTCGAATCGGCGGCCGGTCAGCCAGGCCAGTTCCTGGCCGTGGGCCGCGCGGGCGGTGCGCTCCCCGCCCACGCCGGGCACGGCCGACCCGGTGGTTCCATCCGCCATCAGAGTTCCTGACCTCGTCGTTCCAACCTGTCGTGGCCCGGCAGCCGTCTCGTGGATCCCCGTCGGCCCCGGGCCCGGCCCGGGGCCGTCATGCCACGGGGTTCCCGATCCCGGCGCGAATCGCCCGGCTGATGGCGTCCAGGTTGTCATCGAGGAAGAAGTGTCCGCCCGGCACCACGTGCTGGGTGAACGGACCGGTCGTGTGCGCGGCCCAGCCGGCCGCGTCCTCGGGTCGGGCCGAGGCGTCCTCGGCGCCGACGAAGGCGGTGATGGGCACCGGCAGGGGCGGTTCGTCGCCGCAGTCGTACGCGTCCAGCCAGCCGAAGTCGGCCCGGCAGACGGGCAGGACGAGTTCCAGCAGTTCCGGCTCGTCCAGGGCGAGGGCGGGCAGGCCGCCGCCTCGGACCAGCCGCTCCAACATCTCGTCGTCGGGGAGTTCCGACAGGCCGTCGAAGATGTCCCCGCCGCGCGGCTGGTCGGGCCGCGCGCAGCCCGACACGAAGAGGTGGACGGGCAGTCGGGCCCCGTCCCGGCGCAGCCGGCGGACCACTTCGAACGCGAGGAGGCCGCCCATCGAGTGGCCGAAGAGCGCGTAGGGCCGGTCGGCGGAAGCCGCGACGGCCGCCGTGATCTGCTCCACGTCCACGGCCGCGGGCTCGCCGATGCGGCGCTCCCGGCCCGGCAGGGCCAGTGCGGTGACCTCGACGTCGGGGCCGAGCGCGGCCGGCCAGCGGGTGTAGACGGCCGTGGCGCCGCCGGCATAGGGGAAGCAGACGAGCCTGACCGGCGCCTCCGGACGCAATTCTCGGGAAACGAACCATTTGTCGGGGAGTATCTGGCCGTTCACGGGCGCCGTCCAGGAAGTCCGGCTTTTGGCCCGAGGTCGTCCGGAAAGTCCATGGTCTCCGAAGCGGCCTTTCTGGAAATGATGCCAGAACTCATTCGATCCGTCACTGGATCGCCGCTCTGCGGAGGCCGGTTGTGCCGCCTGGTCGGTTCTGCCATCGAGGATGATGAATAGTGTGCCGATCAACCGCTGATGACTGTACCTCAGCTGAGTGAGCACGCTCAATAGTTGGCGATAATCGGCCAACCGCGCGGCAGCACCACCTCCTGAATGGGCCGATTCGACAACCGGCCCACCCCGCCGGGGAATCGGGGCGCAACTCGCGGGGAACTCGCATTGGCTTATCCGGCGACTCGTCGCGCGGCGTCACCGGGCGGGCGCGGGCCTGCCCGCGCAGGGGCCCCGGGGCTGCCGGTTCGGTCCGTCCACGACCCGAACGAACGGGCGCCGCCGAAGCGAACGGGCGTTAGCATGCCGGGGCGGCGCCGAGCACCGGCCCCGCGCGTCCCTCCGTGCGCCCGTCCCTCCGTACGCCCATCCGCCCGTTGGTCTGCCCGCCTGCCCGCGGCGGACCGGCCACCACCACGAGGAGTTGACGATGAGCGGAACCTTCCCGCTGTCCCGGAGCACCGGTCCCGCCTCCGAGACGGACCGCCGGGGCATCCTCGCCGCACCGGGGTTCGGGCGGTTCTTCACCGACCACATGGCCACCGCCGTCTGGACCTCCGCCGCCGGCTGGCACGACCGCCGGATCGGGCCGCTCGCCCCGTTCTCGCTGCACCCGAGCGCGGCCGTGCTGCACTACGCCCAGGAGATCTTCGAGGGTCTGAAGGCCTACCGCCACGCCGACGGCAGCGTCTGGCTGTTCCGCCCGGAGTTCAACGCCCGCCGCTTCGCCCGCTCCGCGCGGCGCCTGGCGCTGCCCGAGCTGTCCGAGGAGGACTTCCTCACCAGCGTCGAGGAGTTGGTGCGCGCGGACGAGGCCTGGGTGCCGACCGCCGACGGCGAGGGCAGCCTGTACCTGCGCCCGTACATGTTCGCCTCCGAGGCCTTCCTCGGCGTCCGCCCGGCCGACCACGTCACCTACTCGGTCATCGCGAGCCCGGCCGGCCCCTACTTCCCCTCCGGCGTCGCCGGCATCAGCCTGTGGGTCAGCACCGAGTACACCCGGACCGGCCGGGGCGGCACCGGCGCCGCCAAGTGCGGCGGCAACTACGCCGCCAGCCTGGCCGCCCAGGCCGAGGCGAAGCAGCACGGCTGCGATCAGGTGCTGTTCCTGGACGACACCGGCGGCGAGGGGGACCTGGAGGAGTCCGGCACGATGAACCTCTGCCTGATCACCGCCGCCGGCGAGCTGGTCACCCCCGCCCTCGGCACCATCCTCGACGGCCTGACCAGGGACTCCATCCTCGCCCTGGCCGACGAGTTCGCCCTCACCCCGGTCGAACGCGCCGTCACCCTCACCGAGTTGCGCACCGGAGCCGCCGACGGCACGATCACCGAGGTCTTCGCCGCCGGCACCGCCGCCGTGATCACCCCGATCACCGCCTTCAAGGGCCGGGGCTACGAGTTCACCATCGGCAACGCCGCCCCCGGCAAGCACACCCTCGCCCTCCGCGAACACATCCTGGACATCCAGTACGGACGCACCGAGGACACCCGGGGTTGGCTGCACCGGGTGCTCTGACCTCCCGGCTGCGCGTCAGGCGGTCAGCGGGGCCGGGAGGGGGCGGCTGTGGAGGAGGTCGAGGCGGGAGACCGCGCGGGTCAGTACCACGTAGAGGCGGTGCAGACCGCGCGGTTCGGCCTCGACGATGGCGGCCGGTTCCAGGACGATCACGTGGTCGTACTCCAGGCCCTTGGCCAGGGAGGCGGGCAGGGCCGTCACCCGGGTGGTGGTGGCGTCCTCGGCGGAGGCGCTCGGGATCCCGGCGGCCCGGAGTGCGGCGGTGGCCCGGGCCAGGGCGTCGTCGGTGGCGATCACGGCGATCGAGCCCTCCCGGGCCAGCGCCGCGCGCACGGCGGTGACGACGGCCCCGTCCAGGTCGGGTGCCCGGCGGACGGTCACCTCGCCGCCCCGGCGCAGTGAGACCGCCGGTGGCACGTCCACGTCCAGGGCGCCGAGCAGTCGGTTGGCCGGCGCCATGACGGCGGCCGGGACGCGGTATCCGGTGATCAGCGGCACCAGGGCGGCCTGCGGCTTGCCCAGGTGGGCGAGCTGGTCGGCCCAGCTGCGGGCCGACCAGGGGGCGGTGGCCTGGGCGAGGTCTCCCAGCACGGTGAGGGAGCCGAAGGCGCTGCGGCGGGCGATCGCCCGGCACTGCATCGGGGAGAGGTCCTGGGCCTCGTCCACCACCACGTGGCCGAAGCTCGCCGGCCGCTCGATCAGTCCGGCCACCTCGTCGAGGAGCAGCAGGTCGTGCTCGGACCACTTCGCGCTCTTCGCCGAGCGCGGCGGCCGGCGCCACAGGATCGCCGCCTGCTCCTCGGCGTCGAGCACGCCGTCCGCGGCCCCGGCCAACACGGCCGGGTCGCCGAGCAGCGCGGCCACCACCGCCTCCGGGCGAAGCGCGGGCCAGGCTGCCTCCAGGAAGGCCGCGACCGGGCGGCAGCGGCCGACCTTCGCCTGCCAGGCGGCGTTCTTGACGTCGGTCCGGCGTTCGGCCTGGCGCTGGACCGTCGCCACCACCCGGGCCCGGACGTTCTCCCGCCCGATCGCGTACGGCGGCGCCTGCTCGCGGACCTCGGCGACCAGCCGGTCGAGCCGCTCGCCGGGCACCCGCCAGCGGTAGGAGCCCTCCGGGACGACCAGCGGCTCCGCGCCGGCCGCCCGGATCCGGCCGTACAGCGCCCGGCGCAGCACCACGGCCATCCGGGCGTCGTGCTTGATCTCGGCGGCCCGTTCGCCGTCGACCGCCGTGACCGGGCGGGTGGCGACCAGGTCCTCGACGGTGCACTGGGAGACGTCCAGCTCACCGAGGGCGGGGAGGACTTCCGCGATGTACCGCAGGAAGGTGCGGTTGGGGCCGATGACCAGCAGGCCGCTGCGCCGGATCCGCTGGGGGAAGCTGTAGAGCAGGTACGCGGCGCGGTGCAGGCCGACGGCGGTCTTGCCGCTGCCGGGGGCGCCCTGGACGCAGACGGACTCGCTGAGCCCGCCGCGCACCAGCTCGTCCTGCTCGGGCTGGATGGTGGCGACGATGTCGCGCATCGGCCCGGTGCGCGGGCGCTCGATCTCGGCGGCCAGGATGCCACCCGGCCCGTTCGCGGGGTGCTGTTCGGCGTCGCCGAGTCGTTCGTCCTCCAGTCCGGTGAGGTCCTGCGGCCGGCCCGGGCTCGACGGCGCCCAGCCGAACCGTCGGCGTCCGGCGAGTCCGAGCGGGTCGTGGGTGCTCGCCCGGTAGAACGCCCGGGAGACCGGGGCGCGCCAGTCGACCACCAGCGGCGGCACGGTCGGGTCCTCGGAGATGCGCTGCCGGCCGACGTAGTAGCGCTGCCCCCGGTGCTCCCCGGCCTCGGGGGCGTCCCCGAATTCGAGGCGGCCGAAGAACGCGGGGCTCTCCGGCAGCTCCTTCATCCGCTTGGCCCTGGTCCGCAGGTACCGGCCCAGGGCTTCGGCGCTCGCGCCGTCGCCCGAGACGTCCTCACCGGCGATGACCTGGTGGTCGGCGTCCGCGACCTGCCGGGCCATCGCCGCCCGACAGACCTCGACGTGGGCGCGTTCGCGCGCCAACTCACCGTCGAGACCCAGGGCTCCTGACGTCATCGCTTCCTCCGCGCTCGGCTCGGCTGCTGTTCGGAGGAACTACCTTAACTTAACCAAGTAAAGATTCTAACCAAGTCAGCCCCTGTGGGACTTCAGGACACCAACGGCCCCTCCGCGATCTCGGTCAGCGTCACGGTGCACAGCCCGCCGCGCTGGGCCCGCACGTCCGTGACCTCCAACTGGGTACCGGGCAGCAGGATGTACTCCTCCTCGCCCGTGAACGCCGAGAACCGCTGGATGCCCGTGGCGCGCAGCGGCCGCACCTCGAACAGCGTCCGCTTGCCGCGGCTGCCAAGGAAGGACTTCGCCACGCCGAGCTCGGACGTGCAGGAGGAGACGCCCCACCACGTCACCGTCCGCCCCAGCGGGTACTGCTTGCGCAGGTCCAGCGACACCCCGCGCCAGAGCGGCTCGGTGCGGACCGGCAGCTGCGCCACCGCCGCGAACAGCAGCCGCAGGTACGGCAGGTACGGGACGAGCCGGCTGCGGTCCGAGGAGCGCAGCACCGCGTTGATCTCCCGGTAGAACGCGGACTCGCAGGTGTAGAGGTACAGCGCGGCGATCGCGTCGGCGGACAGGCCGGGGGCCGCGCCCTCGTCCGCCCGCCGCTTGCCGAAGTCGTGCGACAGCGCGACGTGCCGGTCCAGGCCGCGGAGCAGCCCGGCGACCGGGGCCACGGCCTCCCGGAAGCCCATCAGCGGCGTGTCGAACACCCCGCTGATCGCCGGGAGTTCGAGGCCCTCGTCCTTGACGCTCGCCAGACGGTCCAGGTAGAGCTGGTGCAGCTCCATGGTGGAGGCGATGAACGCGCCCATCCGCTCGGCGACGCCGCCGTCCGCGCCCTCGCCCTGTGCCGCGGCGGCGTTCCAGCCCTTGCTGGGCAGCCAGTCGATCTCGTCCGAGCCGAGCGAGGCGAGGGCGGCGTTCACGGTGGCGAAGTGGTCGTTGTCGCAGAAGATGTCGCCCTGGGCCGCCGGGTTGGCGTGGTCGATGTGGCGGACCTGGACGTCGGGGTACTTCTTCTCCAGCCGCTGCACGACGCTCTTCAGGCTGCGCGCGTGCGCCCCCCACCAGGCGAAGACGACGCCCCGGTCCTCCTCCCCCGCCTGCTGCTTGGCCCGGAGGATCTCCTCGACGATCCGCTCGGCCACCGGCCGCCAGAAACCGGTGTGCTCGTCCGGGCCCATCGAGCCGTCGGCGCTGGCGGTGAGCGCGGCGTTCAGCAGCAGCACGCCCTGGGTCAGCATCGCCTGGAACCACTCCGGCGGCTGGACCGTCTCCTCCTTCTTCAGCAGCGCGCGGATGTCCGCGATCGGCGTCTTCTTGGGGATGCCGTACTTCCACATCGCCGCGGCCTTGATGATGCAGCGGATGCTGATCACCCGGCCGAACTGGCTTTCCTTCCAGTCGTGGAAGGCGTTGTCGAACATGGCGATGCCGGTGGCGCTCTCCGGCCGCGGGTACGGGTTCTGGCCGAAGACCACGACCTTCCACCGGTGCGGGGCGTGCGGCTTCAGTGCCTGGAAGGTCAGCTCGCGGACGGGCACGACTTCCGGGCTGCGGCCCGGGCCGATGAACGAGGCCGCGCCGGGGCGCGCCTCGATGACGGGCTTCAGCACCGGGAGCCACGGCTCGCCGCCGCCCTGGAACAGCTCCGTGAGGGCCAGCGGGTCGTTCGGGTCGGGCTGGACGGGGGTGGGGGATTCGGCAGCACTCATGGTGGTACTCCGGCTGGATCGGATCACGGAAGGATTCGGATGACTGGCCGTCAGCTCGCTAACGGACGGCACATTCCTAACAGCGGGCACCGACAGTCCGGGTCGGCAGCCCGGCGGCGGACGGATTGTCGGTGCCGCGCGCTAGCTTCCTGGTCGACGGGGGAAACGGCTCGACGAACGAGCACGGGCAAGCACGGGCAACAGGACCCGACGAACAACAGGAGTGGCAGCATGACGACGGACCGCGCGCAGTCCCCGCTCAGGGTGGTGCTGACGGACCTCAACGCGACGGTGGTCGAGTCGTGGCGGGCGGCCTTCGCGGACGTCCCCGACGTCGAGGTCCGGCACGGCTCGATCCTCGCCGAACAGGTCGACGCCTGGGTCAGCCCGACCAACGCCCGCGGCCGGATGGACGGCGGCACGGACGCGGCGATCAAGCGGCACCTGGGGGCGGGCATCCAGCTGAAGGTGCAGCGGGCGATACGCGACCGGTACGCGGGCACGCTGCCGGTGGGCAGCGCCGTCTGCGTGCCCTCCGGGGCCGTCAACCCGAAGTTCCTGATATCCGCGCCCACGATGCACACCTCCTCGCAGAACGTGAGCGAGACCCTGAACGTGGCCCTCGCCTGCGCGGCCGCCTTCCAGGCCGTCCACCGGCAGAACCGGCTGGCGCCGGGGAGCATCCGGTCGGTGGCGCTGGTCGGCATGGGCGCCCGGACGGGACGGGTGCCGGCCCGGGTGTGCGCCAACCTGATGTGGACGGGCTACACGCTCTTCCACGACCACCACTTCGAGGACGACGACGACCTGCGCGCCACCGTCCTGGCCCAGCTGGAGGACCTCGAACGGGCCGCCCCCGCCACGCGGGTGCGCATCGCGGCACCGACGGGGCACGGCCGCTCCCGGAAGTAGCCGCCACCGGGCGGTAAATCGTTTCCGACCGCCCCTCCCCCTGGCCTAGGTTGAGGCTCGTGCCCGGATGACCGGATCCGGCTCGTCGCGTCCGACCGGCAGGAGAGAGCAGCATGGCAGACACAGTGCAGGAACTGAGCGGGGTGAAGGTGCTCGTGTGCGACCCGGCCGGGCCCGCGATCACCACCGTGCAGGACGCACTGGATCTCATCGGCGCGGCGTACAGCGGCGCCGAGACGGTCGCCGTGGCCGCCGAGCGGCTGGACGACACCTTCTTCGTGCTGAGCACCGGGTTCGCGGGCGAGGTCATGCAGAAGTTCGTCAACTACCACGTCAGGCTGGTTGTCCTCGGCGACATCTCCCGCCACCTGGAGGCCAGTTCGGCGCTGCGCTCGCTCGTCGTCGAGTCGAACCGGGGCTCCCACATCTGGTTCCTCGCGGACACCGACGCCCTCGCGGCCCGGCTGGCGCCCACCGCCTGACCGCGCGGCGAACCTGCTGCGAACCCGCTGCGATCACGAGCGCCGCGCCGGCCCCCCCGGCGCGGCGCTCGGCGTTTCGGGGCGTCACCGTGGCCCGAAACGCCTTTGTCAGTCCGCGACGAGCGCCAGCCGGATCCAGCGCTCCGCCTCCGCGGTGGCCGATACCACGTCGAAGGCCTCCGGTGCGGCGGCCGCCTGCACCACCAGCCCCTTGAGCAGACCCACGAAGGCGAACGCGAAGGCCCGCGCGTCCACCTCGGCCCGCAGCTGCCCCTCGGCCAGTCCCTGACCGACCACCTCCGCCGCCCAGCCGCGCGTCCTGCCATCCAACTCGGCCACCGCGGGCGACAGTTCGGATGCACCGGCGAGCGCCTCGGCGCCCAGCACCACGAAGGCCCGGCCCAGGTCGGTCGGGTTCCGCACGCCCTCCAGGCAGCCCCGGGCGAAGCCGCACAGCTCCTCCACCGCCCCGGCGCCACTGCGCTCGGGCGCGGCCGCCGCCATCGCCTCGGCCAGCGCCTCCTCCTGGAGCCGGGCGAGCAGGGCGGCCTTGGAACCGAAGTAGTGGGTGGCCAGGCCGCGGCTGAAACCGGCCTCCTCTCCCACCCGGGCCAGGGTCACCCCGGTGCTGCCGTGCTCGGCGATCAGCCGGGCGGCGGCGGCGAGCAGCGCACCCTCCGCGTGGGCACGGCGCTCGGCCTGGGTGCGGCGGGCCGGGGTCTCCTGCGCAGGCGTGTCAGGGGTGGTGGCCGTTTCATCGTGCGTGGGCATGGCACCATGCTAGGGTCGAACTTGCTTGTTGTCCAACAAGCAAGTTTGGGGCGGCGAGGCACTCCCCCGGCTCCGCCGCCCCCGGCAGAAGGGAACTCCCGATGACCGCCACGATGCTCGCCGGCCGCCTCGACGTCACCAAGGGCGCTTTCGCCGTCGAGGAGGTACCCGTCCCGGTGCCCGGCCCGGGCGAGGTGCTGATCAAGGTCGAGGCCGCCGGCGTCTGCCTCTCCGACGTCCACCTGATCGACGGCACCCTCAAGCCGTTCCTCCTCCGGGGCGACAAGGTCACCCTCGGCCACGAGGTCGCGGGCACCGTCCACACCCTCGGCGAGGGCGTGACCGGCGCCACCGTCGGCGACCGGGTGCTGCTGCAGGCCGGCGAGACCCGCGACGGCAGGGTGTTCACCCGCGGCGTGGACTACGACGGCGGCTGGGCCGAGTACACGCTCGCCACCGCCACGACGGTGGTGCCGATCCCTGACGAACTCCCCTTCGAGCAGGCCTGCTTCATCCCCGACGCGGTCTCCACCCCCTGGGCCGCCATCACCGCCACCGGCGCGGTCCGCCCGGCCGAGGCCGTCGGCGTCTGGGGCGTCGGCGGGCTCGGTGCCCACGGCGTCCAGCTGCTGCGGGCGATCGGCGCCTTCCCGATCATCGCCGTCGACCCGCTCCCGGCCGCCCGCGAGCGCGCCCTCGCCTTCGGCGCCGACGCCGCCCTCGACCCGGCCGACCCGCGGTTCGCCGAGCACCTGCGCTCGGCCACCGGCGGCCGCCCGCTCTCCGCCGCCTTCGACTTCGCCGGCGTCGCCCCGGTCCGCGAGCAGGCCATGGCCACCCTCGGCGAGCGCGGCCGCCTGGTGCTCGTCGGCCTCACCGACAAGCCGCTGACCATCACCGACGGCACCCGCCTCAGCTACCTGCGCCAGCAGATCCTGGGCCACTACGGCTCCGACGGCCAGGACGTCGTCGACCTGGTCAATCTTGTCCGCGGCGGCCGACTGGACTTCGCCCGCTCGGTGAGCGGCACCCTCCCGCTGGCCGACGCCGCCCGCGCCGTCGAGGCGCTGGAGCGCAAGGAGGGCAACCCGATCCGCCTGGTCCTCAAGCCTTGACCGCAGCGACTTCTGGCGCACCACCAGCTACGGCTTCGTCCGCGACGACGGCCACGCTCTGCTCACCCCATTCCCCCCGGGCAGCGCCACCGAGGTCACCTTCCTCGCCGACTTCGCCGCCCTCTACGACCAGGCCGGTCTGCTGATCCGGGTCGACCCCGAGACGTGGATCAAGGCCGGAGTCGAGATGAGCGACGGTCTCCCCCACGTGGGCGCGGTGGCCACCCGCGGCGTCTCCGACTGGTCCCTCGCGCCCGTCCCCGGCTGGCACGGCCACCCGGTCACCATCCGCGCCAGCCGCACCGGTGACGCCGTCACCGTCCGCGCCCGCTGCGGGGACGGCCCCTGGCGCCTCGTCCGCCTCGCACCGCTCGCCCCGGACGCCACCGCCACGGCCGGCCCGTTCTGCTGCTCCCCGGAACGCGCCGGCCTCCAGGTCCGCTTCACCCGCTTCACCCAGGGGCCCGCGGACACCTCCCTGCACCTGCCCGACTGAGCCGGGCACGGCATCGGACGGGGTCGGCGCCCGGGGACCCGACCGTCCCGGCCCCCGGGAGCCGCCCCGTGAACGGCCCCCCGGCTACCGTGGCATCACTCCAGCAGGCTGCCCATGTGCCCGTCGTCGATCCGTATCGGCCAGAAGTGGCTCTCGCTCTCGAACGCCTCCGGGTCGAGGGCGCGCATCACCGCCTCGGCCGCGCCGTCGAGGAGTTCGGACGGCTCGAACACCGACCACGGCCCGGGTCTCCGCGGGCGCTCCGTCTCGCGGCGCACGGCCCGCAGGCGCTCGAAGGTCCACAGCACGTACAGCAGGGCGGACAGGTCCCGGTGCAGATAGGCGGCCGGCTCCCCGTCGTCCCAGAAGTCGGGGAGTTCGACCCGGCCCGTGGCGCCGTCGAGCAGGACCACGAAGTCGTACATCCAGCCGCCGACGACCAGGAACCCGCCCTGCTGCGGGCGGGTCGACAGCTCGTCCTCGTCCTCGCCCTCGGCGTCGAAGTTCTCCGGGTACTCCTCCGCCAAGGTGCGCAGCGGCTCCCCGGCGTCGACGTCGAGCACGCACCGGTCGGAGACGGGCAGGCCGATCTCGCGCAGCAGCCGACGGGTCGGGCCGTGGCTGACACTCGCGGGCAGTTCGGCCTCCTCGAACCGCCGGACGCTGCCCTCGCCCTTCAGCGTCGCGAGGTCCTCGACCAGGGCCGCGGAGACGGCGTACGCCTGCTCGCCCGGCCCGCCGGCCTCGGCGCCCCGGGCGAGGGCGCGGATCGTCAGCGCCGTCTCCCAGTGCGCGGGCCGGTCGTCCGTCCGCCGGAACAGCTCCGGATCGGCCTCGCGCAGCGACTGCCGTACGAGCTGCTCCACCTCGCTCACGGCCGCCGGACCGTACGGCCGCACCCCGCCCTCCGGCAGGCCCTGCTCGCCGGCGGCGGCCGCGCCGACCGCCTCGATCTCCGCCGCCAGCGCGATCAGGGACTCCGGGCCGCTGGCCAGCAAGTCCCGCCGGAGCACGTCGTCACCGTCAGGCCGCGCCAGGTACACCTCACCGCTCGCACCGTCCAGCAACACGGTGACCGGCCCCGTCCAGGCCTGGTAGCAGGCCTCCCCCAGCACGTACAGGCCCTCGGTGCCCCGGACGCCCTGCCGCTCGTACCAGGACGTGGCGGACTGCAGCGGCTCGTCCCCCGAGGCCTCCAAGTCCAGGTACGCGTGCGACCAGCACAGCTCCCCGGCCGCGAGCAGCTCCCGACTCGGCCCGTGCGTGACCCCTTCGGGCACCGCCCGGAGCCGCCCCGCCTCCACACCAGTCCCCGTCACCGCACGCCCCCCTGCCCCGCCGACCCGCGACGGACGATCTTTCCACCGACGCGAGCGACCATAACCGACCCCACCGACAACCGGCGCCGGTCCCACGGTCCACGAACAGTCAACTCTCCCCGGCGCGCGAGCGAAATGGCATGCACGCCACTAGCCAACCGTCCAGTAGCGCCCCTACCGTCGACTCCCCGTGGCTTCGACGGAGGAGCTCTCCTTGCGCCCACGCACACGCCCCCATCCCCTCCGGTCCGCCGCCGTCGCCCTCGCGTCGGCCCTCTTCGTCACCGCCGCCCTGACCGCACCGGCCACCGCGACCGCGACCACGACCACGGCGACCGCCGCCGCGCCCGACTACTGCGGCGGCCGCTGCACCGACATCCTGCCGCCCGGCGAGAACGGCAACGCCACGCTCGCCGAGATCCTGCTGAACCGGATGTTCGGCAGCCGCCCCGCGCACACCGACGACCAGCTCGGCCCGTACGCGGCCCTCGCCTCCGGGTATTCGGGGCTCACCGAGGCCGGGTTGCGGAGCTTCTTCAACGACGCGTCCTTCGGCGTGCCCGCCGACCAGGTCGCCGGCAGCACCAGTCCGCGCCCCGACGTGACGATCGTGCGCGACAAGGCCACCGGCGTGCCGCACATCAGCGGCACCACCCGGTACGGGACCGAGTTCGGCGCGGGCTACGCCGCCGCGCAGGACCGGCTCTGGGTGATGGACCTGTTTCGGCACGTCGGCCGCGGCGAGCTGTCCGGCTTCGCGGGCGGCGCGGCCGCCAACCGGCAGCTGGAACAGAGCTTCTGGCAGGCCGCGCCGTACACCGAGCCCGAGTTGCAGCAGCAGATCGACGCGCTCGCGGCCCGCGGCGGCCGGGCCACCCAGGCGCTCGCCGACGCCAACGCCTACCTGGACGGCATCAACCAGTACGTCACCGAGGCGTACAACGGCCGCACCTTCCCCGGCGAGTACGACCTGACCGGGCACATCGACCCGATCACCAACGCCGGTTCCATCGCACCCTTCAAGCTGACCGACCTGGTGGCCCTGGCCTCGGTGGTCGGCGCGCTGTTCGGCTCCGGTGGCGGCGGTGAACTCGCCTCCGCCCAGGTCAAGTCGGCCGCCGAGGCCCGGTACGGCAGGGACACCGGGGACGCGGTGTGGCGGTCGCTGCGCGAGGCCGACGACCCGGAGGCCGTACGGACCCTGCACGACGGCCAGAGATTCCCGTACGCGACCGTACCCGACGACCCGCAGGGGCAGGCGCTGCCCGACCCCGGCTCGGTGGTGCCCGAGCGGATGGTCTACGACGCCACCGGCTCGGCCAACACCGCGACCACGAAGGCGAGCGGCGTTCTGCCCGGCAACCTGCTCACCGCCAAGCACGGCATGTCCAACGCCCTGCTGGTCTCCGGCGCGCACACCGACGACGGCCACCCGGTCGCCGTGTTCGGCCCGCAAACCGGTTACTTCGCCCCGCAGTTGCTGATGCTGGAGGAGATCCAGGGCCCGGGCATCAGCGCCCGCGGCGCGGCCTTCGCGGGCCTCAGCTTCTACGTGCAGCTGGGCCGCGGCCAGGACTACGCCTGGAGTGCCACCTCGGCCGGGCAGGACATCACCGACACCTACGCCGTCCCGCTCTGCACCACCGACGGCTCGCCGGTCACCACCGCCGCCAACTCCTATCTTTGGCACGGAAGTTGCCTGCCCTTCGACCGGCTGGAACGCAAGGACGCGTGGAGCCCGACCACCGCCGACTCCACCCCCGCCGGCGCGTACACCCTGGTGATGTACCGCTCGAACTACGGCCTGGTGACGGCCCGAGGCACCGTCGGCGGAGCGCCCGTCGCCTTCACCTCGCTGCGCTCCACCTACCGGCACGAGGCCGATTCCATCATCGGCTTCCAGGAGTTGAACGACCCCGGAGCGGTGCACGACGCACCGAGCTTCCAGCGGGCCGCGCAGGACATCAACTACACCTTCAACTGGTTCTACGCCGACTCCCGCGACATCGCCTACTACAACTCCGGCAGCAACCCGGTCCGCGCCCCCGGCGTCGACTCCGGCCTCCCCGTGCTCGCCCGACCGGCCTACGAGTGGGCCGACTTCGACCCCGCCACCAACACCGCCCGGTACACGCCGCCGACCGAGCACCCGCAGTCCGTGAACCAGGACTACTACGTCTCCTGGAACAACAAGCAGGCCGACGGCTACACCGCCGCGGGCTTCGGCAACGGCTCGGTGCACCGCGCCAACCTGCTCGACGACCGGGTCAAGGCACTGCTGCAGGGCGGCGGCAAGGCCGGCAGGGTCTCGCTCACCCAGGCCATGGAGAGCGCCGCCCTGGCCGACCTGCGGGCCGAGGACGTGCTGCCCGACCTGATCCGGGTGCTGCGCAGCGCACCGGTCACCGACCCGACGGCCGCCACCGCCCTCCAGCAGCTGGAGGCCTGGCTCGCCGACGGCGCCCAGCGGAAGGAGACGTCACCCGGCAGCCACGCCTACGCGGACGCGACCGCGATCCGGGTGCTGGACGCCTGGTGGCCGCTGCTCGCCGACGGCGTCATGCGCCCCGGACTCGGCGACCAGCTGTTCACCGCCCTGACCGGCGCGCTCCAGATGAACGAGTCGCCCTCCGGCGGGCAGACCGGCGCCTCGGCCGGCGGCCCGGTCAGCGCCAACGAGTCGATCCCGCACAAGGGTTCGTCCTTCCAGTACGGCTGGTGGAGCTACCTGGACAAGGACCTGCGGTCCGTCCTCGGCGACCCGGTCGCCGGACCGCTGGCCCGCCCGTTCTGCGGCGGGGGCGACCTCACGGCCTGCCGGAACGTCCTGCTCACCACCCTGAGCCAGGCCGCCGCCCAGGCCCCCGCCCAGGTCTATCCGGGCGACGCGGACTGCGCGGCGGGCGACCAGTGGTGCGCCGACACCATCATCCAGCGCCCGCTGGGCGGGGTGACGGACGACAAGACCACCTGGCAGAACCGGCCGACGTACCAGCAGGTGGTGCAGTTCTCCGGCCACCGCTGAGCGGCGGAGCGGTGGGGGGGGGGGGGGGGGGGGGGGGCCCCCCCCCCCCCCCCCCCCCCCCCCCCCCCGGGGGGGGGGGGCCCCCCCCACCCGGGGGGGCCCCCCCCACCGGCATGTGCGGCCCCAGCGGGCGCCTTCCCGCCCCGAGCCGAAGGAGCGCGGCGGTGCCGAAGGGGAGAAGGCGAATCACGGACAGCGG
>NZ_JBIRJC010000004.1:356197-486429 GCF_044329365.1 Kitasatospora sp. NPDC017646 | reverse complement strand
TGTATCACCCCCGAGCTCCTCCCCCACACCCCCCCCCCCCCCCCCCCCCCCCCACACCCCCCCCCCCCCCCCCCCCCCCCCCCCCCCCCCCCCCCCCCGGCCACCCACCCTCCCGAAAGCCCACCCCCCAACACCAACCCCCCCACCACAGCACCCCCGCTAGGGTTCCCCAGGTGGATCTGGATCTGGGACAGGTACGAGCCTTCGTCACCACCGCCGAAGAACTCCACTTCGGCCGCGCCGCCACCCGCCTGAACATCAGCCAGCAGGGCCTGTCCAAACGCATCGCCCGCCTGGAGGCGACCCTCGGAGTGCGCCTGCTGGAACGCGACGCCCGCGGAGTGGCCCTGACCGGGGCCGGTACCCGTTTCCTGGACCCGGCACGCCGGGTGCTGGCGCAGGGGAACCTGGCGGTGGCGGCCGTGCAGGAGACCGGGCGGCCGCTGCGGATCGACGTCTGGGGCCACCTCTACGCGCCCATGCGCACCCTCGCACAGGCGGTCGACGCGGCGCCCGGCCTGGAGGTGGAGCCGGTGCCGGGGCGGGACCTGCCGTCGGTGGCGGCGGCGCTGCTGCGCGGGGAGTCGGATGCCGGGTTCGGCCGGGTGCACGCCCTGCCGGACGGTGCCGACGCCGGGCTGACGCACCGGCTGGTCCGGCTGGAGCCGGTGGACGCACTGCTGAGCGCGGACCATCCGCTGGCCGGTCGGGACACCCTGAGCCCGGCCGAGCTGCGCGGCAGTGTGCTGCGCTATCCGGCGGCGGTGGACCGACTGGACTTCCTCACCCGCTTCGCCACTCGGTTCGAGGTCACCGAGCGGGTCGGCTCGACCAATCTGGGTCTGGAGCACTTCCTCGACCAGGTCGCCGCCGATCCGAGCTGCTTCTCCCTCGTCCCCGCCGACGGCCCGCTGCCGGACCGCCCGGGCGCGCGTACCGTCCCGCTGGCCGGTCCGACCCCGCTGTACGCCTGGTCACTGCTCTGGCGGACCGACCGGGACACCGAAAGCAACGGCCAACTGGACAGCCTGCTGAGGGCGTTCACCGCCGAGGCGGCCCGCAGCCGGTGGCTGGAGTACGACCCGTCCCGGGACTGGCTCCCGGACGCCGACGAAGCCGCACTCCAGCCGTGAGCCCTGCCAGCACCTCGAAGTCCCGCACGACGGCCGGCGGCACGGCGCTATCGAACATCGGCTGGGTGAGCAGGATCCCGGTCAGCCGGTCGGCCGGGTCGTCGGGCCAGGCCGTGCCGAGACCGCCCTCCCAGCCGTAGCGGCCGGGCGCGGCGAAGCCGTTGCCGCCCGAGAGATGGTTGGCGGTCATCGGCCGGACGGTCGGCCGGGGGGGGGGGGGGGGGGGGGGGGGCCGGGGGCCCCCCCCCCCCCGGCCAGCAGCATCCGGGCGAAGGCGAGGCAGTCGTCCAGCGGCGAGACCAGGTCCCCGCCGTCGTCCAGCAGGGCCGGCCGGCCCCAGGCGCTGTCCGCCGCATCGGGGCGGTGCCGGCCGTGCCGTTGACGCCCGGTCACTTCCGGCGACCACTGTGCCGCACGGGCACTGACAACCTGGCGCAGCGGCGGCTCAGCCCGTGCCCCGGCGCCGGATCACCACCAGGTGTTCTGGGTCCGCAGCACCGACCCGTCCGCGGCGTAGGAGATGGCGGTGTCGTCCATGGAACCCGGCCTGCGGACGACGGCGTACCAGCGGAACGGGGAGTCCCCGACCGCGACGGGCACCGCCTCGACGGATCCGCCCGTCTTCCAGTCGACCACGACCTTCGCGACCTCCGGCTCGGTCCGGACGACCACCATGTCCGGGACGCCCACCGCCCCGACCACCCGGTTGAGCACCACACCGTTGACGAAGTGCTCCGGGTCGTCCTGCCCCGTCGCGCCCGGGGCTGTGATCGACTCCACGAAGTCACCCGACTGCCGCCTGCCGTCCACGATCAGATAGACGTCGGCGCGGTCCTTGTGCGGGTCCCAGACCGCGTCGGGGGTCTGCTGCGGGGGCTGCGGGCTCTGCTGGGTCTGCGGGCTCTGCTGGGTCTGCGGGCTCTGTTGCAGGCGCGGGTCCACGGCGTGCCGCTCCTCCCAGATCAACCGGCTCTGCTTGAGGCCGTCCTCCGCCGTGGGGGCCGCCGGCCACAGGGCGATCCAGGCTTCCAGCGCGTGGCCACCCGCCGCGCCCTCACCGACCTTGACCCGGACCGGCGTGAACGGGTCCCGCGCGCGCCCGGACGGCTCGGCCGAAGCCGTCGGGGCGGTCGAGGCCCCCGACGCCGTCAGGGAGACACCGGAAGCCGGGCGTGCGGCCACCGGTGACGCCGCCCGCCCGTCGCCCCTGAAAGCCGCCCCCGTTCCGCCCACGACCACGACCAGCCCCGCGACCGCGATGGCCGTCAGCAGCCGCCGGCGCCGCAGCCTGCGCCGCCCGCCGGCCAGCAGCCGGTCGTACGGCACCGGCCCGGTCTCGACGCTTTCGGCCAGCTCACCCAGCTCCCACGAGATCTCGGCCTCGACCGCCTCCGCGTCCTCGTGCCCGAACGTGGACTCCATGCTCATCTGTTGCCTCCGACGCTGGTCAGTCCGTTGAGTGAGGAGGCCTCTCGCAGTTTGGCCAGACCACGGGCCGCCTGGCTCTTCACCGTGCCGACCGAGCAGCCCATGGCCGCCGCCGTCTGGGACTCGCTGAGGTCCTCCCAGTACCGCAGCACGACGGCCTCGCGCTGGCGGGGCGGCAGGGCGGCGAGCGCGGCGAGCAGCAAGGCCCGGTCGTCCGGGTCGGGCGCGGTGGGGGCGGGCCGGTCCGGGAAGGCCTCGACCAGGTACTCGGCCGGTCTGCGCCGGAACCTCCGGGCGTGCTCGTTGACCAGGATCCGGCGCACGTAGGCGTTCGGGTCGTCCGCGGCGCGGACCTTGGTCCAGTGGACGTAGGCCCGTTCCAGGGCCTGCTGGACCAGGTCCTCGGCGCCGTGGCGGTCCCCCGCCAGCAGGTACGCCGTCCGCAGCAGCCGTGACCACGCGCTGCCGGCGAACGCCCGGAACTCGTCGTCCCGGGCGGTCTTCTGGGCTCCCATGAGCACCTCCTCGAAACACCAGAGCCCGGAACCGCGACCGACCGTTGCCCGGCGTTCGCGATTGGCCGCCGGCGGCTGTGACACTGGAGGGGCTCGAAAACCGAGGTGCGCTCCGCCGTGCCTCCTTGCGAACCTAGAGGGATGCCCGCAGTGAGTTCTCCCGCAGTCCAGTCCGCCCCCGTCCCCGCCGAGGGTCCCGGAATCGGTGAGCTGGCCGCCCGCCTGCCCGAGCTGACCCTGCGCGACGAGGTGCGGATCGGACGCCGGCTGGAGGGGGCCCGCAGGGTCCGCAAGCCCGAGGCCCGGCAGAAGATCGCCTCCGAGATCGCCGCCGACATCGACCGCGCCGCGCTGCTGGTCGAGCAGCGCCGGGGCGCGGTGCCGAAGATCACGTACCCGGCCGAGCTCCCGGTCAGCCAGAAGAAGGACGACATCCTGGAGGCGATCCGGGACCACCAGGTGGTGATCGTCGCAGGTGAGACCGGCTCCGGCAAGACCACCCAGATCCCGAAGATCTGCCTGGAGCTGGGCCGCGGCGTGCGGGGTCTGGTCGGCCACACCCAGCCGCGCCGGATCGCCGCCCGCACGGTGGCCGAGCGCGTCGCGGAGGAGCTGGACACCCCGCTCGGCGAGGCGGTCGGCTGGAAGGTCCGGTTCACCGACCAGGTCGGCCAGGACACCCTGGTCAAGCTGATGACGGATGGCATCCTGCTCGCGGAGATCCAGACCGACCGTGATCTGCGCCAGTACGACACCCTGATCATCGACGAGGCGCACGAACGCAGCCTCAACATCGACTTCCTGCTCGGCTACCTCAAGCAGCTGCTCCCCCGCCGCCCCGACCTCAAGGTCGTGATCACCTCCGCGACCATCGACCCGGAGCGCTTCTCCCGGCACTTCGGCGACGCCCCGATCATCGAGGTCTCCGGTCGGACGTATCCCGTCGAGGTCCGCTACCGGCCGGTGATCGACGACACCGAGGACGAGGCCGACGAGGCGGACCGCGACCGGGACCAGATCCAGGCGATCTGCGACGCCGCCCAGGAGCTCCAGGACGAGGGCCCGGGCGACATCCTGGTCTTCCTCTCCGGCGAGCGCGAGATCCGCGACACCGCCGACGCCCTGACCAGGCTGAAACTGCGGAACACCGAGGTCCTCCCCCTCTACGCCCGGCTCAGCTCGGCCGAGCAGCACCGGGTCTTCCAGCGCTCGAACAGCCGCCGGATCGTGCTGGCCACCAACGTGGCCGAGACCTCGCTGACCGTCCCCGGCATCAAGTACGTGATCGACCCGGGCACCGCCCGGATCTCCCGCTACAGCCACCGCACCAAGGTGCAGCGGCTACCGATCGAGGCGATCAGCCAGGCCAGCGCCAACCAGCGCAAGGGCCGCTGCGGCCGCACCTCGGACGGCATCTGCATCCGGCTGTACTCGGAGGAGGACTTCCTCTCCCGCCCCGAGTTCACCGACGCCGAGATCCTTCGCACCAACCTGGCCTCGGTGATCCTCCAGATGACCGCGGCCGGCCTGGGCGACATCTCCGCCTTCCCGTTCCTGGACCCGCCGGACTCGCGCAACATCAAGGACGGCGTCCACCTGCTGCACGAGCTGGGCGCGCTGGACCCGGACGAGAAGGACCCGCGCAAGCGCCTGACCGCGCTGGGCCGCAAGCTCGCCCAGCTCCCGGTGGACCCGCGGATGGCCCGCATGGTGCTGGAGGCGGACCGCAACGGCTGCGTGCGCGACGTCATGGTGATCGCCGCCGCGCTGTCCATCCAGGACCCGCGCGAGCGCCCCGCCGAGAAGCGCCAGGCCGCCGACGAGCGGCACCGCCGGTTCTCCTCGGAGACCTCCGACTTCCTCTCCTACCTGGCGATGTGGCGCTACGTCCGGGAGCAGCAGAAGGAGCTCTCCTCCTCGGCCTTCCGCCGGATGTGCAAGTCCGAGTTCCTCAACTACCTGCGGATACGGGAGTGGCAGGACGTCTACACCCAGCTGCGCACGGTCGCCAAGCAGTTGGGCGTCACGATCGAAGAACCCCACCCCGACGCCGAGCCGGACGCCGACCGGATCCACCAGTCGCTGCTGGCCGGACTGCTCTCCCACATCGGCCTGTTCGACGTGGAGAAGCGCGAGTACGGCGGTGCCCGTGGCGCCCGCTTCGCGGTCTTCCCCGGCTCCGGCCTGTTCAAGAAGCCGCCGCGCTGGGTGATGTCGGCCGAGCTGGTGGAGACCTCCCGGCTGTGGGCCCGGATCAACGCGAAGATCGAGCCCGAGTGGGTCGAGCCGCTGGCCGGGCACCTGATCAAGCGCAGCTACAGCGAGCCGCACTGGGAGAAGAAGGCCGGCGCCGTGCTGGCGTACGAGAAGGTGACCCTCTACGGGATGCCGATCGTCGCCCAGCGCAAGGTCAACTACGGCCGGATCGACCCGGAGCTCTGCCGCGAGCTGTTCATCCGCAACGCGCTGGTCGAGGGCGACTGGGAGACCCACCACCGGTTCTTCGCGGAGAACCGCAAGCTGCTCGGCGAGGTCGAGGAGCTGGAGAACCGGGCCCGCCGCCGGGACATCCTGGTGGACGACCAGACCCTGTTCGACTTCTACGACGCCCGGCTGCCCGACGAGGTCGTCTCCACCCGGCACTTCGACTCCTGGTGGAAGAAGGCCCGGCACGAGCAGCCGGACCTGTTGAACTTCGAGAAGTCGATGCTGATCAACGACGCCGCGGACGGCGTCACCGAGGCCGACTACCCGGACTACTGGCAGCAGGGCAAGCTGCGCTTCAAGCTGACCTACCAGTTCGAGCCGGGCAGCGACGCGGACGGCGTGACCGTCCACATCCCGCTGCCGGTGCTCAACCAGGTCACCGCGGAGGGCTTCGACTGGCAGATCCCCGGTCTGCGGGAGGAGCTGGTCACCGCGTACATCAAGTCGCTGCCCAAGGCGGTCCGGCGCAACTTCGTGCCGGCCCCGGACTTCGCCAGGGCGGCCCTGCGCCAGGTGAAGGACCGCCAGGAGCCCTTGCTGCCGTCCCTGGAGCACGCCCTGAAGCGCCTGACGGCCGTCACGGTGCCGCCGGAGGCCTGGGACGACGAGCGGGTGCCGGAGCACCTCAAGGTGACGTTCCGGGTGGTGGACGGCAAGCGCAGGCTCGCCGAGTCCAAGGACCTGGAGGAGCTGCGGCTGAAGCTCAAGCCCAAGCTCAAGGAGACGCTCTCCTCGGCGGCCTCCGGCCAGGGCATCGAGCAGAGCGGGCTGACCGCCTGGCCGGCCGGGCTGCCGGTGCTCCAGCGCACCTTCGAGCAGCGCTCGCGCGGCCACTCGCTGCGCGCCTACCCGGCGCTGGTGGACGAGGGCGGGTCGGTCGGCGTGAAGCTGTTCGACACCCCGGAGGCGCAGGCCCAGGCGATGTGGGAGGGGACGCGCCGACTGCTGGTGCTGACCACCACCTCCCCGGCCAAGTCGATCCAGGGCCGGCTGGGCAACCAGGCGAAGCTGGCGCTCTCGCACAGCCCGCACGGCTCGATCAACGCCCTGTTCGAGGACGTCGTCTCGGCCGCGACGGACCGGCTGATGGCCCTGGCCGGCGGCCCGGCCTGGGACGAGGCGGCCTTCGGCAAGCTGCACGACAAGGTGCGGGCGGACCTGTACGACCTGTCCGCGGACACCACGCTGAAGACGGCCACCGCACTGATCGCCTTCCACAAGGCCTCGACCCGGCTGAAGTCGGTGAGCAGCCCGGTGCTGCTGAACGCGGTGAACGACGTCCGGCTGCACCTGGCCTCGCTGGTGCACCCGGGCTTCGTGACGGCCACCGGCTGGCGGCGGCTGCCGGACCTCAAGCGCTACCTGCTGGCGGTGGACCGCCGGCTGGAGGCGCTTCCCAACCACCCGCAGCGGGACGCCCAGCAGCTGCTGAAGGTGCAGCAGGTGCAGCAGGCGTACGGGGAGCTGCTGGCGGCGGTGCCGGCCGGGCGGCAGCCCTCCGAGGAGGTGCGGGCGATCCGCTGGATGATCGAGGAGCTGCGGGTGAGCTTCTTCGCCCAGTCGCTGGGCACGCCGAGCCCGGTCTCGGAGAAGCGGATCATGAAGGCGATGGAGGCGGCCCGGGCGTCGCTGTGACGCCCGGGCCGGGCGTCCGCGCGTCCCCGGCGGCGTCCTGAGCTGCGGGTGCGCTGTGGGCCCTCAGGAGCCAGTTCGACCTGGGGGCCCACCATGGGCTACGATCTGTCTTGTTCGCAGCGCGGCAAGCGAGTGAACGAGATCAGAAAACTCTGGTCCCGTGGAGCAGTTGGTTAGCTCGCCACCCTGTCAAGGTGGAGGTCGCGGGTTCAAGTCCCGTCGGGATCGCCGCAGAGCGAGAGGCCCGGAACCGTCAGGTTCCGGGCCTCTCGCTTTTGGCCGTCCGGCTTCTACCCGGGCCAGGCCCGGACCACAAGCGGCAGGCCGTGTGACCGTCACCACTCACACCCTCGGGAAACCGACCCCGGAACGGCCCGTTCTAGACCCCACTAATTTAATATGTAAAATTGCACTTCTATTCACTGTAAATCCCCCCCGCATCATGTGCACCGAATCGTTATCCGGAGTTCAGCATTCCGACCGTTCGAAGCGCGACACCGGGTACGACAAAGGGGCCGCCAACCGGACCCGGCGGAGTCCGGTTGGCGGCCCCTTTAAAGAGCCTTTGGCCTATCAGGCCTCAGTGCGCTGAGCGGGAATCCCGGCCAGCAGGGCACGCACCTCCGCCTCACGGTAACGACGGTGACCGCCGAGCGTGCGGATCGACGTCAGCTTGCCCGCCTTGGCCCAGCGGGTGACCGTCTTCGGGTCAACGCGGAACATGGTGGCAACCTCCGCCGGCGTCAGCAGCGGCTCAGCATCAGGGGTACGAGCGGTCATGAGCGGCCTCCTCGGGAGAACCGAACCAGGGCGGTTCTATCCTTCAAATTCTGCACCTTGACCCGCGATGCCCGAAATGGCATAGACGGGCCGAGTCGGTTATAGGACGAACGGCTTGTCCTGGTGTCTACAACTACACCATCCGTCCAGCCCTATCGACCAAACCGCCAAAATTGACCCCTCACGGGTTCAAGGCCGACGGATGGCGATGGACCACCCCATAACGGACAGTCACGCGACAGTGACGTCCGGTTACGAGGGGGCCAGACCCTCCTTTTCCCCGCAAAGCACGCATCGACTCCAGAACCACCCAAAAGTGGGCACGCTCACGTGAAGTTGGGCTGGTTGTCCCATTTTTGCACATAGGGGTAAGTTCGCGTCAACGGTGAGTAGTGTCACGTTCGGCAGCTATTGACCCGAACCAGGACCTTGGTCGGCACCGTCGCGGACCAAAGCCCCTCACAGTCATACACGCGCGGTCGGACGTCAGTTCGCCTGCCGCAGCGCCAGCACCCGCCGCCACCGCACCGTCAGTTCCCCGTACGCGCGCAGCGCCTCGACGGTGTCCCCCGCCCGCAGCGCCCGCAGCCCGTGCTCCAGCTCCCCCGCCGAACGGTCCGCCAACAGCCGCTCCGGCCCCAGCAGATGCACCAGCCCCCCGTAGTCCAGCTCCACCAGCGAGCGCGGGTGGAACTCCTCCAGCCACCGCCCGACCTGCTCCGCCCCGCGCACCAACTCCCCCTCCGGCACCGCCTCGCGCAGCGCCCGGTAGGCCCGCGCCACCCGGCGCCGCGCCTGGGCCATCGGCACCAGGTAGAACAGCGCCGCCGGCCTCCCCCGCTCCCCCTCCGCTCCCCCTCCGTCCGTGCCCCCCGGCACGAAGCACCGGTCCTCGTCCCCGAAGGGGAGGAACCAGCGCACCGGCACCTCCCACCGGCTGGTGAGGATCCACGGCCGGGCGTCCGGGTGCCCGGCCAGCCAGCGCTCCCGGTCGGCCTCGGCGGCCGCCCGCGTCACCGGCGGCACCGCGGTGTCCAGCAGCGCCACCGGAGCCCCCGCCCGCAGCTCCTCCAGCGCCTGCCAACTGCGCAGCCTGGTCGCCCACGGGCACACGTACAGTACGCCGTCCACGATCCGCAGGTACGCCCGCCCGCTCTCCTTCTCCGGCAGCGCCCTGGGCGTGCGGGCGGCCAGCTCGGCGAGCGCCCCCCGCTGCTCCTCCAGCACCGCCGCCGCCACCGACTGCTCGGCCGCCGCCGCGTCCGGGCCGTGCTCCGCCGCGTAGGCCTGCCAGCCCGCCCGCTCGGGCTCCGGGTAGGCCGCCAGCGGTTCGTAGACCCGCAGGTGGGCGGCGTAGGGCGGCAGTACGGAAGTGCGTACGACGGTCACGTCCTGCATGGTCGCACGTGCCGCGCGGCCCGGGGAGGGCGCGCCCCCGAACCGTTCGCGTCCGCACCGCGCACGCCCTCCCGTCTCAGTACTCGGACAACCGGCACAAGCTCGGACAAGACGACGGATCGGCGGTCCGCGCCCTACTACTCTTCGGCTTAGGCGCCCGCACCACAGCAGCGGGCCTTCGATACTGGAGTCACCACAGTGACCGACGTACAGACCCCGGCCACGCACCCCGCACCCGGCGTGCTCAGCAGGATCTTCCGTACCGAGCAGGACGGCGCCCCCGGCGACGGCCACGAGCAGGTCGTCCTCTGCCACGACCGCAGCTCCGGGCTCAAGGCGATCATCGCGATCCACTCCACCGCCCTCGGCCCCGCCCTCGGTGGCACCCGCTTCTTCCCGTACGCCTCCGAGGAGGCGGCGCTGGAGGACGCGCTGAACCTGTCCCGCGGGATGTCCTACAAGAACGCGCTCGCCGGCCTCGACCTCGGCGGCGGCAAGGCCGTCATCATCGGCGACCCGAACAAGGACAAGAACGAGGCGATGCTCCGGGCCTACGGCCGCTTCGTCGAGTCCCTGCGCGGCCGCTACATCACCGCCTGCGACGTGGGCACCTACGTCCAGGACATGGACGTCATCGCGCGCGAGACCGAGTTCGTGACCGGCCGCTCGCCCGAGCACGGCGGCGCCGGCGACTCGTCCATCCTGACCGCCTTCGGCGTCTTCCAGGGCATGCGCGCCACCGCCCAGGCCCGCTGGGGCCAGCCCACCCTGCGCGGCAAGCGGGTCGGCGTCGCGGGCGTCGGCAAGGTCGGCCACTACCTGGTCGGCCACCTGGTCGCGGACGGCGCCACCGTCGTCGTCACCGACCCCTTCGAGGCCGCCGTCAACCGCGTGCGCGCCGCCCACCCGGAGGTGGAGGTGGTCGCCGACACCACCGCCCTGCTCCAGGCCAAGCTGGACGTCTACGCCCCCTGCGCCCTCGGCGGCGCGCTGACCGACTCCGTGGTCGCGGCGCTCGGCGAGTCCGGCACCTCGATCGTCTGCGGCGCGGCCAACAACCAGCTGGCCCACCCGGGCGTCGAGAAGGACCTGGCCGACCGCGGCATCCTCTACGCCCCGGACTACCTGGTGAACTCCGGCGGCGTGATCCAGGTCGCCGACGAGATCGACGGCTTCAACTTCGAGCGGGCCAAGAACAAGGCCACCAAGATCTTCGACACCACCCTGGAGATCTTCACCCGGGCCACCGCCGACGGCGTCCCGCCGGCGGTCGCCGCCGACCGCCTGGCCGAGAAGCGGATGCGCGAGATCAGCGCGCTGCGCACGGTGCTGCTGCCGGGCGCCCGCCGCGGCTGATCACCGTCACTCCGGTGAGCCGCTGCGCGGGGGGCCGTCACCTTCGGCCCCCCGCGCATCACGATGTGGAACCGGATTCTCACTTCTCCGGCCGAACGGGTGATCCGAGGTCCCCCTTGGGGGGATAATCGGTCCTGGAACGACGGACCCCGAACACCTCCGGACAGCGTGCAAAACGCCGCAAAACCTCCCCTGACCTGGGAAGACCTGGTCGCGGGTGCAGCCGGTGCGCGCCACGTCACACCGACGACGTACCGTCCAGCGGCGGAAACAGGTACCGTTAATGCTCCAAGGGACGGTCCTCCCATTCGGGCAGGCCGGTCCTGATCATGAACACGTGTCAGACTCGGGGCCGTGAGCCCCATCGTTGAGGGGGTCGACCCATGGGGCGCGGCCGGGCCAAGGCCAAGCAGACGAAGGTCGCCCGCGAGCTGAAGTACAACAGCGGCGGGTTCGACGCTAACCGTCTGTCCAACGAGCTGGGCGTATCGCCGTCCACCGCTTCGATCGACCCGGAGCCGATCGAGGAGGAGGAGGACGACGACCCGTACGCGGAGTACGCCGCCCGCTACGCCGACCTCGACGACGAGGACGACAACGAGCCGGGCACCGGGCCGTCGCAGACCTCCCGCCGCTCGTAACCCGCAGCTTCGCCGGACCGGTCCGAGCGCCCCTGGGTGCCGGACCGGTCTTCGGCGTTCCTGCGGGCCGGTCGGCTGACGTCCTGAACAGGGCCGCGGTCGGGCCGCCGGTTGCACGGCCGCGGTCGGCCCGCCGGCTCCGGCGGGTGATCGCCTCGGACGCGCGAGAGGGCCCCTCCGGTGCACGGAGGGGCCCTCTGCCGTCCAAGGAGCCGGCCAGGCCTTCGGTCGGGACCGGTCAGCCCGCCGTGAAGCCCTCGTAGGCGTTGTAGAGGGCCGCGCCCTCCGCGTGCTCGTCGGTGCGCTCGACGATGTCACCCAGCAGCCAGGCCTCGACGCCGCGGTCCTCCAGGATCGACAGCACCACGTCCACCGAGTGCGGCGGGACGACCGCGACCATGCCGACACCCATGTTGAGCGTCTTCTCCAGCTCCAGGGTGGCCACCTGCCCGACCTCGGCGACGGTCCGGAACACCGGCAGCGGGGTCCAGGTGCCGCGGTCCAGGCGGGCGTGCAGGCCGTCCGGGATGACCCGGGCCAGGTTGGCCGCCAGGCCGCCGCCGGTGACGTGCGAGAAGGCGTGCACCTCGGTGGCGCGGGTGAGCGCCAGGCAGTCCAGCGAGTAGATCCGGGTCGGCTCCAGCAGCTCCTCGCCGAGGGTGCGGCCGAACTCCTCGACCTTGCGGTCCAGCTTCCAGCCGGCCTGGTTCAGCAGCACGTGGCGGACCAGCGAGTAGCCGTTGGAGTGCAGGCCGGAGGCGGCCATCGCGATCACCACGTCGCCGGCCCGGACCCGCTCGGGGCCCAGCAGCGCGTCGGCCTCGACCACGCCGGTGCCGGCGCCCGCGACGTCGTACTCGTCCGGGCCGAGCAGGCCCGGGTGCTCGGCGGTCTCGCCGCCGACCAGGGCGCAGCCGGCCAGCGCGCAGCCCTCGGCGATGCCCTTGACGATCGAGGCGACCCGCTCCGGGACGACCTTGCCGACGCAGATGTAGTCGGTCATGAACAGCGGCTCGGCGCCGCACACCACGATGTCGTCCACGACCATGCCGACCAGGTCGTGGCCGATGGTGTCGTGCTTGTCCATGGCGGCCGCGATGGCCACCTTGGTCCCCACGCCGTCGGTCGCCGAGGCCAGCAGGGGCCGCTCGTAGTTCTTGAAGGCGGACACGTCGAAGAGGCCGGCGAAGCCTCCGAGACCGCCGACCACCTCGGGGCGGTCGGCCTTCTTCACCCACTGCTTCATGAGCTCGACGGCGCGGTCGCCCGCCTCGATGTCGACACCGGCGGCGGCGTAGGTGGCGCCGTTCTGGTTGCTGGTCACTGCGTGCGGCCCTCTCGGGTCAGGTGGGGTGGTTCGGAAACAGCGGTGGGGCCCCGGTTCGCGGGACCCCACCGTGCACTTCGTTACGGGCGGCGCAGCGCGTCGGCCGCGCCCGCCCCGCCGAGCAGCGACTGGACGCCGTCCAGATCGCTGCCGCTGGTCGGCTTGCCGCGGACGGCCGGCTGCTGCTGCCCGCCCTTGATCTCGGCCTCCAGCAGGAGCTTGCCGAGCAGCGCCGGGTCCGGCAGCTCCATCGGGTACTCGCCGTCGAAGCAGGCCCGGCAGAGCTTGTCCTTGGGCTGCTTGGTGGCCTCGATCATGCCGTCGATCGAGATGTACGCGAGCGAGTCGGCGCCGAGCGTGCGGCCGATCTCCTCGATCGTCATGCCGTTGGCGATCAGCTCCGCGCGGGTGGCGAAGTCGATGCCGAAGAAGCACGGCCACTTCACCGGCGGCGAGGAGATCCGGATGTGCACCTCGGCGGCGCCCGCCTCGCGCAGCATCTTCACCAGCGCGCGCTGGGTGTTGCCGCGGACGATCGAGTCGTCCACGACCACCAGGCGCTTACCGGCGATGACCTCGCGCAGCGGGTTGAGCTTGAGCCGGATGCCGAGCTGGCGGATCGTCTGGCTGGGCTGGATGAAGGTGCGGCCCACGTAGGCGTTCTTCACCAGGCCGGAGCCGTACGGGATGCCGCTGGCCTCGGCGTAGCCGATCGCGGCGGGGGTGCCGGACTCGGGCGTGGCTATCACCAGGTCGGCCTCGACGGGCGCCTCCCTCGCGAGCCGGCGGCCCATCTCCACCCGGGAGAGGTGCACGTTGCGGCCGGCGATGGAGGTGTCGGGGCGGGCCAGGTAGACGTACTCGAACACGCAGCCCTTGGGCTTCGCCTCGGCGAAGCGGGAGGTGCGCATGCCGTTCTCGTCGATGGCGATGAGCTCGCCGGGCTCGACCTCGCGGATGAAGGAGGCGCCGCAGATGTCCAGCGCCGCCGTCTCGGAGGCGACCACCCAGCCGCGCTCCAGCCGTCCGAGCACCAGCGGGCGGATGCCCTGCGGGTCGCGGGCGGCGTAGAGGGTGTGCTCGTCCATGAAGACGAGCGAGAAGGCGCCCTTGACCTCGGGCAGCACGACCTTGGCCGTCTCCTCGATGGAGAGGTCCGGGTGGCCGGCCAGCAGGGCGGTCACCAGGTCGGTGTCGTTGGTCGCGGCGGTCCGGCCGGAGCGCGAGACGTGCTCCTCGCCGGGCAGTTCGGCGACCATGGCCGCCAGTTCGGCGGTGTTCACCAGGTTTCCGTTGTGCCCGAGGGCCAGCGAACCGTGCACGGTCGCCCGGAAGGTCGGCTGGGCGTTCTCCCAGACCGAGGAACCGGTGGTCGAGTAGCGGGCGTGTCCGACGGCGATATGCCCGTGCAACGACCCCAGCGAGGCCTCGTCGAAGACCTGGGAGACGAGTCCCATGTCCTTGAAGACGAGAATCTGGGAGCCGTTGCTCACTGCGATGCCCGCGGATTCCTGACCGCGGTGCTGCAGGGCGTAAAGGCCGAAGAACGTGAGCTTGGCGACCTCCTCGCCGGGAGCCCAGACACCGAAGACGCCACACGCGTCCTGGGGGCCTTTCTCGCCGGGAAGAAGATCGTGGTTGAGTCTTCCGTCACCACGTGGCACGCCTTCGAGTCTAGGGCAGTTGACCAGGGCTTCCGGAACCCGGGACGGCCGGTTCGACCGGAGATCGTGGAGTAACGCGCGTAGACAAAACCCCTTACGGGCCCGGGAATTCGGGTGGGGGAATTCCGGCGGACGGCGGTTGGCCTTGCGGTTCGCGCCTGTTGGGACTCTCCGTGTGCGGAACGGTGGTTGCCGGGCGGGCGCCAACGTGAGCCTGCTCACCCGGGGTTCGGCGGGCGTTCACGCGGCGGGCGCTCGGGCCGTGGACGGTGATGCGTGGAAGGTCTGCGGCGGGGTGATGCGTGGAGGGTCTGCCGCGGGCGGTCATGCCGCGGGCAGCAGCAGACCCCAGGCGCCCGGATGGACCGTCCAGGTCCGGGCGCGAACCGGGCCGACCGGGTGGCCGTCCGCCTCGTAGCCGAAGCCGCGTCCGACCACCGACACGCTCGCCGCCCGCACCCGTACCAGCGCGCCGGGCGCGCTGACCACCACCTCCAGCACCCCGGTGCCGGCCGGGTCGGCCGCCCCGGTGGCCGGGAGGGTCAGCTGCACCAGCCGGACCGGGCGGTGCACGTCGGCGAGCAGCCGGCCGTCCGCCTCGACCCGGACCCGGGAGCTGCGGTCCGCCGTCTCCGGAGTGAGTGCGTTCGCCTGCTCGGCCGCAGCCAATTTCGCCCATAGCGAACGCCAGCCACCCGAACGGCCCGCCGACCGCGGGCCACCGCCGCCGGTGATCCGCACCCCGCCCAGCGCCACCCCGCCACCGTCGTCCACCAGCAGGTCGAAGGTGCGCGGCGCACCCGACAGCACCGCCCGCGCGGCCCGCACCGGCTCCCCCGGCACGCCCAGCGCGCGGGCCGTGGCCAACTCCTCCGCGCGGCCGACCGGAACCATGCCCACCGGATCGGCGCCCAGCTCACGCTGCCGGTGCAGCGCCTGGAGCACCCGCTGCAGGGCGAGATCGGAACCGATCACCACCGGTCGCCGCCGACCGCGGTGCGAAAGCATCCGGTCGAGTTCCGACGGGCTCTCCGGATAGGCCACCTTGACGTCCGCGCCCCCGCACAGCACGTCCCTCGCGATCCGCACCGACTCCCCGTCGGCCTGCCGGGCCGCCGGGTCGAGCAGCAGTAGAAGGGGCTCGGGACCGCCGGTTCCAGGCGTGGACAGGGACGACACGACCGGTCCTTCCTCAGGTAATCTCTCGGTGCAAGAGCCCCTTGCGCCATTGCGCCAGGGGCTTCGTCTATCTCGGGGCAGACTGCGGCCTACGCAGGATGCCCCAACCGGAAGGGGTGTACGCCTGTGCCGGCACTCGTGCTCGTTGGCGCTCAGTGGGGGGACGAGGGCAAGGGGAAGGCCACCGACCTCCTCGGCGGCTCCGTCGACTACGTCGTCCGCTACCAGGGCGGCAACAACGCCGGTCACACGGTGGTCATCGGCGACCAGAAGTACGCCCTGCACCTGCTCCCCTCCGGCATCCTCAGCCCGAACGTGACGCCGGTGATCGGCAACGGCGTCGTCATCGACCCGGGCGTGCTGCTCTCCGAGCTCAGCGGCCTGAACGAGCGCGGCATCGACACCTCCAAGCTCCTGATCTCGGGCAACGCCCACCTGATCACCCCGTACCACCGCACCATCGACAAGGTGACCGAGCGCTTCCTCGGCAAGCGCCGGATCGGCACCACCGGCCGCGGCATCGGCCCGACCTACGCGGACAAGATCAACCGCGTCGGCATCCGGGTCCAGGACCTGTTCGACGAGTCGATCCTGCGCCAGAAGATCGAGGCGGCGCTGCACGACAAGAACCAGATCCTGGTCAAGCTCTACAACCGCCGCGCCATCCCGGCCGACCTGGTGGTCGAGGAGTACCTGGGCTACGCGGAGAAGATCAAGCCCTTCCTCGCCGACACCACCCTCGTCCTCGACGAGGCGCTCAAGGCGAACAAGGTCGTCCTGCTGGAGGGCGGCCAGGGCACCCTGCTCGACGTCGACCACGGCACGTACCCCTTCGTGACCTCGTCGAACCCGACCGCGGGCGGCGCCTGCACCGGCGCCGGCATCGGTCCCACCAAGATCGACCGGGTCATCGGCATCCTGAAGGCCTACACCACCCGCGTCGGCTCCGGCCCGTTCCCGACCGAGCTGCTCGACGAGGACGGCGAGGCGCTGCGCCGGATCGGCGGCGAGCGCGGTGTCACCACCGGCCGTGACCGCCGCTGCGGCTGGTTCGACGCCGTCATCGCGCGCTACGCGACCCGGGTCAACGGCCTCACCGACTTCTTCCTCACCAAGCTCGACGTGCTCACCGGCTGGGAGCAGATCCCGGTCTGCGTCGCCTACGAGATCGACGGCCGCCGGGTCGAGGAACTCCCCTACAACCAGTCGGACTTCCACCACGCCAAGCCGATCTACGAGACGCTGCCGGGCTGGACCGAGGACATCAGCAAGGCGAAGACCTTCGCCGAGCTGCCGAAGAACGCCCAGGCGTACGTGAAGGCGCTGGAGGAGATGTCCGGCGCGCCGATCTCCGCCATCGGCGTCGGCCCGGGCCGCGACGAGACGATCCAGATCAACTCGTTCATCTGAGCCCGAGCGCTTTCGAAGGGCCCCGCGGGACGGTTCCGTCCCGCGGGGCCCTTCGCTTGACGCTCAACTATTGCACTAGTTCATAGATCCGTTGCCTCTAGTGCAGAAGCGCGCTACGTTCGGATCATGACCGCGACGCTGCCCTCACCCGTCACCCTCACCGGCAACCACATCCGCCTGGAGCCCCTGGACCGCCGCCACGTCGCCGACCTCTGGGCCACCGTCGGCTCCGAGCCCGAGGTCTGGCGCTGGACCATGAACCTCCCGCCCACTACGGAGCAGGAGCTCGGCCTGATCCTGGACGCCCGCATCGCCGAGGCGGCCACGGGCGAATCGGTGCACTTCGCGGCCGTCGACCTCGCGAGCGGCACCGCCGTCGGCATCACGGGCTACCACGACCTCAACGCCGAGGACGAGTTCCTGGAGATCGGCGGCACCCTCTACGCCCGCTCGGTCTGGCGCACCGCGGTCAACACCGAGGCCAAGCTGCTGCTGCTCACCCACGCCTTCGAGGACCTCGGCATGGGCCGCGTCTTCTGGAAGACCGACGCCCTCAACGAGCGCTCCCGCAACGCCATCCAGCGCCTCGGCGCCCAGTACGAGGGCACCTTCCGCCGCCACCGCCTCCGCCCCACCGGCACCTGGCGCGACAGCGCCTACTTCTCGATGCTCGCCGACGAGTGGCCCGCCGCCAAGTCCCGTCTGCAGGAGCGACTTTCGCGCGGCTGAGCCTTCACCCCATCACCGGTGGGCCAACCTGGCCACGGCCCGCACCGCTTTGCCGGCCGGGCCTGCGCGGGGAGCGCGGGCCCGGCCCTCCTGTGTTCAGGGAGGGAGGTAGGGAGGGAGGAGGGGGTGAAGGGTGGGGCGGGCTAGTCGCGTTCGGCGCGGGCGGCGCGGTGTGGGGTGAACTCGCGTTTCGCGGGGCGGGGGAGCCGGGGTTGGGTATTGACCAGCCAGACCAGCCAGCCGACGAACAGGACGGCGAGGAGGAGTGCGGACAATCCGGCGACGAGGAGGGCGTTCACCAGGACAGGGAAATGCGGGGAGGAAGACGGAGGGGCGACGGAAGGGGCACGGCTGTCTCCGGTCGGTGATGTCGAACGCCCTGACCATGCATCTGGTGTGTATTTACGGCTGATTGGCGACTTGGCGACTGTTTACGGGGCAACAAGTCAGTGAGTGACACGGACGACCATAGAGTCAGGGTGCCAGAGTTGCTACCGAGGGACTGGACATTCACTCCATCGTGGGGTATCCCCCATTTCACTAGCTAGTGCCCGGTGTCCACGGCACACTTCACCGGAAGCATCGACCGTAGCCGCGATCCGGAGAAGAGAGTCATGCCACCCCGCTTGTCGCCGACCGTGCGCCAGCAGCGCCTGGGAATCGAACTGCGCAAGATGCGCGAGCGCGTGGGCGTGACGCCCAAGAGCCTGGCCGCCACGATCGGCACCGACCTGCCCAAGATCTCCCAGATGGAGAACGGGAAGTCGGGCATCAGCGCCGAGCGGCTCCGGACCTGGGCGCGCACCTGCGGCTGCCCCGAGGGCCCGTACCTCGACGCGCTGCTCGCGATGACGCAGGACCGCCGTAAGTACTGGTGGGACAGTTACCGGGGGCGGATGCCCAGCGGGATCGTCGACATCGCGGAGATGGAGCACCACGCGGCGTCGCTGTCGATCCTGAACAGCACTTTCATCCCCGGGCTGCTGCAGACCTCGGACTACGCCGCCGCGGTGTTCGAGCGGCTTCCCGCGCACTACCGGCAGGAGGCGGAGGTCCGGAAGGCATTCCGGATTCGGCGCCAGCAGATCTTCGTCGACCGCCCGAAGCCGTACAGCGCAATCCTGCACGAATCCGCACTCCGGATGCAGTTCGGCGGTCCGGAAGTGCTGCGCGACCAGTTGCGGAGCCTGCTGGAGAATTCCGAGCGGCCGGGCGTGGAGATCCGGGTGATCCCGTTCAGCGTGCCCACCTACACGGGGTCCGGGGAGAGCCTGTATCTCGCCCGCGGGCCGGTCCCGGAGCTCGACACCGTCCAGATCGACCTCTCGCACGGGCCGAAGTTCGTGCACACCGAGGCGGAATTGGCCTCCTACCGCCGGATCAAGGAGAAGACCGCGGCGATCGCGCTCGGGACGGCCGAGTCCCGGGACTTCATCCGGGCCTTACTGAAAGACTTCACATGAGTACGTGGCGCAAGGCGTCAGCCAGCGGCGAGAGCACCGACTGCGTGGAGGTCAGATCGGCGGGCGGCCTGGTGGAGATCCGGGAGTCGGACCTGCCCGAGGTAGTGGTGCGGACGACTCCGCGCAAGTGGGCGGCGTTCGTCCGCGGGGTGAAGGCCGGGGAGTTCGACCGGTACGCCGACTTCACCCGCGCCCGGCCGTGAACCGGGCCGTCAACCCGGCCGTGAACCCGGCCGTGCCCCCGCCGTGACGGCGGTAGGCTGGGCAGCCCACAGAGGACCCCTGCGCCTGGCACAGCACTCCGGGTCGGGGTGCGCGTGCGGGAGAAATCGGAGCATCCGAGGATGGCTCGGCACCTGATCACCAGCGCCCTTCCGTACATCAACGGGATCAAGCACCTGGGCAACATGGTCGGGTCGATGCTCCCGGCGGACGTCTACTCCCGCTACCTGCGCCAGACCGGCCACGAGGTGCTGTTCATCTGCGCCACCGACGAGCACGGCACGCCCGCCGAGCTGGCCGCGCAGGAGGCCGGGCTGCCGGTCGCGGAGTTCTGCGCCCGGGCGCACGACGCCCAGAAGGCGGTGTACGACGGCTTCGCGCTGTCCTTCGACCACTTCGGCCGCAGCTCCTCGCCGCAGAACCGGGAGATCACCCAGGAGATCGCCCGCGAGCTGCACCGCAACGGCTTCATCGAGGAGCGTTCGATCCGCCAGGTGTACTCCAACGCCGACGGCCGCTTCCTGCCGGACCGCTACATCGTCGGCACCTGCCCGCACTGCGGCTACGACAAGGCCCGCGGCGACCAGTGCGAGAACTGCACCCGGGTGCTGGACCCGACCGACCTGCTGGAGCCGCGCTCGGCGATCAGCGGCAGCGCAGACCTGGAGGTCCGGGAGACCCGGCACCTGTTCCTGCTCCAGTCGAAGCTGACCGAGGAGGTCGAGCGGTGGATCGCCGCCCACGGCGACGACTGGCCGGTGCTGGCGTCCTCGATCGCCCGCAAGTGGCTGACCGAGGGCCTCCAGGACCGTTCGATCACCCGTGACCTGGAGTGGGGCGTCCCGGTGCCGGCCGACGTGTGGCCCGAACTGGCCGCCGAGGGCAAGGTGTTCTACGTCTGGTTCGACGCCCCGATCGAGTACGTCGGCGCCACCAAGGAGTGGGCGGACGCGGCCCCGGCCGAGCGGTCGCGGGACTGGAAGTCCTGGTGGTACGAGGCCGACGACACCGTCCGCTACACCGAGTTCATGGCCAAGGACAACGTCCCCTTCCACACCGTGATGTTCCCGGCGACCATCCTCGGCTCTCGCCGCCCGTGGAAGAAGGTCGACTACGTCAAGGCCTTCAACTGGCTGACGTACTACGGCGGGAAGTTCTCCACCAGCCAGAAGCGCGGCATCTTCACCGACGTCGCGCTGGAGCTGCTGCCGGCCGACTACTGGCGTTACTTCCTGATGGCGCACGCCCCCGAGTCGGACGACTCCAGCTTCACCTGGGACCTCTTCGCCTCGGTGGTCAACAAGGACCTCGCCGACACCCTCGGCAACTTCGTCAACCGGGTGCTCTCCTTCAGCCGCAAGCGCTTCGGCGACGAGGTCCCCGCCGGGGCCGCGGCCGGTGAGGCCGAGGCGCGGATCGGCGAGCAGGTCGCCGGCCTGCTGGCCGAGTACGAGGCCCAGCTGGACGGGCTCAACTTCCGCAAGGCGGCACAGGCGCTGCGCGCGCTGTGGAGCGCGGGCAACGCGTACCTGGACGAGAAGGCACCCTGGCAGCAGGTGAAGACCGACCCGGAGGCGGCGGCGCTGACCCTGCGGACGGCGATGAACCTGATCCACCTGTACGCGGTGGTGTCCGAGCCGTTCATCCCGACCGCGGCGGCGGCGATGCGCGGCGCCTTCGCGCTGCCCTCGGACGGACGCACCTGGATCACCGGGGACGAGGCCCGGGCGCTGGACCTCGTCCCGGCCGGGACGCCGTTCACCGTGCCGCCGGTGCTGTTCGCGAAGATCACGGACGAGGACCTGGCGGCCTGGACGGCCCGCTTCGGCGGCACCGAGGGCTGAGGCCGGCCGACGGACACCCACGAGGGCCCCGACCGTCACGGTCGGGGCCCTCGTCGGTGGTGACGGGCCCGTCGGGGGCGGGCCCCGGGGCGTGTCGGACACGCCCCCCGGCCGGCCCGGTGGGGCGGGCTGGGGACTACCGGGCTCCGGACTACCAGCGGGTGGTCTCCGCGAAGAAGCCGGGGATCTCGGTCGCCTTGCCGGCGGCCACCGCCTCGTCGTGCACCAGCGCGCCGACCGCCAGGTCGAGCACGCCGAGGCCGAAGGGCGAGAAGACCACCGGACGGTCGGTGCCGACGGCGACCTCGCCCTCGATCACCTGGGCGAGCGTGCCGGTGACGAACTCCCGGTTGCCGTAGAGCTGTTCGGCCAGGTGCGGGGAGGTGTTCGCCTTCATGCAGTGCTCCACGTCGTCGAGCACGTTGTACGCGCCGCCGATGATCTGCGGCGCGAGGTCGCGCAGCGAGATGTTGAGCACCAGCTGGCCGGGGGCGAAGGTCTCCGGGTCGAGGATGTACGGCTCGCCCGCGGTGGTGGCCAGCACCACCACGTCGGCGCCCTTGAGCGCCTCGCCCAGGTCCTCCACCACCCGGGCCGGGTAGCCGAGCTGGGCGTCGGCGTGGTCGACCAGCGCCTGGGCGTACTTCGCCTCGCGGTCGTGCACCACCAGCTCGTCGATCGCCCACTCCTGGGCGCCGAAGAACTCCAGGATGTTGCGGGCGATGATGCCGGCGCCGACCACCGCGAGCCGGCCCGCCGTACGGCCGCCGCTGAGCACCTCGGCGGCGAGCACCGCGGAGGCCGCGGTGCGGGCCGCGCTGATCTGCGAGGCCTCAAGGACGGCGAACGGGTAGCCGGTCTCGTAGTCGTTCAGCAGCAGGGCGGCCGAGGCGCGCGGGAAGCCCCGCTCGATGTTGGCCGGGAAGCTGCTGATCCACTTGATGCCGGCCAGGCCGACCCCGCCGCCGAGGTAGGCCGGCAGGGCGATGATCCGGGCGTCCGGCTTGGCCGGGAAGCGCAGGAAGTAGCTGTCGGGGTTGACCGACTCTCCGGCGCCGTGGGTCAGGTAGGTCTCCCGGACCTCCTGGACGATCCGCCGGCGGGCTCCCGCGATGACCTCGCGGGCGGTGGTGCCGTCGATGACTCTGAACTCGAACACGGTGATGGCTCCAGTCGAGGCCGCCCTGCACGGGCGGGGATGGGAATCGGGGGCGAGGTGATCAGCCGACGTAGGCGGTGCCGGCGGGCTCGTGGTGGCCGTTGGCGGCGTGCGCCCCACCGGCGTGGGCGCGGGCGCCGCGGCCGCCGCCCAGCCAGCGCGGCAGGTACCAGTTGCGGTCGCCGAGCAGGGCCATCACCGCGGGCAGCAGCACCGCGCGGACCAGGGTGGCGTCCAGCAGGACCGCGACCGCCAGGCCGATGCCGAGCTGCTTGAAGTCCTGCATGCCCAGAGTGCCGAAGACCGCGAACACCGCGACCATGATCAGACCGGCGCTGGTGACCACCCCCGCGGTGTTGCGGATGCCGAGGCCGACCGCCTCCCGGCTGGACCTGCCCGACAGGTACGCCTCACGGATCCGGGAGACCACGAACACGTGGTAGTCCATCGAGAGGCCGAAGAGCACCACGAAGACGAACAGCGGCATCCAGGACTCGATCGCGCCCGGCGCCTTGGTGCCGACGATCGAGGCACCCCAGCCGTGCTGGAACACCGCGGTCATCACGCCGTACGCGGCGGCCACCGAGAGCAGGTTGAGCAGGATCGAGGTGATCGAGATGGTCAGCGAGCGGAAGGAGAACAGCATCAGCAGGAAGGTGACGCCCATGACGAAGGCGAACACCGGGACGATGCTGCGGTGCAGCTGGTCGTTGTAGTCGACCGAGAAGGCGAGGTCGCCGGCGACCAGCGCGGTGGTGCCCGGGACGGTCTTGAGTGTCTGCGGCACCAGCTGCCCGCGCAGCGCCGCCAGGGCCGCCTTGGAGGTGGCGTCGGTGCCGTTGCCGGCCAGCGGAACGCTGATCTCGGCGATGTTCTTGTCCTTCCAGTACCGCACGTCGATCTGGTTGCCGGTCTTGCCGGACGCCAGTGCGGCGGCCTTGAAGTCGTCGATGCTCTTGGCGACCTGCGGCGAGTCGATGTTGTCGGACTTGACCACCACGGTGGCGGGCGAGGGCGAGCCGGGGAACTCCCGGTCGATCCGCTGCGAGACCGAGACCAGCGGGTTGTCCGAGGGCAGCAGCTTGTCCATGCCGAGCTTCTCGGTCTTCATGCCGAGCGCCGGCACGGCCAGCGCCACGAGCACCGCGGCGGACAGCACGGCGAAGATGCCGGGGCGGGCGAGCACGCCGCGCAGCAGCGCGTTGGCGGGCTTGGGGTTGGCGGCGGCGGCCTGGCGGCGCTTGCTGATCCACGGGATCCGGCCGGACGCGACCTTGTCGCCGAGCATCGACATCAGGGCCGGCAGCACGGTCATCGAGCCGACCACCGCGACCGCGACGACCTCGATGGTGGCCATCGCGAAGCCCTCGAAGACGGTCAGCCCCGAGAGGAACATGCCGGCCATCGCGACCATGACGGTGAAGCCGGAGACCATCACCGAGTGGCCCGAGGTGTGGGCGGCGATCCGCAGCGCGGTCGCCTTGTCCCGGCCGGCGGCCCGCTCCTCGCGCTCGCGGCGCAGGTAGAACAGGCAGTAGTCGACGCCGACGGCCAGACCCATCAGGAACATCACCGAGTTGGTCATGCCGTCCACCGGCACCGCCTGGCTGCTCAGCGAGAGCAGCCCGAGCGCGCCGATGCAGGCGGTGACCGCCAGGGCGACCGGCAGCACGGCCGCGACGAAGGCACCGAAGACCACCAGCAGGATGCCCAACGCGACCGGCAGGGCGGTCAGTTCGGCGCGGGTGAAGTCGTCGCCGAGGCTGTCGTTGATGCCCTTGAGGGCGGTCGCGCCGCCGAACTCGCCGATGGTCACCTGCGAGTGGGCCTTGGCGGTGTCCTGCACCGCGGTGATCACCGGGTCGATCCGGTCCGCCGCGGTGTCCGGGTCGCCGGTGACGGCGAACATGATCAGTGCCGAGTGCTTGTCGGCCGAGAAGGCCTGGGTGGTGTACGGGTCGCGCAGGTTCTCCGCGAGACCTGTCTTGTTGACCGCGTCGGCGGTCGCCTGGACGGCGTTGTGGAACTCCGGGGAGTCCGCGGTCAGGCCGTCGCTGTGGATCAGGATCAGCTCGTTGACCGGGTCGTTGATCCCGGCGTCCTTGAGTACCTGGGCGGCGCGGCCGGAATCCCCGGTCCCGTAGTCGGCCTGGGTCAGGCTCTTCTGACCGACCATGCCACCGAGCACGGTGACCAGGACGACCAGGACGACCCAGCCGATGACGGCGGTCCTGCGGTGCTGGGCACTCCACTCGCCCAGCCTGGCCGCGAAGTTGCTTTGACGTGCCATTACCTCTCCTGCGATAGGCGGCATGATCAAGCCGCAGTGGCGACAGTCGGGTTCGGATGTGTCCTCACCGGCATGAGGGGGACCGGAGGAATACCCATGACCGTAGGCCCTCGCGAACGGCCGCGGAGCCTCCGGGAGTTGCAGCATCCTGCGGTGGCAAGCTGCTGCCAGCCGAGCCCGGCCGGAGCCCCTTACCGGGCCCGTTTCCCCGGTGCTACGGTCGGTTCCCGTTGAGGGACAACCATTCGAGCGGGCCACCTCCGGGTGAAGCCGGGACGAAGATGCGGCAACGCCGACCGGCCGCCGAACGATTCCGATGAATTTCCGTGATTCCACGCCGGAATGCGCTCCGGCATCTGTTTTCCGAACGTTCGACCGACCTCCGTGAAAGGGGGAATGAATGATGGACACCGCCATTCGGGCGTCCGGTCTCGGCAAGAGATACGGCGAGCACCACGCGCTGAGAGGCGTGGACCTGGAGGTGGCGGCCGGCACCGTGCTGGGCCTGCTCGGGCCCAACGGCGCCGGCAAGACCACCACCGTCCGGCTGCTGGCGACCCTGCTGGAACCGGACCAGGGGCGGGCCGAGGTGGCCGGCTTCGACGTGGTGCGCCAGCAGCGCCAGGTGCGCCGCCGGATCGGTCTGGCCGGCCAGTACGCCGCCGTGGACGGGCTGCTCACCGGCCGCGAGAACCTCGAACTCCTCGGCCGGCTCCTGCACCTGGGCCGCAAGGGCGCCCGCGCGCGGGCGGCCGAACTGCTCGCCCGGTTCGAGCTGGAGGACGCCGCCGAGAAGCCGGCCCAGACCTACTCCGGCGGCATGCGCCGCCGGCTGGACCTGGCCGCCGCACTGATCGGGCGGCCCGAGGTGCTGTTCCTGGACGAGCCCACCACCGGGCTGGACCCGGCGAGCCGGCTGGTGCTCTGGGAGATGGTCCGCGAGCAGGTCGCCCAGGGGGTGACCGTGCTGCTCACCACCCAGTACCTGGAGGAGGCCGACTTCCTGGCCGACCGCATCCTGGTGATCGACACCGGCCAGGTGATCGCCGAGGGCACCCCCGACGAGCTCAAGCGCAAGGTCGGCGAGGAGTGGCTGGAGGTGGGCGTCGCCACCGACGCGGCCCTGCCGCAGGCCCTGGCCGTACTCGCGCCGGTGGCCGCCGCCCAGCCCGAGGTGGACCGCACCGGGCGCCGGATCACCGTCCAGCTGGCCGACGGCATCGGCACCATCGCCGCCGCCGCGGTCGCCCTGGAGACGGCCGGCGTGCCGGTGACCGACTTCGCACTGCGCCGCCCGTCGCTGGACGACGTGTTCTTCCACCTGACCGGGCGCGGGACCCAGGTGGGCCGGGCCCCGGAGCAGGGCACCCAGCAGCTCGAACCGGGCTCGAAGGGCCACGGGACCGACGGAGCCGGCCACGCCGCGCGGACCGGCGAGGCCGCGCAGGCCGGGAGCGACGAGAAGACCGAGCGGGAACCGGTGGCCGCCGCCACCGCACGGACGGGAGACGAGCAGTGAGTGACATCGGCGCTCCGGCCGGCCTCGGCACGGCCCTCGGCGACACCGCCGCACTGATCGGCCGCCACCTGCGGCACCTGCGGCGCACCCCCGAGAAGGTCATCGCGATCACCCTGACCCCGGTGACCATGGTGGTCGTGCTCGGCTACCTGTTCGCCAGCGTGGTGACCGTGGCCGGCTCCGGCGAGTACCACGACTACGTGATGGCCGGAGTGTTCGCCCAGGTCGGCCTGACCTGCGTCGGCGTGGCCGCGCTGGGTGTGGCCACCGACCTGCGCACCGGCCTGATCGACCGCTTCCGCTCGCTGCCGATGGGCCGCTCCGCGGTGCTGGTCAGCCACACCGCGGCCGACCTGCTGACCGCCGCCGCCGCCACCTTCGCGGTCACCCTGGCCGGCCTCGGCGTCGGCTGGCGGATCCACAAGGACGCCGGCTCGGCGGTGCTGGGCTTCGTCCTGGTGCTGGCCTTCGCCTACGCGATGCTCTGGCTGGGCGCGCTGGTGGGCATGCTGATGCGCAACGCCGAGGCGATCAACGGCATCTCGGCTCTGTTCCTGGTCGTGCTGTCGTTCCTGTCCAACTCGTTCATGCCGCTGTCCGGGCTGCCCGCCTGGCTGCGCGCGGTGGCCGAGTGGAACCCGGTGAGCCTGGTCGCCGCGGCCTGCCGCGAGCTGTGGGGCAACGCCCCGACGGTGGTCGGCTCCAGCCTGCCGGACCGGCACCCGGTGCTGCTCGCCGCGATCGTGGTGGCGGCCCTGCTCGCGGTGCTGGTCCCGGTGAACCTGCGGGTCTACCGCACCGCGGTGACGCGTTGATGGAGTACGGGGCAGGCCGGTTCGGGCGAGGCGGTAGGTGTCCCGCCCGGACCGGCCGTTCGCGTGGGCGCGTGGGCCCGGGGCCCGTCCGGCGGCAGGCCCTAGTCGCCCCCGCGCGTCGAAGCGCCGCCCTGCAGCAGACCGCGCTCGCCGGCGATCACCCCGGCCTGGAAACGGCTCCGGCCGCCGAGCCAGGCCATCAGCTCCGCGGTGATCCGGCGCGAGGTGCGCACCGAGACGCCGAGCTTGCGGGCCACCACCTCGTCGGTGTGGCCCTGCGCGAGCAGGCTGAGCACCGCCATCGTCTGCGGGTTGAGGCCCTCGGCCCCCCTGACCGGGGCCCTGCCGTACGGGGCGGCGTTCTCCCAGACGTACTCGAAGAGTGCGCAGAGCGCCGAGACCAGTCCGGGACCGGACAGCACCAGGGCCCCCACGCTGGTGTCGTCCGGATCGGTCGGGACGACCGCGACCTTGCGGTCGAAGATCACCAGGCGCATCGGGAGCGCGGGCGCGACCCGGACCCGGGCGCCCTTCTCCGTGAGCCAGTCCAGGTGGGCGGTGGTGCCGCCGTCGTTGGCCGCGCTCTCCAGGTAGATGCTGCGCATCTGCACGCCGCGGTCGAAGACCGCCTGATCGGCGGCCTGGCTCGCCCGGCGGGCGGCCTGGGACTGCCCGCCGCCGGTCGCGAAACCCATGATCTCGCTGGTGCAGGAGTGCGAGAGTTCCTCCAGCCGCAGCCGGATCTGGTCGACACCCTCCAACTGTTCGACGCCCAGGCCGCGTTCACCCTTGCGGTTCTCGGCGTACTGGGCGACGAGCTTGGCGGCCTCCAGCCGGCTCTGGGCGATCTGGCGCTGCCGCTCGGCGAGTTCGGCCTCCTGTCGGCCGATCAGCATCGCCAGGCTGACCTCCGGGTTGACCAGGAGGAGGTGTCCGGGCTCCAGCTCGGAGTGCCTGATCAGGGTGAGCCGGGCCAGCCCGTCCAGGGCGTCCCGGACGCGTTGTTCCGGCCAGTTGAGATCCTGCGCGACCCCCGCGATTCCGAGCTCCGGCCTGGCCAGCACCGTCCGGTACACGGCCTCGGCGTCGGGATCCAGTCCTAACACTGACAGCACCGCCTGTCCCCCCGATATTTCGAACCTGATGAAAGCGTCCCCTCATCACCGGAACTCGGGGGCATGCTACGACACCTGGCTCAGAGCCACCCGAGGTTTCGGGTCAGGTCCTTTCCTGCCGGCTTCGAGCGGGTCCACCCACGAGAGGATTTGACATGTATATCACTGTCGGACGTCTGGTTCGGGGTATGGTCGGACCGGAACAGGTCACGCCCGACAAACTCGTCGAACTGCTCCGTAAGGCCGCCCTTCCGGGCGAGGGACTTGAGCACGTCTATGTCGAGATCGACCCCCTCGGCGCCGATCTCGTCTTCTTTCTGGGGCCACCGAAAAGCGGAGACCTGGATTCCGCCGCGCGCCGAATCACCAGCCGCTGCCTACGGGACGCACCTGAACTGCGCGGATGGCGACTGGCGGCCCAATTCAGCGAAGACCGGCTGCCGTTGCTGGAGGAGTGACGCCCGGGGCGGAGGCTGTGCAGGGTGCTGCCATAGCAGGACCCTGACAGCGGCGAACCATGGCACGGAACGTGTGTGCGAGACAGACTTGGTCGTGCCGAAGGGGGCCGGAACCCCCTTCCCGCAGGATTAGAGAGCCGGGCTCGCCTAGCCATTCACCGCAGGTTTCGAACCCGGTAGCGCACTCATCCGTTTCAGTTGTTTCGCCGCCGCTTATTCCGCGGCCCGCGACGTCTTTGCCACCGGGGGTTCACCATGAGCAGCATCACCGTTTTCGCCGGCCGCGCCGCCGCCCTCCTCGGCCTGCTGGCCGCCGGCATCACCCTCGCCGCGCCGACCGCCGGCGCCGCCACCGCCGTCGCCACCCCGGCCGTCGCGGCCGGCGCGACCACCACCGTGCACGGCGACGACATCATCTGGGACTGACGTCCCGTCACTCGACGCGAAGGGGGACGGGCCGATGCCCATCATCAGAACACCGCAGGAGTTCAACGAGGACGAGCTCTTCGTCGACCTGCGGGCGATGTTCGACTACCCGCTGTACCTCAAGTGCGAGGGCTTCAACTTCGCCGGATCCGTCAAGCTCAAAGCCGCCCTCAGCATGGTCGACGCCGCCGAGCGCGACGGGCGGCTGAACCGCGACTCCATCCTGGTGGAGTCCTCCTCGGGCAACCTCGGGATGGCGCTCAGCATGATCGCCTCCGTCCGGGGCTACCAGTTCATCTGCGTTGTCGACCCACGTACCAATCTGTCCACCCGCCAGCTCATCGAAACGCTCGGCGGACATGTTCACATGATCACCGAGCCGTCGCCGGAGACCGGGTTCCTGGGCGCCCGGCTGGACTACGTCCGGGAGTTGTGCGCCTCCTCGCCGCGGTACGTGTGGCTCAACCAGCACGCCAACCCGGACAACTGGCGGGCCCACTACCGCACCACCGCCCCGTCCATCCACCGCCAGTTCCCCGAGCTGGACGTGCTGTTCGTCGGCGCCGGCACCACCGGCACGCTGATGGGCTGCGCCCGCTACTTCAGGGAGCACCGGCCGGCCACCCGGATCGTCGCGGTGGACAGCGTCGGCTCCGTCACCTTCGGCGGTGAGCCCGGACCGCGGATGATCCCCGGCCTGGGTGCCGGTGTACGGCCGGCCCTGCTGGACGAGGACTTCGTCGACGACGTGGTGCACGTGCCCGAACTGGACACCGTCCGGACCTGTCACCGGCTCGCCCGCGGCGGTTTCCTGTTCGGCGGCTCCACCGGCACGGTGGTCAGCGGCGCCGCGGCCTGGCTGGCGAAGCACCGCGGCGGCAAGGACGTCGTCGCCGTCGCCGTCTCGCCCGACCTGGGCGACCGCTACCTCGACACCATCTATCAGAGCGCCTGGGTGCGCGACATCTACGGGGCCGACGCGCTGGACGCCGTCGAGCGCCTTACGCCGCCCAACGCCATTGTCACGGGGGTAAGATGACGATGCGTCATAATGCGCGTCCGTTTGAAACAGTGCGTCCCGAAGAGCTACCGCTGTCCGCCGCCCAGCGCGAGATGTGGTTCGCCCAGCAGCTCGACCCGGGCAACCCCGTGTTCACCATGGCGGACTGCCTGGAGCTGACCGGCCCGCTGGACCACGAGCGGCTGCGGGCCGCCTGGCAGCGCGTGCAGAACCGCACCGAGGCGCTGCGGGTCCGCTTCGTCGAGCGCGACGGGCAGCCGGTGCAGCTCGTCGAGCCGCCCCACGAGCGCCCCCTACCGGTGCTCGACCTGACGGGCGAGCCGGACCCGCTCGCCGCCGCCGAGGCGTTCCTGGACGCCGACCGGCAGCTCCCGTCCTCGCTCGGCCCCGACGCCTTCGCCGCCACCCTGCTGCTGATCGGCCCCGAACTGGCCTGGCTGTACGTGAAGGCCAACCACATCCTGGTGGACGGCTTCAGCCGGTCCCTCGTCTACGCGCGTCTCGCCGCGGAGTACGACCTGCCGGACGCCGAGCCGGCCGCCGACCCGACCCTCGCCGAGCTGCTCGCCGAGGAGGGCGAGTACCTCGCCTCCCCCGCCCACCAGCGCGACCGCGCCTACTGGGCCGAGCAGTTGGCCGACGGCATCGAGCCCACCGTGCTCTCCGCCCACCTCGGCGCGCCCGCCCGCAGCACCCTGCGCAGCACCGGCCTGATCCCGGCCGACACCGTCACCAGGCTGCAGGACGCCGCCTGGGCCGAGCGGGTCACCTGGCAGACCCTGCTGATCGGCGCCACCGCCGGCTGCCTGGCCCAGCTGGCCGGCACCGACCGCGTCGTGCTGACCCTCCCGGTCGCCGCCCGGACCACCCCGCTAACGCAGTCCGTCCCCGGCATGCGCGCCAACTTCCTGCCGCTGCCGGTCGCCGCCCACCCCGCGCTCGGTCGCGACGGCCTGCTCACCCAGGTCGCGGCCACCCTGCGCGGCACGCTGCGCCACCAGCGCCACCGCCACGACGAGATCCGCCGCGAGCTCGGGCTGACCGGCGACGCCGGCCGCACCTTCGGCCCGACCGTCAACGTGCTGCAGACCGGCGGCGAGTTCGCCCTCGGCGAGTGCCGCGCCCGGGTCCGCAACCTCTCCACCGGCCCCGTCCCGGACCTGCAGATCCTGTTCCTGGACAGCGGCGAGGAGGGCTGCGAGCTGCGGATCGACGGCGACGCCGACCGCTACCCCCAGGAGCGCCTGGACCTCTTCCGCGACTCCCTGCTCGGCTACCTGGCCGAGTTCGCCACCGTCTCCACCGAGCTGCCGGTCGGCCGGATCGCCGCCCTGCCGGCGGCCGAGCGCGAGCGGGTCCTCGCCGAGGGGAACGGCTACGGGCGGCAGCCCGAGGTCTTCACCGACGTGCTGCCGCGGATCCGCGAACTCGCCCTGGCCCGGCCCCGTGCGACCGCCGTCCAGGACGACGCCGGCCGGCTCGACTACGCCGAACTGGTCGCCCGGGCCAGCGCCCTGTCCCGCCGGCTGGTCGCCGCGGGCGCCGGGCCGGACCGGCTGGTGGCGATCGCCGCCGCCCCCGGCGCCGGCTTCGTGACCGCCGTCCTCGGCGTGCTCGGCGCCGGCGCCGCCTGGCTGCCGCTGGACGTCCACGCCCCGGCCGCCCGCGGCGCGGCGCTGGTCGGGGCCGCGGGCGCCGCCGTCCTGCTGCACGGCGAGGACCAGCAGTCGTACGTCGACACCCTGCTCGGCGCGCTGCCCGGGGAGCGCCCGGGGCCGGCCGTGTCCGCGCTGGTCCTCGACGACGCCCGCGACGAGGAGCTGCTGCCGACCGCCGGTGGCCCCGCCGAGCTGGCGTACGTCATCTACACCTCGGGCTCCACCGGCCGCCCCAAGGGCGCCATGGTGCACCGCGACGGCATGGTCAACCACCTGCTCGCCAAGCACGCCGACCTGGAGCTGTCCGAGACCGACACCGTGGTGCACAACGCCCCGGTCACCTTCGACATCTCGGTCTGGCAGATGCTGAGCCCGCTGGTCGCGGGCGGGCGGCTGCGGGTGGTGTCCCGCGAGCTCGCCGCCGACCCGGGCGCGCTGTTCGCGCTCGCCGACGCCGAGGGCGTCACCGTGCTGGAGGTCGTCCCCTCGCTGCTGCGCGCCGCCCTGGACTCCTGGGAGGCCGGCGCGCCGGTGCCCGCGCTGTCCGTGCTGCGCAAGCTGGTGGTCACCGGCGAGGCGATGCCCGCCGACCTGGCCCGCCGCTGGTTCGCCCTGCGCCCCGGCATCCCGCTGGTCAACGCCTTCGGACCGACCGAGTGCTCGGACGACGTCACCCACGCCCTGATCGGCTCCCCGGCGGAGCTGGACTCGGTGCGCGCCCCGATCGGCCGCCCGGTCCGCGACACCCGGCTCTACGTCCTCGGCGACTCGCTCCAGCCCGTCCCGGCCGGCCAGCCCGGCGAGCTGTACGTCGGCGGGCGCGGCGTCGGCCGCGGCTACCTGGACGACCCGCGGCGCACCGCCGGGGCCTTCGTCGCCGACCCGTTCAGCCCGCTGCCGGGCGCGCGGATGTACCGCACCGGCGACCGGGTGGTGCACCGGGCGGACGGGCAACTGGAGTTCCTGGAGCGGGTCGACCACCAGGTCAAGATCCGCGGCCACCGGATCGAGCCCGGCGAGGTCGAGGCCGCGCTGCGCGCCGTCCCCGGCGTGGCCGACGCGGTGGTCACCGTCGCCCGGGACCCGTCCGGCGGCGCCCGGCTGGTCGCCCACCTCGCCGGTGACGCCGACCCGGCCGCCGTCCGCGCCGAACTGACCCGGACGCTGCCCGACTACATGGTCCCGGCCGTGCTGGTGCCGATGGCGGCGCTGCCGCTGACCCCCAACGGCAAGGTGGACCGCAAGGCCCTGCCGGTGCCGGACTTCAGCGCGCTGCGCCGTGAGCTCCGGGCCCCGGCCACCGAGCGCGAGGCGCTGCTGTGCGCGTTGTTCGCCGAGGTGCTGGAGCTGGACGAGGTCGGCGCCGACGAGGACTTCTTCGCGCTCGGCGGGCACTCGCTGCTGGCCGGCCGGGTGGTCACCGGGCTGCGCGCCCGGCTCGGCGTCGAGCTGCCGATCCGCACCCTGTTCGAGGCGCCCACCCCGTTCGCCCTGGCGCTCGCCCTGGACGGCGCCGAGCCGGCCCGCGAGGAGCTGGTGGCCGGCCCGCGGCCGGAGCGGATCCCGCTCTCCCCCGGGCAGCAACGGCTCTGGTTCCTCTCCCAGCTGGACGCCGCCGGTGCCACCTACCACCTCTCGCACGCGGTCCGGCTGACCGGCGCCCTGGAGCGGGCGGCGCTCGCCGGGGCACTGGCCGACGTGGTCGCCCGGCACGAGAGCCTGCGCACCGTCTTCCCCGCCGAGGACGGGCGCCCGCACCAGCGGGTGCTGCCGGTCGGCGAGGCCGGGCCCGAGCTGCCGGTCGTCCCGTTCACCGGCCGCCCGGCCGAGGAGCTGGACGCCGAACTGGCCGCCCGCGCCGGCACGCCCTTCGACCTGGCCGCCGAACCGCCGCTGCGCGCGGTGCTGTTCGAGACCGGCGTCGAGGAGCACGTGCTGCTGCTGGTGCAGCACCACATCGCGGCCGACGGCTGGTCGGTGCGCCCGCTGGTCGACGACTTGCAGGCCGCCTACCGCGCCCGGCTGGCCGGCGGCGCTCCGGACTGGGACGACCTGCCCGTCCAGTACGCCGACTACACCCTCTGGCAGCGCCGACTGCTCGGCGAGCAGGACGACCCCGAGTCACTGATGTCCCGTCAGCTTGACTACTGGGCAAGCAAGTTGGCCGACCTGCCGGAGGAGCTGGCGCTGCCCGTCGACTTCCCGCGCCCGGCGGTGCCCAGCTACCGGGGCGCCACCGTGCCGCTGCGGCTGGACGCGCGGGCGCACCGCGCCCTGGCCGCGCTGGCCCGGGAGTCCGGCGCCAGCCCGTTCATGGTGGTGCAGGCGGCGCTGGCCGTGTTGCTCGGCAAGCTCGGCGCCGGTACGGACATCCCGCTCGGCACCCCGGTCGCCGGGCGCACCGCCGAGGCCCTGGACAGCCTGGTCGGCTTCTTCGTCAACACCCTGGTGCTGCGCACCGACCTGGGCGGCGACCCGACCTTCCGCACCCTGGTCGGCCGGGCCCGGGAGACCGTGCTGGCCGCCCTGGCCCACCAGGACGTGCCGTTCGAGAAGCTGGTCGACCGGCTCGGCGCCGGCCGCTCGCTGGCCCGCCAGCCGCTCTTCCAGGTGATGCTGGCCTTCCAGAACAACGCCGGGGCCCGCCCCGAGCTGCCCGGCCTGACCGCCGAGGTCAGCCCCGTCGGCACCGGGACGGCCAAGTTCGACCTGGCCTTCGAACTCGTCGAGCAGTACGACGGGTCGGGCGAGCCGAACGGCCTCACCGGCACCCTGGAGTACAGCACCGACCTGTTCACCGAGCGGACCGCCCGCGGCCTGGCGGACCGGCTGGCCCACCTGATCGGCCTGCTCACCGGCGAGCCCGACCGGCCGCTCAGCGGACTGGACGCCCTGCTGCCCGAGGAGCGCGAGCTGCTGCTCGGTTCCTGGAGCGGGGCCGCTACCCCGACCACCGTCGGCGCGGTCCAGCTGCCCGCGCTGTTCCAGGCGCAGGCGCACCGCGCGCCCGAGCGGCCCGCGCTGCGCTGGTTCGAGGACGGCGCCGTGCGCGCCGAGGTCGGCTACGGCGAGCTGAACGAGCGCGCCAACCGGCTCGCCCACCACCTGATCGCCCTGGGCGCGGGCCCCGGACGGATCGTCGCCCTGGCGCTGCCGCGCACGGTCGACGCGGTCGTCGCGGTGCTCGCGGTCCTCAAGACGGGCGCGGCCTACCTGCCCGTCGACCCGGCGTACCCGCGCGAGCGGATCGCCTACCTGCTGGAGGACTCCGGTCCGCTGGCCGTGCTCAGCCACGGCTCGGTGGCCGGACGGCTGCCCGAGCAGGTGGCCGCACCGGTGCTGCTGCTGGACGACCCGGCGACCGTCGCCGCGATCGCCGGCGCCCCCGCGCACGACCCGGAGGACGCCGAGCGGGTCGCCCCGCTGGGCCCGGACCACCCGGCGTACGTGATCTACACCTCCGGCTCCACCGGCCGTCCCAAGGGCGTGCTGGTGCCGCACCGGGCGGTGGCCGCGCTGGCCGCCGAGCACGCCCGCTTCGGCGTCGGCGAGGGCACCCGGCTGCTCCAGTTCGCCTCGTTCAGCTTCGACGCCGCCGCCTGGGAGCTGCTCACCGCGCTGTTCGCGGGCGCCGTCCTGGTGCTGGCGGCGGAGGCCGACCGGGCGCCCGGCGAGCCGCTGGCCGAGCTGGTCACGAAGGCCGGCATCGAGGTGGTCTGCCTGCCGCCGACGGTGCTCGCCGCCTGGCCGGTCGGACTGCCGATGCCCGAGGGACTGACCCTCATCACGGCCGGCGAGGCCTGCCCGCCCGAGCTGGTGGAGCGCTGGTCCGCGGGCCGGCGGATGCTCAACGCGTACGGCCCGACGGAGACCACGGTCTGCGCCACCGTCAGCGAGCCGCTGGCCGGAGCGGTCAAGCCGCCGATCGGCCGACCGCTGGCCGGCGCCCGGGTGTACGTGCTGGACGAGGCGCTGCGGCCCACGCCGCCCGGCGTGATCGGCGAGCTGTACGTGGCCGGCGCCGGGGTGGCCCTCGGCTACCTGCACCGGCCGGAGCTCACCGCCCAGCGCTTCACCGCCGACCCGTACGGCGGCCCGGACGACCGCATGTACCGCACCGGAGACCTGGTGCGCTGGACGGCCGACGGTCAGCTGGACTACGTGGGCCGGGTCGACGAGCAGGTCAAGCTGCGCGGCTTCCGGATCGAGCTCGGCGAGATCGAGACCGCGCTGCTCGCCCGGCCGGGCGTGGAGCAGGCCGCCGCGGTGGTCCGCGAGGACCGCCCCGGCGACAAGCGGCTGGTCGCCTACGTCACCCCGGCCGACCTGCCGGTCGGCGAGCTGCGGGCGGCGCTCGCGGCGGAGCTGCCCGACTACCTGGTGCCCTCCGCGTTCGTCCCGCTGGAGACCCTGCCGCTGACCGGCAACGGCAAGCTGGACCGCCGGGCGCTGCCCGCGCCCGACTACGCCGCCGCCTCCACCGGCCGGGCCCCGGCCGACGCCCGGGAGGCCGCGTTCTGCGCGGTCTTCGCCGAGGTGCTCGGTCTGCCCGAGGTCGGCGCCGACGACGGGTTCTTCGACCTGGGAGGCGACAGCATCGTCTCCATCCAGCTGGTCAGCCGGGCCCGCGCGGCCGGACTGGTGGTCACCGCGCAGGACGTCTTCACCCACCGGACCCCGGCGGCGCTGGCCGTGGTGGCCCGCGACGGCGAGGACGAGGGGGTGGTCGCCACGGTCGGCACCGACGACGGCGTCGGCCCGATGGGGCAGCTGCCGATCGGGCACTGGCTGCGCGAACTCGGCGGCCCGGTGGACGGCTTCCACCAGGCCGTCCTGGTCCGCACCCCGGCCGACGCCACCGGGGAGTCGCTGACCGCGGCCCTCCAGGCGCTGCTGGACCACCACGACGGTCTGCGGATGCGGCTGCTGCCGGACTGGTCGCTGCTGATCACCGAGCCCGGCACGGTCGACGCCGGCGCACTGCTGCGGATCCTCGAGGGCCCGGCCGCCGACTGGCCCGCCGAGGCGGTCACCGCCCGACGGCGGCTGGCGCCCGGCGAGGGCGTGATGGTCCAGGCGCTCTGGCACCCGGGCGCGCCCGGCGAGGGCGGCGAGCTGCTGCTCACCCTGCACCACCTGGTGGTGGACGGGGTGTCCTGGCGCGTGCTGCTGCCCGACCTGGCCCGGGCGCACGCGGCCGTCCTGGCGGGCGAGCCGGTGCGGCTGCAGCCGGTCGGCACCTCGCTGCGGCACTGGTCCGGACTGCTGGAGCGGACCGCGGGCGCGCCCGAGCTGCGCGCCCAACTCGACTGGTGGCAAGCCGAGTCGGCCGGCGAGGAGGCCCCGCTGGGCCACCGGCCCGCCGACCCGGCGGTGGACACCGTCGCCACCGCCCGTACGCTGCACCGCACCCTGGACGCCGACACCACGGCGGCGCTGCTCACCGAGGTCACCGGGGCGTTCCACGCCGAGGTGAACGACGTGCTGCTGACCGCCCTGGCACTCGCCGTCGCGGACTGGCGGCGGCGCACCGGACGGCCGCCGGGGCCGGTGCCGGTCGAGCTGGAGGGCCACGGGCGCGAGGAGTTCGCCCCCGGCGTGGACCTGTCCCGCACGGTCGGCTGGTTCACCACCGCCTACCCGCTGCGGCTGCACCCGGGCCCGGTGGACCTGGCCGAGGCGCTGGCCGGCGGCCCGGCCGCCGGACACAGCCTCAAGCTGGTCAAGGAGCACCTGCGGATGGTGCCCGGGCACGGGCTCGGCTGGGGCCAGCTGCGCTACTTGGACCGCGCGGAGGAACTGTCGGGTACGGCCCGGCCGCAGCTCGGCTTCAACTACCTGGGCCGGATGCCCGCGCCCACCGGCGAGGACTGGTCGCTGACCGAGCAGTCCGCCGCCCTGGCCGCCGGATCCGACCCGGAGATGCCGCTGCCGCACGTCCTGGACGTCAACGCGGTGACCGAGGACGGCCCGGACGGCCCGCGGCTCAGCGCCCGCTGGACCTGGGCCGGACGGGCCCTGGCCCAGTCCGACGCCGAGGAACTGGCCGAGGGCTGGTTCCGGGCCCTGCGGGCCCTGGTGCGGCACACCCGGGAGCCCGGCGCCGGCGGCTGGACGCCGTCCGACCTCGACCTGGTGGCACTCAGCCAGGACGAGATCGACGAATTCGAGGACGAGATGGACGACTGGGGGGACGAGCTGTGACCACGGCCTCGGCCGAGCCCCGCGCCGGGCGGCGACCCGGGCGGAGCTCCAATCTGAGCGACATCCTGCCGGTGGCACCGCTGCAGGAAGGACTGATGTTCCACGCGCAGTACCACCGCGATGAACTCGACGTCTACACCGTGCAGTTGGTGATGGACCTGGCCGGAGAGCTGGACCCGGCACGGCTGCGCGCCGCGGTCACCGCCCTGCTGGAGCGCCACCCCAACCTGCGGGCGGCCTTCCGCTACCGCAAGAACGGCGACCCGGTGCAGGTCGTGCCGCGCGGGGTCGCGCTCGACTGGCGCGAGCTGGACCTGCGGGACGGCGCGGACGGGGAGGCGAGCGGGCGAGTAACCGCCGAGGAGGTCGTCGAGCACGACCGGCTGCGCCCCTTCGACCTGGCCCGCCCTCCGCTGCTGCGCTTCAGCCTGCTGCGGCTCGGCGAGCGGGAGCACCGCCTGGTGCTGACCGCCCACCAGATCCTTTTCGACGGCTGGTCGATGCCGATCGTGGTGCGCGAGCTGTTCGCCTGTTACGCCGACGGCGGCCTCTCGCTGCCGCGCCCCGCCCCGTACAAGTCCTACCTGGCCCACCTGGCCCGGCAGGACAAGGCGGCGGCCGAGGCGGCCTGGACGGCCGCCCTGGAGGGCTTCACCGAGCCCACCCGGCTGTCCGGCGCGGCCGCGGGCAACGGGTCCGTCCGGCGGGGCATGCCCGGCGAGCACGCCGTCGAGCTGGACGAGCGGGAGTTCGCCGCGCTCACCGGCTGGGCCCGCAGCCGCGGCCTGACCGTCAACACCGTGGTGCAGGGCGCCTGGGCGACCGTGCTGGGCACCCTGACCGGGCTGCGCGACATCGTCTTCGGCGGCACCGTCTCGGGCCGCCCCCCGGAGCTTCCGGGCGTCGAGGGCATGGTCGGGCTGTTCATCAACACCCTCCCGGTGCGGGTCGACCTCGACCCGGCGCAGAGCTTCACCGAGCTGCTGTCCGCCCTCCAGGACCGCCAGTCCGCCCTGCTGCCGCACCAGCACCTGGGCCTCAACACCATCCAGCGCCTGGCCGGGGTCGGAGACCTCTTCGACAGCGTGCTGGTCTTCGAGAACTACCCGCTCGACCCGAAGGCGCTGGCCGGCGAGGTCGCCGGGCTGCGGCTGACCGGTCTGCGGGCCGGCGACGCCAACCACTACCCGCTCAGCCTGATGGCCCTGCCCGGCGAGCGGCTGCGGCTCCAGGTCGGCTACGACACCGCCCGGTTCACCCCGGCCGAGGCCGCCGTCGTCGCCGAGCGGCTGCTGCACGTGCTGCGCACCGCCCAGGCCGAGCCGGACCGCCCGCTCGGGCAGCTGGACCTGCTGCTGCCCGGCGAGCGCGCCCGGCTGGCCGTCACCGCCCCGGAGCCGGCCGAGACCGACCCGTGGACGGACGTGGTGGCGCGGGTCCAGGAGTTCGCCCGGACCACCCCGGCCGCCGTCGCCGTCTCCGACGGCACCGAGCGGCTGACCTACCGCGAGCTGGCCGGCCGGGCCGGCGCCCTGTCCCGGGCGCTGCTCGACGCGGGCGCCGCGACCGGACCGGTCGGCGTGCTGGCCCGGCCCGGCTGCGGCTTCGTCACCGCCGTCCTGGGCGTGCTCGGCGCGGGCGCGGCCTGGCTGCCGCTGGACGTCGCCGCGCCGGTCAGTCGCGGCGCCGTGCTGGCCGCCGAGGCGCACGTGAGCGCCCTGCTGGTCGGCCCGAACGAGCGCGCCACGGCCGCCGAACTGCTGGCCGCGGCCGGGCTGGACGTCCCGGTGCTGGAGCTGGGCGAGTCCGTCGCCGAGGAGCCGCCGGCGCCGCGCGGCGCCGGCGACGACCTGGCGTACGTCATCTTCACCTCGGGCTCCACCGGCCGCCCCAAGGGCGCCATGGTGCACCGGGCGGGCATGGTCAACCACCTGTTCGCCAAGATCGACGACCTGGAGCTGGACGAGCACACCGTGCTGGTCCACAACGCCCCGGTCACCTTCGACATCTCGGTCTGGCAGATGCTCTCCGCGCTGGTCGTCGGCGGGCGGCTGCGGGTCACCGGCCGCGAACTCGCCGCCGACCCCCAGGCGCTGTTCGGCCTGGTAGCCCCCGAGGGCGTCACCGTGCTGGAGGTCGTCCCCTCGCTGCTGCGGGCCGCCCTGGACAACTGGGACGACGGCGCCGAGCCGCCCGTCCTGGACGGCCTGCGCAAGCTGGTGGTCACCGGCGAGGCGCTGCCCGCCGACCTGGCCCACCGCTGGTTCGCCCGCTACCCGGCCGTCCCGCTGGTCAACGCGTACGGCCCGACCGAGTGCTCGGACGACGTGACGCACGCCGTGATCGGCTCCCCGGCGGAGCTGGACTCGGTGCGCGCCCCCATCGGCCGGGCGGTGCGCGGTACCGGACTGTACGTCCTGGACGACGCGCTGCGCCCGGTGCCGGACGGCGTCCCCGGCGAGCTGTACGTCGGCGGGCGCGGCGTCGGCCGCGGCTACCTGGACCAGCCCGGGCGCACCGCCTCGGTGTTCGTCGCCGACCCGTTCAGCCCGCTGCCGGGCGCGCGGATGTACCGCACCGGCGACCGGGTGATCCGCCGGCCGGACGGCCAGCTGGAGTTCCTGGAGCGGGTCGACCACCAGGTCAAGATCCGCGGCCACCGGATCGAGCCCGGCGAGGTCGAGGCCGCGCTGCGCTCGATCGAGCAGATCGGCGACGCCGTGGTGGTGGTCCGCCGCGGCGGGGCCGGCGATGCCAGGCTGGTCGGCTACGTGACCGGCCCGATCGACCCGGCCTGGGGCCGGGCGGCGGCCGCCGCGATCCTGCCCGAGTACATGGTGCCCTCCGCCCTGGTGGTGCTGGACGCCCTGCCGCTGACCCCCAACGGCAAGGTGGACCGCAAGGCGCTGCCCGAGGTCGACCTCGCCCCCGCGACCGGCCGCGGCCCGCGCACCCCGCAGGAGGAGGTGCTGTGCGCAGCCTTCGCCGAGGTGCTGGACCTGCCCGGGGTCGGCATCGACGAGGACTTCTTCCAGCTCGGCGGCCACTCGCTGCTCGCCACCCGGCTGGTCAGCCGGGTGCGCACCCTGCTCGGGGCCGAACTGCCGCTGCGCACGGTCTTCGAGGCGCCCACGGTGGCCGCGCTGGCCGGGCGGCTCACCCAGGACGCCGTCCGCCCCGCGCTGACCGCCGGGGAGCGGCCGGAGCTGCTGCCGCTGTCCTACGCCCAGCAGCGGCTCTGGTTCCTGGACCGGCTGGAGGGCCCCTCCGCCACCTACAACCTGCCCTGGACGCTGCGGCTGCGCGGCCCGCTGGACCGCGCGGCGCTGACCGCCGCGCTGACGGACGTGGTCGAGCGGCACGAGAGCCTGCGCACCGTCTTCCCGGACCGCGACGGGCTGCCGCACCAGCAGGTCCTGTCCGTCGGGCGGGCCGCCGTCGAACTGCCGGTCCGCGAGCTCGACGAGAGCGAACTCGCCCCGGCCGCCGAGGAGTTCGCCACCGCGAGCTTCGACCTGGCGAACCGGCCGCCGATCCGGGCCACCCTGCTCGCGGCCGGCCCCGAGGACCACCTGCTGGTCGTGGTGATCCACCACATCGCCGGTGACGGCTGGTCCAACGGCCCGCTCGCCCGCGACCTCTCCACCGCCTACGCCGCCCGGCTGGCCGGCCGCGCGCCCGCCTGGACGCCGCTGCCGGTGCAGTACGCCGACTACGCGCTCTGGCAGCGCGAACTGCTCGGCGAGGAGGACGACCAGGAGTCCGTCGTCGCGCGCCAGACCGCCTACTGGAAGGCGCAGCTGGCCGGTCTGCCGGAGGAGCTGCAGCTACCGGTGGAGACCGCCCGACGGGCCACCGCCGGCTACCGCGGCGACAGCGTCCGCTTCGCCGTCCCGGCCGAGCTGCACCACCGGGCGGTCGCGCTGGCCCGGCAGAGCGGGGCGAGTCTGTTCATGGTGCTCCAGGCCGCGCTGGCCACCCTGTACGGCAAGCTCGGCGCGGGGGAGGACATCCCGCTCGGCACCCCGATCGCCGGTCGCACCGACGACGCGCTGGACGACCTGGTCGGCATGTTCGTCAACACCCTGGTGCTGCGCACCGACCTGTCCGGCGCGCCGACCTTCCGCGAGCTGCTGGAGCGGGTCAAGGCCACCGACCTGGCCGCCTACGCCCACCAGGACCTGCCGTTCGAGAAGCTGGTCGACGCCCTCGGCCCCGAGCGCGCCCCGGCCCGCAACCCGCTGTTCCAGACCCTCCTGGCCCTGCACAACAACGCCGCCGCCCGGCTGGAGCTGCCCGGCATCACCGCCGAGGCCGGCGCGGCCGAGCTCGGCGTCGCGCGGCTCGACCTCTGCTTCGAACTCGCGGAGCAGGAAGGGACCGGCGGGCTGGAGGGGCGGCTGGAGTACAGCACCGACCTGTTCAGCGCGGCCGGCGCCCGGCGACTGGCCGACCGGCTGGTGCACCTGCTGGGCGTCCTGGTCGACCAGCCGGACCGGCCGATCAGCGCCGCCCCGGTGCTGCTGCCCGGCGAGCAGGAGGAGCTGCTGGCCCTCGGGGCCGGCGCCGCCGCCCGGGGCGACGGGCAGCCGCTCGCCACCCTGCTGGAGGCCACCGCGGACGCCCACCCGGACGCGATCGCGCTCGAGTACGCCGACCAGCGGCTCGACTTCGCCGAGCTGCACCGCCGGGCCAACCGGCTCGCCCGCACCCTGGTCTCCCAGGGCGCTGCGCCGGACCGACTGGTGGCGATCGCGCTGCCGCGCTCGGTCGACCTGGTGGTGGCGGCGCTCGCGGCGGTCAAGACCGGAGCCGCCTACCTGCCCATCGACCCGTCGTACCCGGCGGACCGGATCGCCGGAATGGCCAAGGACGCCCAGCCGGTGCTGACCGTGACCCTGACCGGGGTGGCCGCGGCCGTCCCCGGCCTGGGCAACGGCCGGCTCCTGCTGCTGGACGACCCGGCCACCCGCGCACTGGTCGACGGCCAGGCCGCGGACCACCTGCGCCCGGCCGAACTGGCCGAGCCGGTACGGCCCGAGCACGGCGGGTACGTCATCTACACCTCGGGCTCCACCGGCCGCCCCAAGGGCGTCGTGGTGCCGCGCGGGGCGCTGGTCAACCACCTGCTGGACCTCACCGAGCGGGTCGGCCTGGCTCCCGGGCGCACCCTGCTGGCCGTCACCACCTTCGGGTTCGACATCGCCAACCTGGAGCTGTTCGGCCCGCTGCTCAGCGGCGCCCGGCTGGTGCTCGCCCCGCACGACACGGTCCGCGACCCGGAGCTGCTGGCCGAACTGACCCTCGCCACCGGGGCGCACGTCATGCAGGCCACCCCGACGCTGTGGCACGCACTGGTCACCGCGCGGCCCGACTCGCTGGCCGGGGTGCACGTGATGACCGGCGGCGAGGCCCTCAGCCCGGCCCTGGCGGCGGCGCTGACCGGCGCCGCGGCGAAGGTCAGCAACCTGTACGGCCCGACCGAGACCACCATCTACTCGGTCGGCGTCGACCTGGCGCCCGACCACACCGGCACCCCGCCGATCGGTCGCCCGCTGGCCGGCAACCAGGCCCGGCTGCTGGACGCCGCGCTGCGCCCGGTGCCGCCGGGCGTCGTCGGCGAGCTGTACCTGGCCGGCGCCGGCCTCGCCCGGGGCTACCTGGACCGCCCGGGCCTGACCGCCGAGCGCTTCACCGCCGACCCGTACGGGCCGCCCGGCTCGCGGATGTACCGCACCGGCGACCTCGCCCGCTGGCGGCCGGACGGCGCGATCGACTACCTCGGCCGGATCGACCACCAGGTGAAGATCCGCGGCTTCCGCATAGAACTCGGCGAGATCGAGGCGGTACTGACGGACCATCCCCTGGTCGAGCGCGCGTCGGTGACCGATCGGGAGGACTCGCCGGGCGAACGCCGGCTGGTCGCCTACCTGGTGCCCGCCGGCCCCGAGCGGCCCGAACCCGCCGCGCTGCGAGCCCACTTGGCGGCCGTACTGCCGGAGTACATGCTCCCGGCGGCGTACGTCCCGCTGGAGGAGCTGCCGCTCACCCCGAACGGCAAGGTGGACCGCAAGGCGCTGCCCGCGCCCGGGGCCGACGACCGGGCGGTGGCCCGGTCGGACGGCCGCGCGCCCAGCGGACCGGTGGAGCTCGCGCTCAGCCGGGTGTTCGCCGAGGTACTCGGCCTGGACCGGGTCGGCGCCGAGGACGGCTTCTTCGAACTGGGCGGCGACAGCCTGAAGTCCATCCAGCTGGTCAGCCGGGCCCGGGCGGCCGGACTGGAGCTCACCCCGGCCGACGTCTTCGCCCACCGCACGGTGGCCGGCCTGGCTCTGGTGGCCGGTGCCGTCGACGGCACCGGTGCGCCCGAGGACCCGTTCGCGCCCGTGCTGGCGATCCGGCCGACCGGCACCCGCCGTCCGGTGTTCTGCGTGCACGGCGCGGTCGGACTCGGCTGGCCCTTCCTGACCCTCGCCGCGGAAATTGACGCGGACATTCCCGTGTACGCTTTCCAGGCGGGCGGGGTGCGCTCCCCGGAAAAGTCCCCGGAGTCCGTGCGGGAAATCGCCGGAAAGTATCTCGGAGAAATGCTGGAAATCCAGCCTCAGGGGCCTTATCGTATTCTCGGCTGGTCGTTCGGAGGGCTCGTCGCCCACGAGATCGCGGTCCAGCTGCAGGCCCGCGGCGAACAGGTCGAACTGCTCGCCGACCTGGACGGCTACCCCGGCAGCGGCTCGCCCGCCGAGGACGTGCCGGACGACCGGGCCGTCCTGGCCGAACTGCTCGAACGGGCCGGCCTCCCCGGCGACGGGCCGGTCGACCTGGCCACCGCCCGCGAACGCCTCGCCGAGGCAGGCAACGCGCTCGCGGAGCTGGACGAGACCGAGCTGGTCCGGCTGCTCGGGGTGATCCGCACCCACAGCCTGCTCGGCGACGCCCACCGCCCCGGCCGCTTCCAGGGCGACCTGCTCCTGTTCGCGGCCACCCGCGGCGTCGCCCCCGGCGACCCGGACGCGGGCTCCTGGGGGGAGCACGTGACCGGCCGGATCCTCCGGCACCCGGTCGACAGCGACCACGACTCAATGCTCGAACCGACACCGGCCGAATTCATCGGAAAGACCCTGTCGGCCGCCCTGCGGAAGTCGGACTGAAAACAGTCGGCGACCGCCCCGGACAATTCCTCGCCGGGGCCGCCGCGCCCGGAGAGCGGACGATTTCCGGGAATTCCGAAAGGACCAGAATCATGAGCAACCCGTTCGACGACGAGCAGGGCACCTTCCTCGTGCTCGCCAACCACGAGAACCAGCACAGCCTGTGGCCCGCCTTCGCCGACGTCCCGGCCGGCTGGCGGACCGTCAAGGGCGCGAGCACCCGGCAGGAGGCACTCGACCACATCGAGCGCACCTGGACCGACCTGCGCCCGCAGAGCCTGATCGACGCCACTGCCTGAGCCCCACCCAACCCGAAACCCCTGAGGAGCACACCATGAGCGCTGTCGCCATCGACGAGGCCAAGGTCCGCGAGATCGTCGCCGACTGCCTCGACCTCGAAGTCGAGGAGCTGACCCTGACCGACCACTTCATCGACCACTACGGCGCCGACTCGCTGAACGCCATCGAGGTCCTCGCCCGCCTGGAGAAGGAGTTCAACGTCACCATCCCGCAGGAGGAGTTGGCCAACATGGTCAACCTGTCCGCCGTGCTGGAGGTCCTCTCCCGGGCGAACGCGCGATGACCGAGCCGCAGCGCGTGGTGGTGACCGGCATCGGCGTCCTGTCGAGCATCGGCAACGGGGTCGAGGAGTTCACCTCGGCCCTGCGCGAGGGCCGCTGCGGCGCCGGTCCGATCACCAGCTTCGACACCACCGGCTTCCTCCGGACCTCCGGCCACGAGGTCGACGGCTTCGAACCGGAGCAGTGGATCCACCGCCTGCCGGTCGAAGAGCTCGGCCGCGCCACCCAGTTCGCCGTCGCGGCGGCCCGGATGGCCGTCCAGGACGCCGGCCTCGACGAGCAGGAGCTCGCCGGGCTGCGCGCCCAGGTCACCGTCGGCACCACCGACGGCGAGGCCGCCGAACTCGACAAGATGATGGCCGAGTCGGTGGCGAAGGGACCGGAGCACCCGGCGGACCGGCTGGTGGCCGGCCGGTTGCCGTCCCACCAGCTGGCCCTGGCCATCGCCCGGGAGCTGCGGCTCCCCCGGGCGGTCCCGACCGTCCTCGGCACCGCCTGCGCGGCCGGCAACTACGCGATCGGCGACGGCTTCGACGCCGTCCGCGGCGGCGAGGCGGACATCGCCGTCGTCGGTGGCGCGGACGCGATCTGCCGCCGCACCTTCGCCGGGTTCAGCCGGCTCGGTCTGGTCTCCTCGGACTTCTGCCGTCCGTTCGACGCCGACCGGGAGGGGCTGCTCACGGCCGAGGGCGCGGGGATCCTCGTCCTGGAGACGCTCGAGTCCGCCCGGCGCCGCGGCGCCCGGATCTACGCCGAGTTGCTCGGCTACGGGCTCAACTGCGACGCCCACCACCCGACCGCACCCGACCAGTCGAGCGTCGCCCGCTGCATGGAGCTGGCGCTCGCCGACGCCGGGGTCAAGGCGACCGAGGTGGACCTGGTCTCCGCCCACGGCACCGGCACCCCCACCAACGACATCACCGAGACCCGCGCGATCCGCGAGGTCTTCGGCGACACCCCGCCGCGCACCGTCGCCCTCAAGGCGATGCTCGGCCACTCGATGGGCGCGGCGAGCGCGCTCGGCGCGGCCGCCTCGGCGCTCGCGCTGGCCCACGGCTTCATCCCGCCCACCGTCAACCACCGCACCACCGACCCCCAGTGCCAGATCGACTGCGTGCCCAACCACTCCGTCCCCGCGGACCTCCGGGTGGTGGTCAACAACGGCCTGGCCTTCGGCGGCAACAACGCCTCCGTCGTCCTGGGGCGCCACGACGAGGAGCCCAGCCGATGAGCCCCAGCACCATCCACCGGGACGCACCGCTGATCACCGCGTGGTCCGCCGTCTCCCCGTTCGGCCTCGGCCGCGACGCGTTCGCGGCCGGGGTCGGCCGGGGGGAACCGGCCCACGAGGTACCGGACTTCGACACCCGCAAGGTGCTCGGCAAGGCCGGCACCCGCACCTTCGACCGGGCCACCGGCCTGGCCGTCACCGCCGTCCGCGAACTGCTCGACGAGGCCGAGGCCGCGCAGAGCCCGATCGCCACCGGCGGCGGCACCGCCCTCGTCCTCGGCACCACCCTCGGCAGCGCCCACAGCTCCGCCGGGTTCAGCCGGGCCTCCTTCGAGGGCGACAAGCCCTACGACGTGCCGGCCCAGCTGATGCCGAACGTGCTGATGAACGGACCGGCCGCGGCCACCGCCATCCGCTTCGACCTCAAGGGCCCCAACACCACCCTGGCCGGCGGCGCCGCGGGCGGACTGCTCGCCCTCGGCTACGCCCGCCGCCTGCTGGCGGCCGACCGCGCCGAACGAGCCGTGATCGGCGCGGTGGAGGAGCAGTCGACCACCCGCGAGTGGCTGGCCGGCGGCACCGACCAGCCCCTCGGCGAGGGCAGCGCCGTCCTGCTGATGGAGACCGCCAGGACACTGCCGCCCGGCCGCCGGGTGCTGGCCGAACTGCTCGCCCTGGACGTCCGTCTGGACATCGACGACGACCCGGCGCAGGCCCTCGCCGACACCGTCCGCGAGGCCCTCGACCAGGCCGGCGCGACCCCCGACGAGGTCTGGGCCGCGGCCGTCACCGGGCAGCCGGCCGGGGACCAGCTCGCCGCACTGGTGGGCGCCGAGGCCGTCGACCGGGTTCCCGCCCTGCTCGGCGACACCGGCTCCGCCGGCACCGTCTTCTCCCTCACCACCGTGCTGTCCCTGGCCGAGAACGACCCCGCGGCCACCGGCCGCGTCGCCGTGATCGCCTCGCTGGACCACCAGGGCCTGGCCGCCTGCGCCGTCCTGCGCCTCACCGGCGGTGCCCGATGAGCGCCCCCGGCACCGTCCTGATCAGCGGCGGCTCCCGCGGCATCGGCAGGGCGGCCGCCCTGCGGCTGGCCGCCGAGGGCTACGCGATCAGCTTCTGCTACCAGTCCGACCAGCAGGCCGCCGACCTCCTCACCAAGGAGCTCAGCGAACTCGGCGTCGGCGTCCTGGCCGAACGGGTCGACGTCACCGACGCCGCCGCCGTCCGCGCCTGGGTCACCCGAACCGAACAGGAACTCGGCCCGATCACCGTCGCCATCGCCAGCGCCGGGATCACCCGAGACAAGCCGCTCCTCCTGATGGCCGACGAGGACTGGCAGGCGGTCACCGACACCAACCTCACCGGCACGGCCAACCTCTGCCGGGCGGTGGCCTTCCCGATGGTCAAGCGCCGCGGCGGCTCGATCATCACGCTCTCCTCGGTCTCCGGCGTCTACGGGAACCCCGGCCAGAGCAACTACGCGGCCTCCAAGGCCGGCATCATCGCGCTCACCCGCGCCCTCGCCAAGGAGGTCGGCCGCTACGGCGTCCGGGTCAACGCGGTGGCCCCCGGGATGATCGAGACCGACATGACCTCGGTGCTCACCGACGCCCAGCGCACCGAGGCCCTCAAGCACATCCCGCTCGGTCGCTTCGGCACGGCGGACGAGGTGGCCGACTCGGTCGCCTTCCTGGCGGGCCCGCAGTCCGCCTACCTCACCGGCTCGGTCCTGCAGATCGACGGCGGAATCGTCCTGTGATCACCAGACGCACCGTCAACTTCCTCTAGGAGAAACGACCATGACCATCCCCGCCGTGCGCACCTCTGACAACCACACCCCGCTGGTCGACACCGAGCTGCTTCCCGGCCGCGGCACCGGCGTCAACGCCGCCCACCGGATGTACGAGCACCTCATCGGCATCTGGGCCACCGGCGTCATCGAGGCCGCCCACGACCTCGGCGCCTTCACCGCCCTGATCAGCGGCCCGGCCACCGCCGGCGAGCTCTCCAGCAAGCTCGGCACCGACCTGCGCGCCACCCGCGTCCTGCTCGACGGCCTGGCCGCGTACGACGTGGTCGAGCGCAGCCGCGCGGCGGACGGCCAGGCCGTCTACTCCCTGCCACCGGAGATGCACGACATCTTCGCCCCCGAGGGCCTGTACAGCCTGGTCGGCAAGATCCGGCACGACCGCAACGTCGCCTGGAACGCCTGGCGCAACCTCGCCACCAACGTCCGCACCGGCGCCCGCAACTCCGAGGGCTCGCAGCAGCTCAACCAGATCTCCGAGGAGGACTACACCTCCCTCGTCCGCGGCATCAACTTCTGGGCCCCGCCGATCGCCTCCACCCTCGCCACCGCCCTGCGCGAGCAGGGCTGGACCGACGGCACCGGCCGCACCCTCCTCGACGTCGGCTGCGGCACCGGCATCTACAGCCAGCTCCTCCTCCAGGAGTTCAGCGGCCTCAACGCCCGCGCCCTGGACGCCGAGCGGATCATCCCGATCGCCAACGCCCAGGCCCACCGCCTCGGCGTGGCCGACCGCTTCAACCCCGAGGTCGTCGACTTCTGGGCCGACGACTGGGGCACCGGCGTCGACGTCGCCCTCTTCGTCAACATCTTCCACCTGCAGACCCCGGAGTCCGCCCGCGAGCTCCTGCTCCGCTCCGCCAAGGCCCTCACCGAGGACGGCGTGATCGCCATCGCCGACCACATCGTCGACGAGGACAGCACCGACGGCAACACCCAGAACCGCTTCTTCCGCCTCTTCGCCGCCTCCATGCTCGCCACCGGCGGCGGCGACGCCTTCACCGTCCACGACTACGACCAGTGGCTCGCCGACGCCGGCCTGCGCCGCGTCGCCCTGCTCGACACCCCCATGCACCGCCTCCTGCTGGTCAAGCACGCCTGACCCACCCCTCACCCCCCACCACCGCCCCCCCCCCCCCCGGCCGGGGCCGCGGGGGGGCCCCCCCCCCCGGCCCCCCCCCCCCCCCCCCCCCCCCCCCCCCCCCCCCCCCCGGGGGGGGGCCCGTCGGGGTTCCCCCACCCGGAGGCCCACCATGACCGACCAGACCCCCCTCTTCCGCACCGACCGCACCGACCTCACCCCCGAAGAGATCGCCGCCCTCACCGTCCTCCTCCACCTCAAAGCCCGAGCCGCCACCCCACCCAGCCCCCGACCCACCCCTCGCAGAGTCCGCTGGCACGACGTCTCCCTCAGACCCCCGACCCCCACCACCTCCTGGCAAATCGTCGCCTGACCGAACGGCCCCGACACCCCAAACGTCGGGGCCGTCGGCCTTTCCCCCCAACCACCACAGGCCGCGCGGGCCCCACCCCAGCACCCTCCGTGGCCGCGCGGGCCACATCTCGCGCGCCCACAACACCCCCCACCCCACGTCCCCCTCCCCCTCCCCCTCCCCCTCCCCCTCCCCCTCCCCCCCACGATGAGAGTCGGCAGTCGGAAAATCATCCAGCCCCCGGAGCGGCCACCCCAGGAACCGCCCCGGCCCCACCCTCCCGAAAGCCCACCCCCCACCGCAGAACCCACAGCCCCCCTCCCGTACAAAAGCAAAAGGCCCGGAGCCTCCCCGGCCCCGGGCCCCCACACCCCCCTCATCCGATCAGATCCAACGACCCCGCCAGGTACCCCGTCCCGATCAGGTCATAACCCCCCGCCAACACCAGGAACACCAGCGCCGCCACCGTCACCCCCGTGTAGTGCAGCCGCCCGAACACCCCCCACCACCCCTGCCGCCACGCGACCACCGCACAGATCACCATCAGCAGGGTCAGCACCGCCGCCCCCAGGTACATCGCCGGCACCACCTTCAGCAGCGGCGAGTCCCCCAGGAACAGCGTCTGGTTCAGCGCATTGGAGTCAGAGGTCAGCAGCGCGAAGCACCCCGTGGCGACCACCAGCACCGCCCCCGTCAGCCAGCCCAGCAGCCGCGCCACCGGCTGCCCGGCCCGCCCCCTGCCCCGCGCCGCCCGCACCACCGCCGCCACGCCCCACCCGATCACCGTCAGCACCAGCACCGCCAGGCTCCCCAGGGCGATCCGCTGGTGCAGCTCCGGGGCCTGGTACCAGGCCAACGGCTCGTACGCGATAGTCGGGTCACCGTCCGTCAGCATCGACGTGACTTCCCCGTCCCCGTTCAGCTCGAAGGCGATCTGAGAACTCCCGCCGACCTGCCGGAAGAGCCCCGGCTGCACCTGCTCCCACTGGGTCTCCCCCGCCGAGGGATCCCGGGTCACCGGCCCGGTCACGACCAGCCGCCCGTCACGGGCGGCGATGTGCACCGACCCCATCAGCGCCGCCGCCTTGGTCAGGTTCGACTGGCTGACCCGCGTCGACCTGAAGTCCCCGGTGAACTTCGACAGGTCCCCGCCCACCCCGGCAGGAGCAACGGCGCCCGCGGCCCCCGCAGCCGGGTAGAAGCGATCGACGAAGTCGTTCAGCACCTGCTGGGTCATCCACCCGCCGGTGGACCCCTCGCCGTCCCCGTTGACCGTCACGTACAGTCCGACCCCACGGGCCGGCAGCAGCGCCAGGTTGCTGTGGAACCCGGGCACGTCCCCGTCCTTGACCAGGAGCTGCTGCCCGTTCCGGTTGCGCTGTTCGAGCAGGTACGCCATCCCGGGCATCCGCTGGTCCGGCCCGAAGTGCCGGGCGAGCAGCAGGACGGCGCCCTCCCGGTCCAGGATCGACCGGCCGTCGACGGACCCGCCCTGCAGCTGGGCGAGCATCAGCCGCCCCATGTCACTCGCCGTGGTGACGGCGGCCGCCCCGGTCGGGGTCAGCGGCCCGTACAGCCCCTTGGTCTCGGTCTGTCCGCCGCCCTCCGGCCGGTAGCCGTGGGCCAGGTCGGCGTCGATGGGGGCGGGGTGCGGCTGGGTGAAGGTGGTGCGGTCCATGCCGAGCGGCTGCAGGACGTGCTGGGCGACGTACTGGTCGAACGGCTGGCCGGAGACCACCTCGACCAGGTAACCGGCGAGCGCGACGCCGTAGTTGTCGTACGCGGCGGTCACCCCGGGAGCACGGACCCGGTCCGGCTGGTGGGCGGCCAGCGCGGCCCCCAGGCCGCCGCTGCGCTGGGGCTCGGCCTCGGCCAGTCCCATGAAGGTGTCGTCGAAGCCGCCGGTGTGTGTCAGCAGGTTCTCCACGGTGACCGGGTGCCCCGGGTAGCTGTCCCGGATCTTGAAGGCGGTCAGGTAGGTGTTGACGTCCGCGTGGAGGTCCAACTTGCCCGCCCGGACCTGCTGGAGGACGGCGACAGCGGTGAACACCTTGGCGTCGGAGCCCATGAAGAAGGCCGACCGGGCCGGATCGACGGGCGTGCGGTTCGGCACGTCGGAGACCCCGTACCCGCCGGCGAAGACCTGCTGCCCGCCGGCCACCACGCTCACCGCCGCGCCGGGGATCTTGTGCTCGGCGAGCAGTTTCGGCACGATCTCGTCGAACAGCCGCTTCACCGACCCGGGGTCGGGTGGTGCCGTCGAGCCGCCCGCCGCCGAACTCCCGCTGCCGCCCGCCGCGGTGGCCGCGTGGGCACGGTCCGGCGTGAGCCCGTACAGGAACAGACCGATGGCCGCCAGCACCATCACGAGTCGGACCCAACCCCGCCTGACCAGCGGCCGGTTCGCCTCTGCACGACGCTCGCCCATGATGAACTCCCTTTCGGAACAAGTGGATTGTGGAAGCTCCGGCGCGCTGAGGCGGGTCGCTTCCCGACACCGACAACACTAGGAGGGATGCCCTCCCCCGGACATGGCCTCTGGTCGTCGATCGGGGGGTGTACCCAGGTACCACCAAGAGGGGTCCAGGGCCCAGTGATCGGAATCGCGGCGGACGGCAGTCTGGATGTCGTCAGCAAGCAACGGGTAGGGATACCGGCCGCGAGGCCGTCACGGAAGGGGCCGAGCGGTCATGACCAGCAGCATCACCACGGGAGTTGTGAACAACGTGCAGAACACCGACACCACGACCGGCCGCACCGGGCGGAACCCGCTCCGGGCGCTGGGCAACGCCATCCGGTCCTGCCTGCGCGGTCCGGTCCTGGCAGCCCTCGCGGTGCCGCAGCTGCTGCTGCTCACCGCGGCCACGGTCGCCGCCTCCCTCCTGGGCCTCGGCGTCGGCGCACTGCTGGTTCCGCCCACGATCCTGGCGATCCGCGGCCTGGCCGGCCTGCGGCGCCGGCTCGCCGCCGACTGGACCGGTGTCGAGATCCGCGACCCCTACCAGCCGCTGCCGGATGCCGAGGCGGGCTTCAAGGGGGCCTGGAAGCGCTGCCAGGCGATGCTGTCCGACCAGGCGACCTGGCGCGACCTGCTCTGGCTGCTGGTCGATCCGGTGGTCGGCTTCACGGTGGCGATCTTCCCGCTGGCGGTGTTCGCCTACGGCGTCCTCGGCCTGCTGCTGCCCCAGGTCTGGCAGTCGATCGCCGACAACGGCGGCAACACCTGGTACCTGTGGATCCACGTCACCAGCTCGGGTGCGGCGGGCACCGCCGCCCTGTTCGGCGTCCCGGTGCTGCTGGCCGGCCTGGCCATCGCCCCCGGCGCCATGCGGGCCCACACCGCGCTCGCCAAGTCGCTGCTCGGCCCGACCGCCCGGGCCGAGGCGCTGGCCGCCGAGCGCAAGGTCGCCCACCTCACCGAGACCCGGCGCGACGCGCTGACCACCCAGGCCGCGGAACTGCGCCGCATCGAGCGGGACCTGCACGACGGGGCGCAGGCCCGACTGGTCGCCATGGGCATGAACCTGGGCGTGGCCGAGCGCCTGGTCGAGCGGGACCCGGAGGCCGCGAAGCAGCTGCTCGCCGAGACCCGTCAGGCCTCCGCCTCCGCCCTCAACGAGCTGCGCGACCTGGTCCGCGGCATCCACCCGCCGGTGCTGGCCGACCGCGGACTCGCCGACGCCGTCCGGGCCCTGTGCATGGACAGCCCGCTGAACGTGACCGTCTCCGCCGACCTGCCCGGCCGCCCCGAGGCCCCGGTCGAGTCCGCCCTGTACTTCGCGGTCTCCGAGGCCCTCACCAACGCCGCCAAGCACTCCGGCGCCAGCCACGTCGACGTCCAACTCTGGTACGAGAACGGCACCCTGAAGGCCCAGATCACGGACGACGGCACCGGCGGCGCCGACCCCTCCCGCGGCACCGGCCTGCGCGGACTCGAGCGCCGGCTTGCTACCTTCGACGGAGTCCTGGCCGTCCGCAGCCCGCTCGGCGGCCCCACGACCCTGACGATGGAGCTGCCGTGCGAGTTGTACTCGCGGAGGACCTCTTCCTCCTGAGGGACGGTCTGATCCGGATGCTGCAGGCCTACGACTTCGAGGTCGTGGCCGCGGTGGACACCGGACCGGACCTCCTCCAGGCCCTCCTCACCGAACGTCCGGACGTGGCAGTCGTCGACGTACGACTGCCACCGACGTTCACCGACGAGGGCCTCCAGGCGGCTCTGGAGGCGCGCCGGCAGATCCCCGGTCTGCCGGTGCTCGTGCTCTCCCAGTACGTGGAGCAGCTCTACGCCAAGGAGTTGCTCGCCGACGGCAGCGGCGCGATCGGTTACCTGCTGAAGGACCGGGTCTTCGACCCCGACGAGTTCGTGGCCACGGTCCACCGGGTGGCGGCGGGCGGCACCGCGCTCGATCCCCAGGTGATCGCGATGCTGGTCAGCAACACCGAACGCACCAAGCCGCTGGAGCGCCTGACACCGCGTGAGCGCGAGGTGCTGGAGCTGATGGCGGAGGGGCGCTCGAACGGGGCGATCGCGGAACGGATGGTGATCACCGAGCGGGCGGTGAAGAAGCACACCGCCAACATCTTCCTCAAGCTCGACCTGCCGCCCTCCGAGGAGGACCACCGCCGGGTGCTGGCGGTGCTGGCCTTCCTCCAGGTCGCGCCCTGACCCGCTACGCGGCGGTCTCCCCGGCCACCCAGCGCAGGTAGCCGGGGCTGCCGGCCACCACGGGCACGGCGATCACCTCGGGCGTGTCGTACGGGTGCCGTCCGGCGACGAACCCGGCCAGCCGGTCGGCGAGTTCGGCCCGGGTCTTGAGGTCGATCCGCCACTCCTCGGCGTCCTGCACCGCGCCCTCCCACCAGTACACCGAGCGGACGGGGTACACCTGCGCACAGGCCGCCAGCCGCTCCCGTACCACGGCGGCCGCCAGGTCCCGGGCCCGCTCCTCGCTCTCGTGGGTGGTGGTCACCACGACGAAGCCCTGTTCGTTCGCTGTCATGCGCCGACCCTAAGGCCCCGCCCGACCTGAGGCCCCGACCGACGCCGAGGCCCCGACCGACCTGGAGACCCCCGCCCGTCGCGGCCTCGGAGGCGACGGGCGGGGGCGGCTCTCAGTCCCGGCGGGCGGTGTGGACGGTCATCGCCGAGAGGTAGAAGGCGTCCGGCCGGTGCAGGACGCCGGTCGGGGCGTCCTGTTCGATCAGCGCCTCCAGGGTCGCCCGGTCCTCCGGGTCGAGCACCTCGGCGAGCTGGTCGTGGCGCCGGACGAGCTGGGTGCGCAGGTACGCGCGGACCGGCCGGGCCAGCGGGGCCGGGTGGTCGACCAGGAAGGTGCGGGTGCCGCTGGGGACCAGTCCGGCCCTCCGCAGCATGGCCGGCCAGTCCTCGATCTCCGCTGTGACGCCGGGCAGTTCGGCGCGCATGGCGGCGAAGCCGTCCTCGTGCACCGCGTCCAGCCGGGCCTGGAAGCCGGGCCGGCCCAGGCCGAAGTCGCGGGGCAGGTAGCGCGCCGGCAGGCCGCTCTCGGCGACGGCGAGCAGGCCGCCGGGCCGCAGCCGTCCGGCCAGGGCGGTGAGCGCGGCCTGCTGGTCGCCGAGGTGGTGGATCGCGTTGCCGGACCAGATCAGGTCGGCCTCGCCGAGCTTGTCGAACTCGGCGGGCAGGTCTGCCTGCTGGGTGCCGAGGCGGCCGCCCGGGCGCGCCCGGGCGCGTTCCAGCAGGGCGGCCGACTGGTCGACGGCGACCACCTCGGCCGCCGGGAAGACCTCGGCGAGCAGCCCGGCGATCACCCCGGGCCCGGCGCCGACGTCGAGCACCCGGCGCACCGCGCCGTCTCCGGCGAGGCCGGACAGCCAGTGCCCGGCCTCGGTGACGGCCCCGGCGCGCAGGTCGGCCTCCAGCTCCAGGTGCGCCGCGAGGGCGTCCCAGTCGAGGTCTGCGGCGGGCACGTGGCCGTGGCCGTGGCCGTGGCCGGCGTGCTGGTGCCCGGGCTGGTGCTGGTGTGCGGGCTGGTGCTGGCGTGCGGACATGGTGTCCCCTCTTCGGTGGTGGGTTCGGTGGTGGTGGCTTCGCCGCTCAGGCGGCCACGGCCGGACCGGTCGCGCGGCGCAGCGCGACCGCCCGTCCGATCTCCTCGTCCACCAGGTCGTGGTTGAGGGCGAAGGCGGCCGACGCACCCGTCCCGGCGGCCGTGACCACCTGGGCGCGCGGGTCGGCTACGTTGCCGACCGCCCAGACGCCGGACACGCTGGTGCGGCCGGTCCGGTCGGTGGTGACCCAGCCGTTGTCGTCCCGTTCGCAGTCCAGGCCGACCAGCAGCGCGTCCCGGGGCACCGGCTGCGGGAAGACGAACACCGCCTCGCGGCCGACCACCTGCCCGGTGTCGAGTTCGACGCCGCGCAGCCGCCCGTCGTCGGCCACCAGTCGGACGATCCGGCCCTCGACCACCCGGACGCCGCGCGCCGCGAGCCGCTCGTGGTCGGCCCCGGTCAGGTCCAGGGTGTGGGCGAACAGCACCACGTCCGCCGACCACTGCCGCAGCAGCAGCACCTGGTCGACCGCCCGGGGGTCGGTGCCGAGCACCCCGAGCGGGCGGTCGCGGACCTCCCAGCCGTGGCAGTACGGGCAGTGCAGCACGTCCCGGCCCCAGCGCTCGGCGAGGCCGGGCAGTTCCGGCAGTCCGTCCCGCAGTCCGGTGGCGACGACCACCCGGCGCGCGTGGAGCACCGGTCCGGCCGCCAGGTGGACGACGAAGCCGAGTTCGGTGGGCTCGGCGTTCTCGACGTGCTCGACCCGCCCGTCGATCAGGTCCACCCCGTACCGGGCGACCTCCTCCCGTCCGACCGCCAGCAGTGCGGCCGGCGGCATCCCGTCCCGGCTCAGGAAGCCCTGCATGTGGGCGGCGGGGGCGTTGCGCGGCTCACCCGCGTCCACCACCGCGACCCGCCGCCGGGCCCGGCCCAGCACCAGGGCGGCGTTCAGTCCCGCCGCGCCCGCGCCGATCACCACCGCGTCGTAGCGCTCCGCCGTGTTCTTTCCGCTCATCGTCGGTCACCTCCACCGCCAGGCTGCGACCGACCATCCCGTATCGGCAAGCTTTGTTGCCATCCCAGCAAACGCTTCGGCAAACGGCTCAGGAGACACGGTCGCCCCCGGTCCGCCGCCAGTACGACCGGGTGGCCACCGCCAGCGCCACCCCGTACCCGGCGAAGGCGCAGGCGCCCACCCAGGCCACCTGCAGGGCCTGCCCGGGCGTGGCCCATTCGCCCTGCCGGATCCCGAAGACCCCGGCCGAGCACAGCGACAGGTAGCCGATCCCGACCAGCCCGTACGGCACCAGCGTGGCCGCACCGATCAGCGCCGGGGTGAGCGGCAGCCAGCGCGGGACGGCCCGCCCGCGCAGCGGCAGGGTCCAGCACGGGAACACCTGCCCCCACGGCCGCACCAGCCCCCACAGCAGGAACACCCCGATCGCCGCCAGCAGCACCGTGCCGTCCAGCCCCCAGCGCTCCAGCGCGAGCCAGAGCCCGGAGGAGCCGTTGTGGACGTAGCTCGCGTACATCTCGTCCCCGCTGACCCCGGCGAAGCTGCCGCCGGACGCCCAGATCAGCTTCATCACCACGTACGGGAGGAAGGCCAGGCTCCCGGCCCAGGCGGCGAGTTGGACGGTCGCCGGGGCCGAGGAGGGGGCCGGGCGGCCGGGCGCCGGCCGGTCCGCGAGCGGCCGCCGGGCCCTGGCGGTCCCGGCCAGCAGCAGCGCCCCGACCGCCGCCAGCGCCTTGTGCACCGCGTCGGGGACGCTGTCCACGGCCTGCCCGAACAGCAGCGTCACCACGTCCATCAACAGGCTCCAGGACGCCACCCCGGCCAGTCCGCACAGCAGCCAGAGCACCCTCGTCAACCACCGCTCCGTCAACCGCCGGTCCGTCAACCACCTTCTCTGTCGCCACGGTCGGGACCGCGACGCCGCCCAGCCGGCCCCGGCCGCCGCCAGCCCGACCCCGGCGACCACCCACCCCAACCAGGCGGCGGCCCACAGCGCCGTCCCGCTCAGCGCACAGCCCAGCCCGAAACCCGCGTAACCCACGCCCCAGCCGGCCACCGCCCGGCCGTCCCGCGCCCACTCACGATTCCCCATGGCCCCAGGCTCACCCGCACCACCCCGCACCGGCCTCCGCCCGCGTGCTGATCCGGCTCCCCCACCAGGGGGATCCACATCCGCCCTTGCCTTGGAGCGCACTCCAACTCGTAGCCTCTGAGCCACCACCGCAGCACCGACCCACCAACCTGGGGGAGTACGACCATGCGTTACCGCATCCTCGGCGGCACCGGCATCGAGGTGAGCGCCTACTGCCTCGGCACGATGATGTTCGGCGCCATCGGCAACCCCGACCACGACGACTGCGCCCGGATCATCAACGCCGCACTCGACCGGGGCATCAACTTCGTCGACACCGCCGACATCTACTCGGCCGGCGAGTCCGAGGAGATCGTCGGCAAGGCGCTGGCCGCCCGCGGCGACCGGGACGACATCGTGCTCGCCACCAAGGCGCACTTCCCGATGGGCGAGGGCCGGGCCCGCGGCGGCAACTCGCGGCGCTGGATCGTCCGCGAGGTGGAGGAGAGCCTGCGCCGGCTGCGCACCGACCGGATCGACCTCTACCAGATCCACCGGCCGGACCACACCACGGACATCGAGGAGACCCTCGCCGTCCTGGGCGACCTGGTCCGGGCCGGCAAGATCCTCGCCTTCGGCTGCTCGACCTTCCCCGCCGAGCAGATCGTGGACGCCCACCACGTCGCCGAGCGCCGCGCCCTGCCGCGCTTCCGCACCGAGCAGCCGCCGTACTCGCTGCTCGCCCGCGGCATCGAGCGGGACGTTCTGCCGGTGGTGCAGAGGCTCGGCATGGGGGCGCTGACCTGGGGCCCGCTGGCCGGCGGCTTCCTCACCGGCCGCTACCGCAAGGGCCGCCCGATCGACCTGACCACCGGGCGCGCCGCCATCAACCCGGGCCGCTTCGACCCGGCGCTGCCCACCACGGCCGCCAAGCTGGACGCGGTCGAGGCCTTCACCGAGCTCGCCGAGGACCTCGGCCGCACCCTGCCCGAGCTGGCCACCGCCTTCCCGCTGGCCCATCCCGCCGTCACCTCGGTGATCATCGGCCCGCGCATCATGGAACAGCTCGAATCCGCCCTCAAGGCCGCCGACCTGGTCCTCGACGACGCCACTCTGGACCGGATCGACGCCGTCGTCCCGCCCGGCACCGACCTGTACCGGGCCGACGGCGCCTGGCAGCCCCCGTCCCTCACCACCCCGGCCCTGCGCCGCCGCCCCACCGCCGACCGCTCGGCGGGCTGACCGGGGCCGCCGAGCAACGCAGCGCAGGGCGTGGCCATGGCGACGGAGCCGGTGGTCACACTCACGATCCAGACCAAGCGGCCCCCACCCGCGCCGCACGGACCTGATGATCGCGGCCACGGCTGCCGCTCACGGCCTGCCGTTGCGCACCCGGAACGGAGCGGACTTCACCAGCCTCGAACAAGGCGTCGAGATCATCCTGGCCCAGAACGACCGCCCGACGGCGCGGCCGGGCGGTCACAGCCCGTCCGGCTCAGCCCCTCGGCGCGGCGAAACAGTGGACCACGACCGTACGGCCGGAGTCCCACCGCTGTTCGCCACTGCCGAGCGGGGTCCAGCCGAGGCGGCGGTAGAGGGCCAGGGCGGCGGTGTCGGTGGCGAGCACGTCGAGCACAGGGTGCAGCCCGAGCACCCGCGCGTGCGCCACGGCGCACTCCATCAGCAGCGCTCCGGCGGCCCGCCCGCGCGCCGCCGGAGCGACGTACAACCGGCCGATCACGGCGGTCAGTTCCGGGCGTCCGCCGGTCCGCCGGCTCCACCGTCCGGGGGCCATGTCCCCCGGGGTGCTGCGGACGAGGCCGATGTGCCCGGCGATCCGGCCGTCCGCCTCGGCGACCCAGGCCGCCAGCAGGCCGTCCGGGGTGAGCCAGGCGGCGGGCCGCTCGGGCCACTCGGTGGGGTAGCCGTCGGCGGCGTGGACGTCGGCCAGGGCCCGGACGCAGTCGGCGAGGTCGGCGGCGCGCCGCCGGCGGACGCCCACCCCCGCCCCGGTACGCCGTGAGCCGGACGCGACGACATCGGCGCGTTCTTCAAGGTCAGCCATGCCGGTACGTTACCGGCCGCCCCTCACCGCCGCAGCAGGTCGACCACCCCGGTCCGGTCCTCGGCGCCGCTGCCGAGCGCCAGCCGGTGCTCCATCAACCGGAAGAAAGGGGACAGCAGTTCGACGCTCACCCGCTGCTCCTCCGCGGTACGCAGCAGCCTCTCCTTGCCCGCCACCTGCATCGCCAGGTTGGAGACCACGCCCGTGGTGTAGTCGCCGCTCTCCAGCTGCGCGGCCGTCCGCTCCACGGCCCGGCCATCGCGGTGATCCACCCCCCCCAGCAGCGGCGCCAGACCGCCCGGCTCCACGTCCTCGCCCCGCACCAGCGCGAAGGCGTGCGCGACCCCGGCGAACATCCCGTACATCGCGCTGAGCAGCGCCACGTCGTGCAGCGCCGCGTGCCCGGCGTCCGCGCCGACGTACCGGACCCCGGCCGGGGCGGCCAGCGCCTCCCGGTGCTCCTCCAGCAGCTCCGCCGAGCCGCTGTAGAACACGTGGTCGACGCACGCCGCGATCGCGAGCAGCAGCTGACCCGGACCCGCACCCGCCACGAAGCACCGGCGCGCCGCAGCGCTTCAATACCGCCATGCTGATCACCCCCCTGCGCACCGAGCGCCTCGACCTCCTCCCCCTCACCCCCGACCACGCCGACGAACTCGCCGCCGCCCTCGCCGACCCCGCCCTGCACGCCTTCACCGGCGGCCGCCCGGCCACCCCGGAGGAGATGCGCGCCCGCTGCGCCCGGCTCGCCGCCGGATCCCCCGACCCGGCCGAGATCTGGGGCAACTGGGCCCTGCGGCTGCGCGCCGACGGTGCCCTGACCGGCTACGTCCAGACCACCGTCCGCCCCGGGGCCGCCGAAGCCGAACTCGCCTGGGTCGTCGGTACCCCCTGGCAGCGCCGCGGCCTGGCCACCGAGGCCGCCCGCTCCCTGCTCGCCCACCTCGCCGCCACCGGCGTCACCACCGCCCTCGCCCACATCCACCCCGACCACGGAGCCTCCGCCCGCATCGCCCGCGCCCTCGGCCTCCACCCGACCCCGCACACCCAGGACGGCGAAATCCGCTGGCAGGCCGTTCTTTCGCACCCGTAGCACCCGAGGCCCGAAGACCCCTGAGGAGCCACCGTGTCCGTCGACGCCTCGCTGTCCCTGCGCCGGCCCGAGGGCCTCGCACCCAGCACCGACGGACTGGGCTGCTCGGCCTCGACCACGGGCCGGACACCGGCCCCATGCTGGACTTCTGGCTCTTACGTTGTGGGCGGCTTCGGATCGATCTCGGGTGCGCCGACGTCGTGCGGAAGCACCCGGCTCGCGACGTCCTCCGGCGTCGGGGCCAGCCCCAGGGTCCGCATGGCCGTGATGGACCTGAGCCGGTCCCGGATCACCGGATCCTCGATGTGATCGATCATGGCGAGCGTCTGCTCCAGCGTGCGGTCCGAGCGGAGCTCCTCCCCGACCTGATCCGCCTGGGCCGTCAGATGCTTCCGCGCCCGATTGGCGTGCAGCGCGAAAGCCCCTCCGCACGTGCTGATCAGCACCCCGCTCAGGCCCGTCATCAACCCCGCCGTGCTGTCGGCCGCCGAGCCGTGCCGAAGCAGCACCAGCGCCGCGCCGCACAGCAGGATGGCCGAACCGGCCGACACGAAGAACATGCTCAGCCGGAACGTGCTGCCGGCCTGCGCGAGCGCCTGCGCGCGAAAAGCCGCGAGGAACCGCTCCCTGGGGTCCTCGACCGGGGCCTGCACGGCAACTGGCGGACCGATGAAGACGTTCTGCACTCCCCCGGCCTGCACGGCGTACCCCTGGACCGGGCCGGTGATCTGGTTGCCGTCCTCGTCGCCCGTCATGAGTCCCCTCCGAGGACAATCACCCGCCATCACACACCCGATGCCCAGCGCCCTAGCCACCGGCCCACCCGGGGGTGCGGTGGTTGCCGAATCTCCCGGATCCGCCATTGGACTGCACCGGAATGCCCCCGACCCCCCATGGGGTTGGATACAGCCATGGCATCTCGTGCACGTGTACGCGCCCCCGAGCTGGTCGGGGCAGGCGGTTGGCTGAACACCGGCGGCAAGGACCTCACCCTCGCCGACTTCCGGGGCAAGATCACCGTCCTGGACTTCTGGACCTTCTGCTGCATCAACTGTCTGCACGTCCTCGACGAGCTCCGCGAGCTGGAGGAGAAGCACCGCGACACCGTGGTGATCGTCGGCGTGCACTCGCCCAAGTTCGTGCACGAGGCCGACCACCAGGCCGTCGTGGACGCCGTCGCCCGGTACGAGGTGCACCACCCGGTGCTGGACGACCCGGCGCTCGCGACCTGGAAGCAGTACGCCGTCCGGGCCTGGCCGACGCTCGTGGTGATCGACCCCGAGGGCTACGTGGTGGCCCAGCACGCCGGTGAGGGCCACGCCCACGCGATCGCCCGGCTGGTGGGCGAGCTGGAGGCGGAGCACGAGGCCAAGGGCACCCTGCGGCGCGGGGACGGCCCGTACGTGGCGCCCGAGCCGAGCACCGACGACCTCAAGTTCCCCGGCAAGGCGGTCCGGCTGCCGAACGGGCACTTCCTGGTCGCCGACTCCGGCCACCACTCGCTGGTCGAGCTGGCCGAGGACGGCGAGACGGTGGTGCGCCGGATCGGTGACGGGCAGCGCGGTCTGGTGGACGGCACCAGCCCCCGGTTCAGCGAGCCGCAGGGCCTCGCACTGCTGCCGGAGGGCCATGACCACGACGTGGTCGTGGCCGACACCGTGAACCACGCACTGCGCGGGGTGCGCCTCGCCGACGGCAGCGTCACCACCCTGGCCGGCACCGGCCGCCAGTGGTGGCAGGGCTCGGCCACCGAGGGCCCGGCCCGCGAGGTGGACCTCTCCTCGCCCTGGGACGTCGCCTGGTTCGACGGCCGGGTGTGGATCGCGATGGCCGGCGTGCACCAGCTGTGGGCGTACGACCCGGCGACCGGCACGGTCGGCGTCGCGGCCGGCACCACCAACGAGGGCCTGGTGGACGGCCCGGCCGCCGAGGCCTGGTTCGCCCAGCCGTCCGGCCTGGCCGTCTCCGCGGACGGCGGCAGGCTCTGGGTGACCGACTCCGAGACCTCCGCGCTGCGCTTCGTTTCACGTGAAACCATGACGGTCGAAACCGCCGTCGGCACCGGCCTGTTCGACTTCGGCCACCGCGACGGCAGCGCCGACCAGGCCCTGTTCCAGCACCCGCTGGGCGTGACCGTGCTGCCGGACGGCTCGGTGGCCGTCAGCGACACCTACAACCACGCGCTGCGCCGCTTCGACCCGGCGAGCGGCGAGGTCACCACCCTGGCCACCGATCTGCGCGAGCCCTCCGGGGCGGTGCTGGTGGACGGCGACATCGTGGTGGTCGAGTCGGCCCGGCACCGGCTGACCCGGCTGCGGCTACCGGAGGAGGCGGTGCGGGTGGAGTCGGTGGCGCACCGCACCCAGCGCGCGGCCACCGAGGTGGCACCCGGCGCGCTGCGGCTGGACGTGGTCTTCGAGGCGCCGAGCGGCCAGAAGCTGGACGAGCGCTACGGCCCGTCCACCCGGTTGCTGGTCAGCGCGACCCCGCCCGAGCTCCTGGTCTCCGGTGCGGGCGCGGACACCGACCTCTCCCGCGAGCTGGTGCTGTCCGACCGGATCACCGAGGGCGTGCTGCACGTCTCGGCGATGGCCGCCTCCTGCGACGACGACCCGGAGATCGAGTTCCCGGCCTGTCACGTGCACCAGCAGGACTGGGGCGTGCCGGTGAAGCTGGTCGCCGACGGCGTCCGCCGCCTCCCGCTGGTCCTCGCGGGCATGGAGTAACCGGGCAGGGAATCACCGGTGGGGGATTGACCGCGGGGGAATGACCCGCTCACGGGGAAGGGGCCCGGCAAAACGCCGGGCCCCTTCCCCGTGAACGCCTCAGCCCTCCAGGAAGGCCTTGATCGCGCTCGCCAGCAGGTACGGGTCCTCCGCCCCGCACAGCTCGCGCGCCGAGTGCATGGACAGCGCCGCGATGCCGCAGTCCACCGTCTTGATTCCCAGCCGCGCCGCCGTGATCGGGCCGATCGTCGTACCGCAGGGCATCGCGTTGTTGGACACGAAGGTCTGCCACGGCACGCCGGCCTTCTCGCAGGCCGCCGCGAACACCGCCCGGCCCACGCCGTCGGTCGCGTAGCGGTTGTTGACGTTGACCTTGAGGATCGGCCCGTCGTTCGGCAGCGGGTGGTGGCCCGGCTCGTGCCGCTCGGAGTAGTTCGGGTGGACGGCGTGGCCCATGTCCGAGGACAGGCAGACGGTGCCGGCCAACGCCCGGGCGCGGTCCTCCGGGGAGCCGCCGCGGGCGTGGATCGTCCGGTCGAGCACGTTGCCGAGCAGCGGGCTCTGAGCGCCGGTGTCGGACTCGCTGCCGGTCTCCTCGTGGTCGAAGGCGGCCAGCACCGGGATGTACGGCAGCGTGACCTCGCCCTCGGCGACGGCCACCGCGACGGCGGCCAGCGCGGCGGTGGCCGCGTGCACCGAGAGCAGGTTGTCCAGGCGAGGGCCGGCCAGCAGCTCGCGGTCGCGGCCCAGGTAGGAGGCGGGCTGGACGTCGTGGGTCATGAGGTCCCAGCCGGCCACGTCCTCGGCGGCCAGCCCGGCCCGCTCGGCGACGTAGGCGATCAGCGAGCCCTCGTCGACCGGACCGAGGCCCCAGATCGGGGTGAGGTGGCGCTGCCGGTCGAGCTTCATGCCGTCGTTGACCTGGCGGTCCAGGTGGATGGCGAGCTGGGGGACGCGCAGCAGCGGCTCGTCCAGCTGGACGAGCCGCGCCGTGCCGTCCTTCAGCGCGAGTCTGCCGGACAGGCCGAGGTCCCGGTCGAGCCAGGTGTTCAGCGGCACCCCGCCGTAGATCTCCACCGCGACCTGCCGCCACCCGGCCGAGCCGGTGTCCGGCACCGGCTTCACCCGCAGGTTGGGCGAGTCGGTGTGGGTGCCGACGATCCGGAACGGCGTCGCCGGCCCCGCTCCCGCCGGCAGGTACCAGGCGATCAGCGCGCCACCGCGGATCAGGTAGCGCCCGCCGGCCGTCCCGTCCCAGGCGTCCGTCTCCGCGACCTGACGGAACCCCGCCTTCTCCAGGCGCTCGGCGGCGCTCGCGACCGCGTGGTACGGGGACGGCGAGGTGCCGAGGAACGTGATCAGATCGTCGGTGTGCGTCCGGTCGAAGAATGCCCGGCGGGCGGCGGTCGACATGCTGCTCCAGGGTCGAGGGAGGGCCGAAGCCGGATGGGGGGTCGGCTTCGCACCCTGAGCATATGCCCGTACACGGACACGGCATTCGATACGCGGCAACCGATGGGGAACACGGACACAGCGGTGAACGCGCACTTCAGCGGGCCTCCTTCACGCCCTGAACCACTCCGGTCGCACACCGTCGGATGGCCCCCTCGCGGCGCACCGGCCGACGGGGGGAGGGCCGGATCCGCACACGGACCACGAACCGCGCGTGCTCCGCGCGGAGTCGGGGGAGGAGGGATCCGGAGGGGCAGTGAAGTCCCTGGGGAGAGAACCCAGTTGTCCGCGACGACCAGGCCCGCCGGCAACACCACCGAACCCGAACTCGGCCCCGAATCCGGCCCCGAACCACCCACTCCGCCGCCCGCCCGGCCTCGACCGGGGTGACCGCGTCGTCGGCCCCCGAGCCGGACGTGGGAACGCCGAAGGGCCCGGTGGCAGCCGGGCCCTTCGGCGTGAGGGTTTCGTCAGGCGGTCAAAGAGGTGCCGCGCGCAGCGCGCCCCAAGGAGGGTGGTGGCGGGCGACGGGTGGGAGGGGCCTTAGAAGGCCTCCTCCGCCAGCTCCATGATCTCGTTGTCGATACCCTCGGCGATCGCCCGCTGCGGGGCGATGGTCGGGAGGACGTTCTTGGCGAAGAAGCGGGCCGCCGCGACCTTGCCCTGGTAGAACGGCACGTCCTTCTCCGAGGCGCCGGCCTCCAGCTTGGCCAGGGCCACCGCGGCCTGGCGCAGCAGCAGCCAGCCGACGACGACGTCGCCGGAGACCATCAGCAGGCGGGTGGTGTTGAGGCCCACCTTGTACATGTTCTTGACGTCCTGCTCGACCGAGGTCAGGTCGGCGATCAGCTTGCCGACGATGGCCTCCAGGTCACCGGCGGCCTTGGCGAGCAGCTCGCGCTCGGCGGCCAGGGCGTCGCCGCCCTCGGCGGAGGCGAGGAACTTCTGGATCTGCTCGGACAGCGCGGCCAGCGCCTGGCCGCCGTCCTTGACGATCTTGCGGAAGAAGAAGTCCTGGCCCTGGATCGCCGTGGTGCCCTCGTACAGGGTGTCGATCTTGGCGTCGCGGATGTACTGCTCGATCGGGTACTCCTGCAGGTAGCCGGAGCCACCGAAGGTCTGCAGGGACTGGGCGAGCTGCTCGTAGGACTTCTCCGAACCGTAGCCCTTGACGATCGGCAGGAGCAGGTCGTTGAGGCGCTCGGCGGCCTCGTCGCGCTCGCCGCGCAGCTTGGCGGCCAGCATGTCGTCCTGGGTGGACGCGGTGAACAGGACCAGCGCGCGCATGCCCTCGGCGTAGGCCTTCTGGGTCAGCAGCGAGCGGCGCACGTCCGGGTGGTGGGTGATGGTGACGCGCGGGGCGGTCTTGTCCAGGAACTGCGAGATGTCGGCGCCCTGCACGCGCTCCTTGGCGTACTCCAGGGCGTTCAGGTAGCCGGTGGAGAGGGTGGCGATGGCCTTCGTGCCGACCATCATGCGGGCGAACTCGATGATCTTGAACATCTGGCGGATGCCGTCGACGGTCTCACCGAGCAGCCAGCCCTTGGCCGGGTGCTTGGCACCGAAGGTCATCTCGCAGGTGTTGGACGCCTTGAGGCCCATCTTGTGCTCGACGTTGGTGGCGTAGACGCCGTTGCGCTCGCCGAGCTCGCCGGTCTCCCAGTCGAAGTCGAACTTCGGGACGATGAAGAGGCCGAGGCCCTTGGTGCCCGGCTTGCCGCCCTCGGGACGGGCCAGCACCATGTGGATGATGTTCTCGGACATGTCGTGCTCGCCCGAGGTGATGAAGCGCTTCACACCCTCGATGTGCCAGGAGCCGTCCTCCTGCTTGATCGCCTTGGTGCGGCCGGCGCCCACGTCGGAGCCCGCGTCGGGCTCGGTGAGGACCATGGTGGAGCCCCACAGGCGGTCGGTCATCCGCTGGGCGACCTTCAGCTGCTCCTCGGTGCCCTCCTCGGCGATGACGCCGGCGAAGGCCGGGCCGGAGGAGTACATCCAGATGGCCGGGTTGGAGCCCAGGATCTGCTCGGCGAAGGCCCAGATCAGCGAGTTCGGGGTGACCTGGCCGCCGATCGACTCCGGGATGCCCAGACGCCACCACTCGGCGTCCATGAAGGTCTGGTAGCTCTTCTTGAAGGTGGCCGGGATCGGCGCGGTGTTGGTCTCCGGGTCGAACACCGGCGGGTTGCGGTCGGTGTCGGCGAAGGACGCGGCGAGGTCGTTCTCGGCGAGGCGGGCGATCTCGCTGAGGATGTTCTTCGCGGTCTCGACGTCCATGTCCGCGAACGGCCCGGTGCCGTACACCTGGTCGCGACCGAACACCTCGAAGAGGTTGAACTCCACGTCCCGCAGGTTGGACTTGTAGTGACCCATGGCCTGTTTTCTCCGGTTCGTCGCTTCCGGGTGACCGCCGCGTTTCGGGCGTCCCGTACCCACCAGTAGGCATCATGATGCTACCCAGCGGTAACTTGGGCAAGCCCCCGACGGTGAATCCGCTATGAACGTGGTCACGTCCCACAAGCCGGGACGACCACTCCTTGTCAGGATCGACGCCAGCGCGGGCGGGTGCGCTCCCGCTAGCCTGTCCGTGTGTACGGATATGACCAGAACGCATACCCGGGTGACCCCTACCAGCAGCAGGCGGGTCCGCAGCCGGGCATGAACGGCATGCCCGGACCGGACGCCTACGGCACGCAGGGGCAGGCGCCCCAGCAGTCCCTCTACCCGGAGCCCTCCCCGCCGTCCCTGGCGGACGCGGTCCGGGCGTTCACCACGGGCTCGATGGCGGTCGAGGACTTCCAGGCCATCTTCATCACCTCCAAGGTGCACTGCCCGCGCGGCGACCGCCCCGGCTTCCTGGCACTGCACAACACCCCGACGCCGGTGATCCCGATGTTCAGCTCCCTCAAGGAGCTGCGCCGCTACGCCGGCAAGGACTCCAAGCACTTCACCGTCACCGGCGCCGAGGTGCTCGACCTGCTCCCGACCGGCTACGGCTTCGCGCTGGACATGGAGGGCGAGCACCGGATGGTGTTCGACGCCAAGGCGGTCGAGCAGATGGTCGACTTCACCATGCGCCGGATGTACGGATAGCCACCCCGGGAAGAGGAGCCGCGCTCCTCCGTCGCCACATAGTTCAATTTTCAACTTGCTTGTTGTTGAGGATTGAACTAATCTGGTGGACGTAGGCCAGAGAACCCCCCTCGAAGGAGGCCGACATGCCCGCCGTGACCGTCGACAACCCGCTGACCCTCCCGCGCGTGACCACGCCGGACCCGGCCGTCGCGAACGCCCGGCCGGTACTGACCGTCGCCACCGCCCCCGAGGGCTACGAGGGCGAGGGCTTCCCCGTCCGCCGCGCCTTCGCCAAGATCAACACCAAGTACCTCGACCCGTTCATCATGATGGACCAGATGGGCGAGGTGGACTACGCGGCCGGCGAGCCCAAGGGCACCCCCTGGCACCCGCACCGCGGCTTCGAGACGGTCACCTACATCATCGACGGAACGTTCATCCACCAGGACTCGCACGGTGGCGGCGGCGTCATCACCGACGGCGACACCCAGTGGATGACGGCCGGCTCCGGTCTGCTGCACATCGAGACCCCGCCGGAGTCGCTGGTGATGTCCGGCGGCCTGTTCCACGGCCTCCAGCTGTGGGTCAACCTGCCCGCCGCCGACAAGATGATCGCCCCCAAGTACCAGGACATCCGCGGCGGCAGCGTCAAGCTCCTCAGCTCCGAGGACGGCGGCGCCCTGCTCCGCGTGATCGCCGGCGAGATCGACGGCCACCAGGGCCCGGGCTCGACCCACACCCCGATCACGATGATCCACGCTTCCGTCAACCCCGGCGCCCAGGTCACCCTGCCCTGGCGCTCCGACTTCAACGCCCTCGCCTACGGACTGGCCGGCACCGGCTCGGCCGGCCAGGAGCGCCGCCCGTTCGGCATGGGCCAGGCCGTCGTCTTCGGCGACGGCGACTCCCTCACCATCCGCGCCGACGGGAACCAGGACTCGCGCAGCGCCAACCTGGAGGTCGTCCTCCTCGGCGGCCTGCCGATCCGCGAGCCCGTCGCCTGGTACGGCCCGTTCGTGATGAACAGCCACCGCGAACTCCAGCAGGCCATGGAGGACTTCCAGGCCGGCCGCCTCGGCACCGTCCCCACCGACGCCCACTGATCCGGGCGAGGACGGGGCACCCGGACAATGCGGTCCGGGCGCCCCGTCCGAACGACGCCTCCGCCGGCTACAGCAACGCGTAGACGGCGGAGGCGTCGTCATGGGCCTTGCCGCGCGGCCAGCGCTCGCAGGTGGCGTCCGCCCGCTCCACCTCGCGGACCTGGGCGATCAGCTCGCCCGGGCCGGACTCGGCGAGCAGCCGCAGCACGTCGCCCCAACTGCCCAGCCCGAAGCGCTCGGTGTAGCGCGAGGCGCCGTCGGTGAGGGCGGCCAGCGCGTGCAGCCGGTCCAGCGGCACGAAGCCGGTCTCGGCGTGCTCGGCCGCCCGCGGGCTGGCGGCGGCGATCCACGGACCGGTGCCCCGGTTGCGGGCGGCGCGCACCGCCAGCGCGTACTCCAGGTGCAGCGCGGCCCGCTCGGCCGAGCCGGGGACGGTCGCCCAGACCTGCCGGCGCAGCTCCTCCCCGCCGGGGAAGCGCTGGTTGTCGCCGATCACCTTGGGCGGGCCGTCCTTGAACTCCAGCACCAGCAACGAGTCACCGAGCACCAGGTACTCCAGCGACTCGCCGTGCCGCCGGGCCGCGACCACCATCGCCGCGGGCGTGTTGGCGTGGCCGAGGTCGCAGCGGCCGCCGTGCAGCGCGGCCGTCTCCACGATGGCGTCGGCCAGGCACTCGGCGATCGACCGGTCCGTCCGGTCGGTGAGCCGGGCGAGCAGGTGCACCCCCAAGCGCCGGACGTACCAGGCCGTTCCGTGCCGGCACCCGGACTCCAGGCCGGTCGGCGAGCTGGCGCCGTCCAGCAGGACCAACGCCTCCGGCGAGGCCGCCGCGAAGTCCTCGCTCTCGCGGTCCGGCCGCCGTGCTTCCCCTGCGAGCTGTAGCTGCATCCCGACAGTGTGGCCGCCGCCCCCGGCCCGCGCCCAGACCCGTGCGCCGGTGTGGCGCGGGCCGGGGCACGGGGTCCGGTGGCAGCGGTGGCGATTCGGCCATACCGTCGGATAGCGGCCGCCCGATCCGGTCAATCAGCGACGCTCGGGTTCGGGACCCCCTCCGGGTTCCCGAACGGCCCGGGCCCGTCGAGGAGGATGATGGCGATGTTCTGGCAGTTCATCGTGTTGGTCGCCGCCTCGCTCGGTTTTCCGACCGCCGCGCTGTTCTACCTGATCGGCGGCCCGCGCTTCCCGGACGAGCAGCGCGACCGGCGACCCGCGACCGGTGACCCGCGACCGACGGTTCGCGACCGGTGACCCGCGACCGGTGACTCCCGACCGGCTGTTCACGGCCGGCGGTTCACGACCGGTGACTCCCGACCGGCTGTTCACGGCCGGCGGTTCACGACCGGTGACTCCCGACCGGCTGTTCACGGCCGCCGGCTCAGGCCTTCCAGGCCGGGTCGCGGCCGAGCAGCGCCAGGGCGCGGTCGAACCGGCCCGCGCCGCCGCCGGGTTCGAGGCCAGGGCGGAAGGCCCGGCCGGGCGCCCGCGCCTCCGGCGTGTCCGGGACGGCCTCGCTCACCGCCAGCAGCGCGGTGACCAGGGCGTCGTCACCGTCCACAGCCGCGACCAGCCGGTCCGCGCCGCCGAGCGCGGCGGCGACGTCCCAGCCGTGTACCAGGGTGTCCACCAGGTGGAAGCCGACCGCCCGGTCGAGCGGGAAGGGGCCGCCGTCGCGGATCTCGGGCAGCCAGAGCGCCCGGTCGGTGACGGCCGCCTCCCGGAAGGCGGCGACGAGGTCGGCGCCGGTGCGGCGGAAGTCCTCCGCCGGATCCGCGCCGAGCGTGGCGTCCGCGAACAGCGCCAGGTCCGGCCCGGCGCCACGGGCGGCCGCGGCGAAACCCCGGTGCTGGCCGACGCAGTGTTCCAGCAGCCGGCGCAGCGTCCACCCGGCGCACGGGGTGGGCCGGTCCAACTGGTCCGGCCGGACGGCGTCCACCACCTCGACGGCCAGTTCCATCGCCTGTGCGTGCAGTTCGACGAGCTTCATGCGGCAGTGGCCCCCAGTCCCGCGGAAATGAATCCGATCACCTGATCAACGACGGTCGGTTCCCCGATGATCCTCCGGTGGCCGAGCCCCGGGTGACCACCAGGTCCAACTGCTCCCCGTACGCCCGCTTCAGCCGGTGTGCCTGCCCGAGCGGCACCACGTCGTCGCCCTCGTCGTGAAGCACCAGGATCGGCAGTTCGATCGCCCCGGCCCGGCCCGCCGCGTCGTAGCGCTCCCAGGCACCGGCGTCCTCGGCGAACAGGTCCTCCTCGATGCGACTCCGCAGGGCCCGCTCGACGGTGTCGTCCAGGCCGAGCCCGGCGCAGAAGGCGGCCGGGAAAAAGCCGCCGGACGGGCCCAGGGGGATGCTCGGCGCCGGCCACCCGGCGGGATCGGCCGGACAGGCCCTAACTCAACACCCGCTCCAGCACGGAGGCCTGGGACAGCAACCGCTCGTCCCCGCCCGCCGCGCCGACCACCTGGAGACCGAGCGGCAGCCCCTCCGGGGTCCGCCCGGCCGGCAGGCTCAGCGCGGGCAGGCCGAGGTAGCTCCACGGCAGCGACATCACCGCGTCCCCAGTGGCGTGCAGCCCCTCCGGCGCCCCGCCCGGCGCGGACGGGGCCAGCCACAGGTCCACCCCGGCCGTCGCGGTCGCCGCGGCCACCCGCTCGCGCAGCCACTCCCGGAACCGCAGCGCGGCCGCCCGGTCCTCCGCCGCGATCCCCTGGCCGGTCCTGATGCTCGCCACCGTCTCCGGCCGGTACAGGCCGCCGAAGCGGGCGAACCAGTCGGCGTGGCTGCGGGCCAGCTCGAACCGGTTCACGATCTGCGACTGCCGGGTGACCTCGGTGAAGTCGGGGAACAGCGGCACCCTGCGCACCGCCAGCCCGGCCCGCTCGAACCGCGCCACCCACTCCTCGAAGGCGCGCAGCGCGACCGGTTCGGCCCGCTCCAGGTACGGGCCGTCCGGCACCCCGAGCACGGGCGCCGGGCGGGCCTCCGGGCCGGGGGCCGCCCCCCGCCAGCCGTCGCAGAGCAGCGGCGCCGCCAGCGCCGCGCCCGCCAGGTCGGCGGTGAACAGGCCCAGGGTGTCGAAGCTCGGCGCGTTCGGGATCACCCCCGCGACGGGGATCCGCCCGTACGTCGGCCGGAAGCCCACCACCCCGCAGTACGCCGCCGGGCGGATCACCGAACCGACCGTCTGGGTGCCGATCGCCAGCGCCACCAGCCCGGCCGCGACCGCCGCCGCCGACCCGCTGCTGGAACCGCCCGGAGTGTGCCCCGGCTGGTGCGGATTGCGGGTCGGGCCCGGGGCGCTCGCGGCGAACTCGGCGGTCACCGTCTTGCCCGCGACCATCGCCCCCGCCGCCAGCAGCCGGTCCACCACCACGGCCTGCGGACCCGCCAGCACGCCCGGCGGGAGGGCGGAGCCGCCGTGCGTGGGCAGCCCGTCCACGTGCACGATGTCCTTGACCCCCACCGCCACCCCGTACAGCGGCGGCCGCCCGGCCGGCTCCGGGTACCGCTCGGCCAACTCGCTTGCGCGCGCCTGGAGTCGGTCGTACCGCCCGGGCTCCGCCACGAAGGCGTGGAGCAGCGGATCCACCCGCTCGACCAGCGCGCAGAAGCGGTCCACGTGCTCGGGCAGACCGGGCGCACCGGCCCGCAGCCCGGCGGCCTCGCGGGTCAACGACCGCGGCCGGACCAGAGGTTCGTCCATACCGAGCACCGTAGCGCCCGGCCGCTCACTGGTGCTCGGCCGACAGGTACGGCGTCTCGCGCAGGAAGTACGCCCCGCAGGTGTGGCAGCACAGCTCCGGCGTCTTCCCCCAGTCCACCGCCTCCCGCACCCGTGCCCCCGGATCGAGCTCCCGGCCGCACATCGCCACGCTCTGCGCACCCCGGACCATGTGCCACAACCGCACCCCGTCGGCCTCCCCGCCGACCCCGTACTCGGCTCGCATCTGGTGCATCATGCCCCCCATCGTCCGACCGCCCCGCGCCCCCGGCAACCGGAGGCCGGTGCCGACGACGGGCGCCGGTACCCTCTTCCTGCGCCGCCGCAGGGCGGGCGCACACGGCTGACCCTCCGCCAGACGAACCGAGGGGCGCGGACAACCGTTCGGGCCCCTCGGTGGTCTTCCCCGGAGAGCGAACCCCGACCCCACCGCTGGAGCCCACCGATGCGTCCCGCCCGCCTTCCCGCCGCCTGCACCCTGCTCGTGCTCACCATCGGTCCGGTCGCCCTCGCCACGGCCCCCGCGCTCGCGGCCGACACCGGCGCCGTCACGCCCGCCGCGACGCCGTCCACCGCGGCGTCCACCACGCCGTCCGCTCCCGCCGGGACCCCCGCGGCCACCCCGACCGCCACCGGTTCCCCGGTGGGCGACTGCCCGGAGGGCACGACCGCCGACCCGATCCCGGTCACCAGCAGCAATGACGCCGCGGGCGGACTCGCCGTCACCTTCACCAACCCCAGCACCACGACGGTCAAGCAGCTCGCCACCACCGTCGCCCTCGCCGACGCCGGTGGCAGCGGCCTCCCGGTGGAACTGCGCGCGGGGGCCGGCGCCTGGAAGGCCCTCACCGTCACCGGCACCCCGGTGAACACCGGCACCTACCAGCTCCCCCAGGGCCAGAAGCTGACCCTCACCGTGCGGTTCGCCGCAGGAGCCCCGCACGGCGACCACCGCCTCAGCTTCACCGCCAGGTCCGAGGTGCTCCCGAGCGGCTCCGCCCCGGCGAAGAAGTACACCTGCCCCCAGCTGACCGCCGCCCACACCGCCCTGCTCACCCCCGCCGACCCCGCCGCCACCGACCACGCCCCGGCCCCCACCCACCTGGCCGACACCGGCGCCGGCACCGCCACCCGCCCCCTCGCCATCGCCGGCACCACCGCCCTCCTCCTCGGCACCACCCTCCTCCTGCTCACCCGCCGCCGCCCCGTGACCGACTGACCCCGGCCCCCTCCCGCCGCCCACGGCAGTCCCCCGCAGCCCCCGCCGGACCGCCCCGAAGGGCTGGCGGGGCCGGCCGAAGAACCGGGAGGAGCGTCTCCCTGCGGACGCGCGTGCGGCACCAGCCCTACGAAGCCGCCCTCAGCAGCGCGTCGTCCCGCCACTTGAGGATCTTGTCGAAGCTCACGATGGCCCCGCGGAGGGGGTGGTTGCGGAGCTGGACGTGGTCGGTGAGGGCGTGGATGAGGAAGAGGCCTCGGCCGGACTCGGCGGTGAGGTCGGGGAGGGTGTCGAGGTCGACCGGGCGCAGGGTGGGGGCCGAGGGGCGACAGGGCAGGACGTGGGTGTCGTACGGGTGGCCGTCGCGGCGGGGGCGGTGGGCGGTGAGGACGCGGGCCGGGACGGTGGCGCGGCCGCGGCGGTGGCGGCGGGGCGCGTGGCCGGCCGGGGCGGAAGCGGCCGGGCGGCGGGCGGCCGCCGGGGCGCTGGGGACGGGCAGGCCGGGGCCGGAGTCGGTGACCTCGATCCGCAGGCGGTCGCCGTTGATCGCGGCGGTGACCTGGAAGCCGTCGTCGGGTCGGCCGGTGGCACCGTGTTCGACGGCGTTGGCGCAGGCCTCGGTCAGGGCGACGCCGAGGTCGTCGGCGATCTGCGGGTCGACGCCCGCGGTCGCCATGGCACCGAGCAGGATGCGCCGGGCCAGCGGGACGCTGGCCGGGTCGCGCTTGAGGTGCAGAGTCCACCAGATGTCCACGGGAGGTCCCTCCTGGCTGCGGCTCCACATACAACTAGGTATCTCCGGGCGAATCGGCGGCGAACCGTGCCCGGGGGCGGCTACCGCCCGTTCGGCGGATGGACTGTGGACGGGCCGTGTGCCGAAGGGCGCACGGAGTGAGGTGTACGCCGCCGCCGAACGGGGCATTCGTAGGGATTTCCCACCCTGCCCGTGTCGGCGGTGTACGCGATGAGATGATGGCCCGGCCATGACTGCCCTCCCCGCCGCCCCGTTCCAGGGCACCCCTGCACCGGCTCGGCCGGTGGGGGCCGCCTGGGACCTGCGGCTTGCCCGGGCGGTCCCGTTCGCACTGGTCTGCACGCTGATAGCGGCGGCCGGGCACGCCCTGGCCGGTGGCGGGAACGTGCCGCCGGCCGCGCTGGCGACGGGTTTCGCCGCGGTGCTGGTGCTCGCGGTGGCGTGCGGCGGGCGGGAGCGTTCGCTGGCGGCCATCGCCGGTGCGCTCGGCGCGGGGCAGATCGGACTGCACTGCCTCTTCCACGGCCTCGGCGGCCACGGTTCCGGCATGCACCACGGCGCGATGTCCGTACCGCAGGCGGCCGGCCGGCTGATCTGCAACGAGGCCCGTCCGGGCACGCTGCTCGGCCTGCCCGGCGGCACCTCCCCGGAGCAGCTGGTCTCCTCGGCGGGCCTGGACCCGCACGCGTACGCCGCCGCGCCGTGGTGGCAGGGCGGCGTGCTGGGGATGACGCCGTCGATGCTGGCCGGGCACCTGGCCGCCGCGCTGGTGGCGGGCTGGTGGCTGCGGCGCGGCGAGGCGGCGCTGTGGCGGCTGGTGCGGGTGGCCGCGTCGGCGGCCCGGGAGCACTGGGCGGCGCCGCTTCGCTCGGCGCTGGTGCTGGTGGCCGCGCTGCTGCGCGGCCTGTTCGGCGTGGCCGGTCCGGCCCGCCGGTTCGGTGCGGGCGGCGGCGCGGACCGGCTGCCCACGAGCGCGGTGCTGCGGCACAGCGTGGTGCGGCGCGGTCCGCCGTGCGGGGTCCTCGCGCACTGACCCGGTGTTCCGCCGTCGCCGTCGAGCGGTGGCGGCCGCCCCGGTGGGGTGCGCGGTGTCCGGGCCGTTCCCGTCCGCCCACGGCGACGGCGGCCCCCGGCTCTGCCCTCACACGTCCGCACGTGCGGCGCCGCCGAGGCACGGTTCCCCGTCGCCCGGTCCGGCCGGCCGCCGAGCTCCGATCGGAGACCCCCGTCATGCGTTCCCTTTCCGCCCGCCGTACCGCCGCCGTCGCCCTGACCGCCGCCGCCTCCGTGGTGGCGCTGGCCGGCCCGGCCTTCGCGCACGTCACCGTGAACCCGGGCTCGGCCGCCCAGGGCGGTTACGCGACCGTCAACTTCCAGGTGCCGGACGAGAGCGACACGGCGAGCACGGTGAAGCTGGAGGTCAACCTGCCGCTGGACCACCCGCTGGCCTCGGTCCGGACCCTCCCGATGCCGGGCTGGACCGCGGCCGTCGAGAAGTCCAAGCTCGACAAGCCGCTCAAGGTGCACGGGAGCGACGTCAACGAGGCCGTCTCCAAGATCACCTGGACCGCCGACGCCGGCACCAAGATCGCCCCCGGCCAGTTCCAGGAGTTCAAGCTGTCGCTCGGCCCGCTGCCGACCGACGCCGACAGCATGGTGTTCAAGGCCCTGCAGACCTACGACAACGGTGACGTCGTCCGCTGGATCGACGAGGCGCAGGCCGGCCAGCCCGAGCCGGCCCACCCGGCGCCGACCCTGAAGCTCACCAAGGCCGCCTCCGGTGACGGCCACGGCGTCACCGCCTCCGCCTCCCCGGCGGCCGGCGCCCACGGGGACAGCTCGGACCGGGCCGCCTCCGACGGCGACGCCAAGTCCAGCGACGGCACCGCCCGCACCCTCGGCGTGGTCGGCATCGTGGTCGGCGTGATCGGCACCGCCGTCGGCGTGCTCGGCCTGCGCCGCAAGAACAGCGGCTCCGCCTCCTGACCTCCGCACCGGCGGGGCCGTACCCGTACCCGTAGAGCGGTACGGCCCGCCGGTGGTCCCACCCGCGCCCGAACGGATCCACCATGCCCCGCACCGCCCGCACCGCCCGCCTGGCCGGCGCCGCCGCCCTCGCCCTGGCCGCCGCGCTCACCCTCTCCGCCTGCGGCTCCTCCGGCGGCGGCTCCACCCCCGCGAAGGTCACCCAGCAGAAGGACGACAGCCCGTACCAGGGCACCAAGCTGGCGAAGAACTTCGAGAAGCCCGACCTCCAGCTGACCGACACCTCCGGCCAGCCGTACGACCTGCGGCAGCAGACCAACGGCAAGGCCACCCTGCTGTTCTTCGGCTACACCAGCTGCCCGGACGTCTGCCCGACCACCATGGGCGACATCGGGGTCGCGATGAAGGCGCTGTCCGCGGAGGACCGGAAGAAGATCGACGTCGTCTTCGTCTCCACCGACCCGCAGCGCGACACCCCCAAGGTGCTGCGCACCTGGCTGGACTCGATGGGCACCGACTTCATAGGCCTCACCGGCGACCTGGCCAAGGTGAAGACCGCCGCCAGGTCGCTCGGCATCATGATCGAGGACCCGGTGGTCAACGCGGACGGCACCGTCACCTCGACCCACGGCGCACAGGTGCTGGCCTTCCTCCCCTCGGACGACAAGGCGCACGTGCTCTACATGAGCGGCACCGAGGAGAAGACCTACGAGCACGACCTGCCGCTGCTCGCCAAGGGCGTGGCGGCGTGACGGCGGCCGACCGCCGCTTCCGCCGCTCCGCCCTGGCCGGCGCGGTGCTGGCGACGGTCCTCGGCGGCGGGGCGATACTCGCCGCCTGCGGAACCGGCGGTCAGGGCGCCGCGGCCGCCGCCGACGCCGGGCCGGCGAAGCTGAGCGTGGCCGACCCCTACATCCCGCTGCCCCCGGCCGGCGGAATGGGTGCCGGCTACCTGACCGTCCGCAACGACGGCGGGCCGGACCAGCTGGTCAAGGTGTCCAGCCCGGCCGCCGGGTCGGTCACCATGCACCGCTCGACCACGTCGACCATGCAGCAGGTGGACAGCCTGGACGTGCCCGCGCACGGCGCGCTGCAGCTCGCCCGCGGAGGCACCCACCTCATGATCATGGGATGGCAGAAGGCCCCCGCCCTGGGCGACGAGCTGGAGCTCGACCTGACCTTCGCCAAGTCCGGCACCATCTCCGTCAAGGTGCCGGTCAAGGAGCTCACCTACCGTCCCGGCCAGAGTTAGGGGACCCGCCAGCATGGAGAAGGCCGCCCACCGCCGGACCGCCCAGCGCCGAACCGCCCAGCACCCGACGGCGCAGCGCCCGACCGCCCGGCGCCGCCGCGTCGCCGGACTCGTCGCACTGCTCGGCGCACTGCTCGCGCTGATGCTCGCCGGCGCCGGCCCGGCTTCCGCGCACGCCACCCTGGACTCCACCGACCCGGCGCAGAACTCGGTGGTCGCCACCGCACCGCAGGCGGTCACCCTGACCTTCAGCGAGACGGTCTCGCTGTCCGGCGACTCCGTACGGGTGCTCGACCCGGCCGGCAGGCCCGTGGACACCGGCAACCCGGCGCACGCCGACGGCAAGGGCGACACCGCCCGGGTCGGCCTGAACAGCGGCCTGGCCAACGGCACCTACACCGTCGCCTGGCGGGCCGTCTCGGAGGACTCGCACCCCGTCGGCGGGGCGTTCACCTTCTCCATCGGCGCGCCCTCGGACACCTCGGTGTCCACCACCGCACTGCAGGGCGCCAAGGCGGACACCCTGGTCGCCGCCCTGTACGGGACCGGGCGCACCGTCGCGTACGCGGCCTTCGCGCTGCTCGCCGGGGTCGCCGCCTTCGTGCTGGTCTGCTGGCCGGCCGGCGCCACCCGGCGCCCGGTGCAGCGGCTGCTGATGACCGGCTGGACGGCGCTGCTGGCGTCGACCGTCGCGGTGCTGATGCTGCGCGGCCCGTACGAGCGCGGCACCGGCGTCGGACAGGCCCTCGACCTGTCGCTGGTGCGCGCCACCCTCGACGAGCGGATCGGCACCGCGCTGGCCGCCCGGCTGCTGCTGCTCGCCGCGGCCGGGATCTTCCTGTCGCTGCTGGTCGGCCAGCTGGGGCAGCCGCCGCAGCCGGCCCCCGCGGCGGCTGCGGAGGACGCGGACCCCGGGGCCACCGACGCCGACGAGGCCGAGGCCGCCGAGCTGCGTGACCTGGAGCGGCGGGCCGCCGAGCGGCCGCAGCGTGAGGTGCGGCTCGGACTGGGCGTGGCCGGGCTGGTGCTGGCGGTGGCGCTCTCCGCGACCTGGGTCGGCGCCGACCACGCCTCGGTGGGCGTCCAGGTCTGGCTGGCCCTGCCCTTCGGCATCCTGCACCTGATCGCGATGGCGCTCTGGCTGGGCGGTCTGGCCTCGCTGCTGGTCGCACTGCGCGAGGGCGTCGGCGCCGAGGTGGTGGACCGCTTCTCCAAGGTCGCCTTCGGCTCGGTGGCCGTACTGGCCGCCACCGGGATCTACCAGTCCTGGCGGGGTTTGGGCAGCTGGGGCGCACTGACCGGCACCGAGTACGGGAAGCTGCTGCTGGTGAAGAGCGGCTGCGTGGTCGTGATGCTGGGCGTGGCCTGGGTCTCCCGCAGCTGGCTGGCCCGGCTGCGCTCGGCCCCGGCCGAGGCGGCCGAGGTCGAACGGGCCGAGGTGCCCGAGCCGGTCGGCGCCGCGGCGCGCAGCGAGGACCCGGTGCGGCAGGCTCAGCTGGACCGTCAGCGGGCCGCCGCGGCGAGCGCCGGGCGCGAGCGCGGGCTGACCCCGACCCGGGCCGGGCTGCGCCGCTCGGTGCTGGTCGAGGCGCTGGTCGCGGTGGCGGTGCTGGTGGTCACCACGATGCTCACCAACTCCCCGCCCGGGCGGGTCGCGGGCGAGATCAAGGCGGCCGGGACCACCGCGGGCGCCGGTACGGCGGCCCCCGCGGCCCCGCAGACCGAGCCGGGCCGCACGGTGGAGCTCAAGCTGCCGTACGACACCAAGGGCCGGACGCCGAACGCCAAGGGCACCGCGACCGTCACCCTCAATCCGGCCGGGACCGGCCCGAACGAGGTCAAGCTCGCGCTGGACGGCACGGACGGCAGGCCGGTGGACGTCCCCGAGGTGCAGCTCGCCTTCACCCTGCCGGACCGCGACCTCGGCCCGCTGCCGGTCACGCTCACCCCGGAGGGCACCGGCCGCTGGAGCGGCACCGCGCAGCTGCCGCTGGCCGGCACCTGGGTGGTCTCGGTGCAGATCCGCTCCTCCGACATCGACCAGACCACCCCGACCCAGCAGTTCAAGATCGGGTGAGCGCGGTGGACGACGCGGTGGACGACAAGGAGAAGGTCGGCCCGGCGGGCTTCACCCGCCGGGCGCTGCTCGGCACGGCCGGCGCCGGACTGCTGGTCGGCGCCGGGACCGGGGTGGCCGGAGCGGTCGCCTACGACCGCCGGGGCGACGGCGCGCCGGGGGGCACGGGCGCCGCGGCGGGCGGCGGCGTGCTCGGCACCGGCCGGGTGCCGTTCCGCGGCGAGCACCAGGCGGGGATCCTCGAACCCCAGCAGGCCGGCGTCCGGCTGGCCGCCTTCGACCTGGCCGACGGCGCCGGCCGGGACGGACTGCGCACCCTGTTGCAGCGCTGGACCAGGGCCGTCGACCGGCTGACCGCCGGGGAGCCGGCCGAGGAGTTCGACAACCAGGTCGCGCTGGACGCCGGGCCCTGCTCGCTCACCGTCACCCTCGGCTTCGGGGCCGCGCTGTTCGACAAGGCCGGGCTGGCCGACCGCCGCCCGGCCGCCCTCGAACCGCTGCCCGCCTTCCCCGGCGAGGCGCTCGACCCGGCCCGCGGCGAGGGCGACCTGTTCCTCCAGATCGGTGCCGACGACGCGCTGGTGGTGGCACACGCCCTGCGGACGCTGCAGAAGCTGGCGGCCGGTACGGCGGCGCTGCGCTGGCAGTCGGCCGGCTTCGCCCGGACGCCGGGCGCGACCGCGCGGCCGATGACCGGGCGCAACCTGATGGGCCAGGTCGACGGCACCAACAACCCCAGGCCAGGCCAGGAGGGCTTCGCCGCCACGGTGTTCTGCGCCCCGGGCGGGGACCAGCCTGCCTGGCTGGCCGGGGGCTCCTACCTGGTGTTCCGGCGGATCCGGATGCTGCTGGACCACTGGGAGGAGCTGCCGGTGGAGCGCCAGGAGCGGGTGATCGGACGGCGCAAGGCGGACGGTTCGCCGCTGAGCGCACCGGCCGGGTCGGGCGAGGGCACCGCGGTGGACCTCTCCGCGCAGGGTCCGGACGGCGGACCGGCGATCCCCTCCGACGCCCACATCCGGGTCGCGGCACCGGCGGGCAACGGCGGGGCGGCGATGCTGCGGCGCGGCTTCTCGTATCACGACGGGGTGCTGCCGGACGGCTCTCCGGACGCCGGGCTGCTCTTCCTCGCCTTCCAGGCCGACCCGCGCAAGGGCTTCACCCCGGTGCAGCGCAAGCTCTCCCGGGGGGACGGGCTCTCCCGCTTCCTGCGGCACGAGGCGAGCGGGCTGTACGCCGTCCCACCGGGAGTGCCGGCCGGAGGCTACCTCGGTCAGCAGCTGCTGGAGGGGTAGTTCCGCAAGAGCGGTCCCGGCCACTGGAACGCTTTCCTGCCGGGAGCGCGGAATCGTTATGGTGACTGCTCCGGCACCACCAGGCACCACCAGGCACCACACCATTCGCAACGGAGGCGTCATGTCGGCCACCCGCTACACCTATCTCGGCCCGGCCGGCACCTTCACCGAGGCGGCGCTGCACACGCTGCCCGAGGCGGCGACCCGGGAGCTGGTGCCGCTGTCCTCGGTGGCGCTGGCGCTGGACGCGGTGCGCGGCGGGGACGCCGCCGGGGCGTTCGTGCCGATCGAGAACTCGGTCGAGGGCGCGGTCACCGCGACCAACGACGAACTGGCCGCCGGCGCGCCGCTGATGATCTACCGCGAGGTGCTGCTGCCGATCACCTTCGCGCTGCTGGTGCGTCCGGGCACCGAGCTGTCCGGGGTGAAGACGGTGACCAGCCACCCGGTGGCCCAGCCGCAGGTGCGCAAGTGGCTGGCGGCCAACCTCCCGGACGCCACCTGGGAGTCGGCGGCCTCGAACGCGGACGGCGCCCGGCTGGTCGCCGAGGGCCGGTACGACGGGGCGTTCGCGGGCGAGTTCGCGGCGCCGATCTACGGGCTGGACCCGCTGGTCAAGGAGATCGCGGACTCCCACGGGGCGACCACCCGGTTCGTGCTGGTCGGCAGGCCGGGGCGGGTCTCCTCGCCGACCGGGGCGGACAAGACCTCGATGGTGGTCTGGCTGCCGGACGACCACCCGGGGGCGCTGCTGGAGCTGCTGCAGGAGTTCGCGGTGCGCGGGGTGAACCTGATGCGGATCGAGTCCCGGCCGACCGGGGAGGGGCTGGGCAGCTACTGCTTCCTGATCGACTGCGAGGGGCACCTGTCCGAGCGGCGGGTGGCCGAGGCGATGATGGGCCTCAAGCGGATCTGCCCGCAGGTGCGGTTCCTCGGCTCCTATCCGCGCGCCGACCGGCAGGGGTCCAGGCACCGGCGGCCGGGGACCTCGGACGAGGATTTCACGGCGGCGGCGGACTGGCTCTCCCGGGCGCTCGACGGACGCGGGGACATCTGAGCGCCTTCTCCCGGCTTTCTGACCTTTTCCGACCGTTATCGACCGGACTGATCAAGTGCGGCCGGTGACCGCACCGTCATCCACAGGAACGTCCGGCTCCGGGGGCCGCTGTCCACAGGCCTCGCCGCTGTCCACAGCCGGAAGTTATCCACAGGTCTGGGGATGAGTCGACAAACCGGTATAGCCATTGCCCAGAACTGGTCGGATCATCGGTTAGCGTCACAGAGATGAACAATCGGACCAGAGTCACCCGCTTGCCTGCAAATCACCCGTGCGAGTGCATCAATTCCCTCACCCGAGAAGGTTGATTGAGGTTTGAAACCTCAATTCCCCGGTTTCGTCGAGCGGATGGCGATCCTCCCCCGCCGTCCACAGGTCCGGCCCCGGACCTGTGGATAACCGGCCCCCGGTCCGGGCCCGGTGGATTCCCCACAGGAGTTATCCACAGGATCGGGTGAGTTATCCCCAGGGGAAAACCGGTACCGGTGGAGGAACGCCCGCCCGGTACGCTTGGCCCTGTGATTGACCTTCGCCTGCTCCGTGAGGACCCTGACCGAGTGCGCGCCTCGCAGCGCGTCCGTGGCGAGGACGTCGACGTGGTCGACGCCCTCCTCTCCGCCGACGAGCGGCGCCGGTCCTCGGGCAGCCGCTTCGACGAACTGCGCAACGAGCAGCGGGTGCTCGGCAAGCAGGTCGCCCAGGCCAAGGGCGAGGAGAAGACCGCCCTGCTGCAGCGCACCAAGGAACTGGCCGCCGAGGTCAAGGCCGCGGACGCCGAGCAGAACGCGGCCAAGGAGGAGGCTGACCGCCTGCTCCGCTCCCTGGCGAACCTCATCGACCCGGCCGCCCCGGTCGGCGGCGAGGAGGACTTCGTCACCCTGGAGGAGATCGGCACCCCGCGCGACTTCGCCGCCGAGGGCTTCGAGCCGCGCGACCACGTCGAGCTCGGCCAGCTGCTGGGCGCGATCGACACCGAGCGCGGCGCCAAGGTCGCCGGTGCCCGCTCCTACTACCTGACCGGTCCCGGCGCGCTGCTGGAGCTCGCCCTGGTCAACATGGCGATCGCCCAGGCCACCGCGGCCGGCTTCATCCCGATGATCACCCCGGCCCTGGTCCGCCCGGCCGCCATGGACGGCACCGGCTTCCTCGGCCAGGCCGCCGAGAACGTGTACCACCTCCCCGAGGAGGACAAGTACCTCGTCGGCACCAGCGAGGTCCCGCTCGCGGCGTACCACATGGACGAGATCATCGAGGCCGACAAGCTGCCGCTGCGCTACGCCGGCTACTCGTCCTGCTTCCGCCGTGAGGCCGGCACCTACGGCAAGGACACCCGCGGCATCATCCGCGTCCACCAGTTCGAGAAGGTGGAGATGTTCGTCTTCACCACGCCCGAGGACGCGGAGAACGAGCACCGCCGCCTGCTCCAGTGGGAGAAGGACTTCCTCAACGCGCTGGAGCTGCCGTACCGGGTGATCGACGTCGCCTCCGGCGACCTCGGCTCCTCGGCCGCGCGCAAGTTCGACATCGAGGCCTGGATCCCCACCCAGGGCAAGTACCGCGAGGTCACCTCGACCTCGAACACCACCGAGTACCAGGCCCGCCGCCTGTCGATCCGGATGCGCGAGGAGGGCAAGACCCGCCCGCTCGCCACCCTGAACGGCACCCTGGTCGCCGTCCCGCGCACCATCGTGGCGATCCTGGAGAACCACCAGCAGGCCGACGGCTCGGTCGTCGTGCCCGAGGCCCTGCGGCCCTACCTCGGCGGGCGGACCGTCCTCGAGCCGGTCAAGTGACCCCGACCGCACACCCGATCGGTGGCGACCTGCCCTACCGGCTGGTCGCCACCGACCTCGACGGCACGCTGCTGACCAGCGCGGAGACCGTCTCCGAGCGCACCCGCGCCGCGCTGGCCGCGGCCACCGGCGCGGGCGCGCTGCACATCGTGGTGACCGGCCGCTCGGCCGTCTGGGCCCGCCCGGTTCTCGACGAGATCGGCTACACCGGGATAGCGGTCTGCGGCCAGGGCGCCCAGGTCTACGACGCCGGCGCGCACAAGCTGCTCACCTCGCTCACCCTGGACCGCCGGCTCGCCGCCCTCGCGATCGAGAAGATCGAGGCCGAGACCGGCCCGCTGGCCGTCGCCTCCAACCAGGACGGCCTGGACGGCCAGGTGCTGGCCGGCCCCGGCTACGAACTGCAGATCGGCACCGACCTCCCGGTCGTCCGGGTCGAGCGCGGCGAACTCCTCGGCTCCCCGGTCGCCAAGCTCTACATCCAGCACCCCGGACTGACCGACGACGCCCTCGCCGAGGCCGCCCGGCGCGCCGTCGGCGACCTGGTCGGCGTGGTGATGGCCGGGGCCGGCGTGGTCGAACTGCTGCCGCTGGGCCTGTCCAAGGCCACCGGGCTGGCCGTCGCCGCCCGCCGCCTGGGCGTGCGCGCCGCCGACACCATCGCCTTCGGCGACATGCCCAACGACGTGCCGATGTTCGGCTGGGCGGCGCACGGCGTGGCCATGGCCAACGCACACGAGGAACTGCGCGCCGTCGCCGACGAGGTGACCGCCGGCAATGACGAGGACGGCGTGGCCGTCGTCCTGGAGCGCCTCTTCCCGGCGGTCTAGGACCGACGCCCCGGCCCCTGCCATCCGGAAGGGGAAGCGGCGCTCCGCAGTTGTAGGATGACCGGGCAAGCAGTTGTAGGATGACCGATGACCGATGAGTGGTGCGCGAAGGGAGGCCCGGCATGAGCGGCGACGGCAACAGTCTGCAGGCGGCCGGGCGGCGATCCCTGGTGGACACCGCCATCGACCAGCTGCGCGAGCAACTCGCCGGCGGCGCCTGGCCGGTGGGGTCGCAGATCCCCACCGAGCACGAGCTCGCCGAGCGGCTGCAGGTCGGCCGGAACACCGTGCGGGAGGCGATCCGGGTGCTGGTGCACGCCGGCATGCTGGTCTCCCGGCAGGGCGAGGGCACCTTCGTTCGGTCCACCAGCGACCCCGCGGCGGTGCTGCGCGGCGTCCAGCGCTCGGGCATCCGGGACGTCCTGGAGGTCCGCGCCGCGCTGGAGACCGAGGGCGCCCGACTGGCCGCCCTGCGGCACACCCCCGAGGACATCCGGCGGATGCGGGCCGCGCTGGCCCGCGAGGCCGAGGTCTTCGCGACCCACCCCGAGCGGGCGAGCCGCGAGGCCACCGTCGAACACGACCTGGAGTTCCACACCGCCGTCGTCGAGGCCGCGCACAACCCGGCCCTGGCCGAGGTGTACCACTACTTCGGCGCCTCCGTGCGCGAGGCGATGACCGCCGCCTTCGGCGACCACGAGATGCCCGAGGCGGTCGTGGCCACCCACGAGGCGCTGGTCGACGCGATCGAGAGCGGCGACCCGGACCGCGCCGAGACGGCCTGTCGCGCGCTGCTCGCCGAGCCCACCGCCGCCGTCGAGCAGCTTCTCGCGGCCATCGCGGCCCGGAAGTAGGACGGCGAGAGCCCCGCTTCCGTCCGTCCCGCGGCCGGCGGCCGTCCTCGCCGTGCCCGCGCCACCCCTGATCCACGAAAGAACAGCACGCCCATGGCCGTCACCCGTGCCCAGCAGCCGGTTGTCACCACCCCTGCCCCGCTCCCCGTCCGCACCCGGCTGGCCCACCCCGTCCTGCTGCTGACCGGCATCGTGCTGGTCGCGCTGAACATGCGCGCCTGCCTGGCCGCCGTCTCCCCGATGGTCGCCGAGATCCAGCGGACCTTCGGCCTGTCCGCCACCGCGAGCGGGCTGATCACCACCGTCCCGGTGCTCTTCCAGGGCGTCGGCGCCCCGCTCACCCCCCGGCTGACCCGCCGGTTCGGCGCCGAGCGCGTCGTCCTGGGCGCGGTGCTGGTGCTGGGCGCGGGCGTGCTGCTGCGGGTGCTGCCCTCGGTCTTCGCGCTGTACGCGGGCTGCGTGGTGATCGGCGTGGCCATCGCGGTGCTGAACGTGTCGATGCCGGGCCTGGTCAAGCGGGAGTTCCCGGACCGCGCCGCCACCATGACCGGTGTCTACTCGACCACCATGCTGGTCGGCGCGACCCTCGCCGCCGGCACGTCCGTCCCGCTGGAGCACGCGCTCGGCGGCGGCTGGCGGGCCTCGCTCGGCGCCTGGTCGCTGCTCGCGCTGGTCGCGGCGGTGGCCTGGCTGCCGCAGGTGCTGCGCTCCCGGCAGGAGAAGGCCGCGGTGGCCGCGGCCGCCCGGCCCGGCAAGCCGATCGAAGGCCTCTGGAAGTCCCCGCTGGCCTGGCAGATCAGCCTGTTCATGGGCATCTCGTCGCTGCTGGTCTACACCCTGGTCGCCTGGATGCCGACCATCCTGGCCGACCACGGCATGGACCGCGGCCAGGCCGGCCTGGTCTTCGCCTTCTCCAACCTGGTGCAGGTGGCCGGCGCCTTCCTGGTGCCGCTGATGGCCGGCCGGATGACCAGCCAGCGCGCGCTGGCGGTCACCATGGCCGCTCTGAACGGGCTCGGCATCGCCGTCCTGCTGGTCGCTCCGGTCTCCGGCGCCTGGATCTCGGCGGCCATCCTCGGCGTGGCCCAGGGCGGTTCGCTGGGCCTCGGCCTGGCGTTCATCGTGCTGCGCACCGGCACCGCGGCCGGCGCCGCCCAGCTGGGCGGGATGTCCCAGGCGATCGGCTACCTGGTCGCCGCGGCCGGCCCGGTCGGCGCCGGTGCGCTGCACCAGCTGACCGGCGGCTGGGAGGCCACCCTGGTGCTGATGCTGGTGCTGGTCGCGGTGGTCGGCGCGGCGGGCTTCGGCGCGGGGCGCGACCGGACCCTGTAGGGCCCGGCTACTCCTCGGCCGCGAGGGTCAGCCCGGCGAGCTTCACCGAGGCCAGCACGCTCGCCCCGACGGTGACCACCAGCAGCAGCGGGACGGCCGCCCCGAGCGAGACGTCGGCACCGATCGCGGTGTCCCCGGCCACCGCCTCGGCGACCGCCCGGCCCCACTGCTGGACGCTCAGCGTCCGGGCGCCCTCGACGAAGTTGCCGATCAGCGACTCCCAGATCAGCGCGTACGCCAGCCCGGCCACCACCGCGTGCCGGGTGACCACGCCGAGCAGCAGGAACAGCGCGCTGTACGCGGCCCCGGCGACCAGCACGGCCACGGTGTAGCCGAGCGCCACGCCGTCCCGGGTGCCGTACAGCAGCAGCCCGGCGAGCAGCGTCGGGACGGCGGCGAACACCCAGGTGGTACCGATCGCGACGGCCAGCTTGGTGGTGATGATCTTCCAGCGGGGCAGCGGCTTGGCCAGCAGGTAGACGATCGAGCCGTCGTCGATCTCGGTGGCGATCACCCCGGTGCCGATCACCAGCCCGAGGATCGGGACGAGGGTGCCGAGGTCCAGCTGACCGAGGATCTTGACGGTCAGGCCGTGCGCGTCGCCGTTCGACCCGCCGGCGATCGCCGAGACGATCAGCAGCAGGGCGGGCGCCACCAGCAGCAGGGCGCCGCGGCGGCGGCCGAGCAGGCCGCGCAGGGTCAGCCTGGCGACGGTCGGGTTCATGGTCGGTCGGCCCCTTCCTGGGTCCGGATGTCGGTGAGGGTCAGGCCGGGTGTCATGCGGAGACCAGGTACGAGAAGACGCTCTCCAGCGACTCGTCCGCCGGGGAGACGGTGTACAGCCGGATGCCGGCCTCCCGGGCGACCCGGGGCAGCAGGGTGGTGAAGCCCTGGAAGTTCACCGCCTCGATCCGCAGCGCCCGCTCCCGCTCGTCCACCTCGATGCCGGTGGTCGAGCCGTCGACGATCAGTGCGGCGGCGAGCCGGCGGTCGTCGCTGGAGCGGACCAGGTAGCGGTGCGGGCGGTCGGTCATCAGACGCCGGATCCGCCGGAAGTCGCCGGAGGCGGCGTGCCGTCCGGCGACCACGACCTCGATGTGCCGGGCCAGCTGCTCGACCTCCTCCAGGATGTGGGAGGAGAACAGCACCGTCCGGCCGTCCTCGCCGAAGCGGCGCAGCAGGTCCATCAGCTGCAGCCGCTGGCGCGGGTCCATGCCGTTGAAGGGCTCGTCCAGCAGCAGCACGGCGGGGTCGTGCACGAGCGCCGAGGCCATCTTGACCCGCTGTTTCATGCCCTTGGAGTACGTCCCGGTGCGGCGGTCCTTGGCGTACGCCATCTCGACCAGGTCCAGGGCGCGCCGGGCGGCGGCGCCGGGCTGGGGCAGGCCGTGCAGTTCGGCGTTGGCGAGGACGAACTCCCAGCCGGTCAGGTAGTCGTACATCGACTCCCGTTCCGGGACCAGGCCGATCTGCCGGTACACCTGCTGGTTGCGCCAGATCGGCGCGCCGTCCAGGGTGACCGCGCCGCTGGAGGGCGCGAGGAAACCGCTCATCATGTGGATGAGGGTGGACTTGCCCGCGCCGTTGGGGCCGAGCAGACCGGTGATGCCGGGGCCGATCGACATCGTGATGTCGTTGACCGCGACCACGTTCCCGAACCAACGGGAGACCTTGTCGATGGTGATGGTGGCCATGCCGCCCTCTCAGACCTCTCGCTAGACGTTCTCGTAGCGGCGCAGCAGGAGGCGGTACGAGCCCGCCACCATCGCCACGGCGACCAGGGCGAACACCACCGTGCCGAGCCCGCCGGGCGCGTGCCGGCGGTCGAGCCCGGAGCCGAGGTCGAACACCTCGTTGACCAGGGACTCCACCAGGCCGTTCGGCGAGATCAGCGCCGTCCACTGGGCGGCGTCCGAGCCGCCCGGGGAGGGGCTGCTGATGCCGACCACCACGGCCGCCACCGTCGAACTCACCGCCAGGTAGCCCATGATGGCGGCCACCCCGAACCCCCGGCGCGGGGTGCTCGCGGCGATCACCAGCGCGACCGAGGTCGGCACCAGGGCGTACAGCACGGCCGCCGCCAGGCCGGACAGGAACTGGCCGGTGTTGTGCCCGAAGTCCATCCCGGTGAGCAGCGCGCCGGCGTACAGCACCACCAGAGGAGCCGTCATCAGCAGGAGTTGGGCGCAGGCCATGGCGGCGAACTTGGCCCGGACGTAGTCGGCGCGGGTGATCGGGCGGGAGAAGTAGAGCGGGACGGTGTGGTGGCGGAGGTCCCGCGAGAGCAGTACCGGCGCCTGGGAGGCGAGGAAGATCGAGACCACCAGGCTGAGGCTGGAGAGGTAGCCGGCGTACCCGACCGGGAGCTCGTCCCGGCGCAGGGCGACCGCGGCCGCGACGAAGATCATCGCCGGCACGGTGACCACGCCCAGCAGCAGCATCGGCAGCACCTTGGACTTGCCGGAGCGGCCGAGGCCGTACGCGGCGCGCAGGCTCTGGGTGAAGAGCGAGCGGGTGGCGTGGGCGCGGCCCAGGCGGGGGCCGGTGTAGCCGCGGTAGCCGATGTCGTGGATGACACCGGTGTCGGCGGGCCTGGTGTCAGGAGGCTGCGGCATCGTCCGTACCTCCCCTGGCGCTGTCGCTGTCGTGGTCGGTGAAGAGTTCGGCGACCCGGTGCCGGCGCTGCTCCAGCCGGACCAGGCCGAGGCCGAGTCCGGCGACCGTGTCGCGGATGGTGTCGTAGGTGTCCTCGTCGGCCAGCCGGACCAGCAGCAGGTGCGAGCCCTCCGGCTGGACGTCCAGCCCGGCGGCGGCGAGCCGGTCCCGCACCTCGGCGCCCGGTTCGGGGACCAGGTCCTCCGGGTGGTCGGTGACCTCGACCGCGAGGACGGCCGTCGCCTCGGTGAAGGAGGCGGTGGAGGAGGAGCGCAGCAGCTTGCCGCCGTCGATGACGACCAGGTGGTCGCAGGTCCGCTCCAGCTCGCCGAGCAGGTGGGTGGTGACCAGCACCGAGATCCCGAAGTCGGAGTGGACCCGGCGGATCAGCCCCAGCATCTCGTCCCGGCCGGCCGGGTCCAGGCCGTTGGTCGGCTCGTCGAGCAGCACCAGCTCCGGGTCGTGCACCAGTGCCTGGGCGAGCTTGACCCGCTGCTTCATGCCGGTCGAGTAGCCGCCCATCGGGCGGTACCGCTCCTCGTACAGGCCGACGTGCCGCAGGGTGTCCGCGGTGCGCTCGCGGGCGGCGGTGGCGGGCAGTCCCGCCATCCGGGCCATGTGCACCACGAACTCGGTCGCCGAGACGTCCGGCGGCAGGCAGTCGTGCTCGGGCATGTAGCCGACCCGTTCGCGGATCTCCGGGCCCCGGGTGGCGACGTCCAGGCCGAGCACCTCGCCGCGTCCGGAGGTCGCCGGGGCGAGCCCGAGCAGGATCTTGATCAGGGTGGACTTGCCCGCCCCGTTGGCCCCGACCAGCCCGACGACCCCGGGCTGCACCTCGACGGTCAGCTGGTCGAGGGCGGTGACCCGGGGGAACCTCTTGGTGAGGCCCTCGGTCTTGATGACAGCAGTGGACACGCCCTCAACGTAACGGGCCTGCGCCGCAAGGGGCATGAGCTGGAATGACGAGGGCTCCTACTGCCCCGGTATGACGTCGGGCCCGCTCCCCCTTAGGGGCCGGCCAGGGGCCGACCGGCCCGACGCCACGTCCGACGCGGGATCAGGAGCTCGGGCGCTCCCACATCTCGGTGACCTTGCCGGAGGCGTCGATCGCGACCGTGTAGACGCCGCTCGAGCAGGGGTAGAAGCCCTTCTGGTTCCCCGGCGTGGCGATGCACTCGTTGATGTGCTTCGCCAGGTCGGCCGCGTTGACGTCCTTCGGCGCGGCGACGACCGACCTGAGGTGACCCTTGACGGTGGTGGCGAACTGGGCGGTCTTGTCGGGGCCCACCGCCTCGTGGGCGACGTCGTCGACGCCGCAGGCGTCCTTGGTCTCCTTGTAGACCAGGGCCGTCGCGCTGGTGCCCTTCTGCACGTCGATCCACTTCTGCCCGGCGGGCAACGGGGCGCTGGTGCAGAAGCCCTCCGGGGCGCCGTCGGTGGGCTTTCCGCTCTGGGCGGGCTTTCCGCTCGGCGCGGGCCTGGCGCTGCCGGTGGCCGGGGCGGCGGTCGGGGCCCCGGTGGCCGGAGCGGCGGTCGCGGTGGCGGTGCCGGCGCCCTGGTCGGACGAGTCGTCCGGCCCGCAGGCCGCGAGGCCGAACGCGGCGGTGGCGACCAGAGCGGTGGCGAGCAGCCTCCTGGAAACAGACATGACGAAAGAACCCCCCGTTTAACACATGATCAGATAAAGGTGCGGCGCACAGATTAGCGCCTCCCGCCCCTGCCACCCCGAACGGCCACCCGGCTCGCCCTCGTCCACGACCCGCCGAACCGCTCCGCCCGGCCAGGTCGATGTGGGCCAGTGCTTCGGAGGAACCGTGGAGGGATCCACGATCCGCAGGCGGCTCTGATGTGACGGGTCGATCGAGGTGAGGGATATCAGAAGTTGGCCCGTTGCGCGTTCGCGGTGCTCGGCATCGGTGCCTTCGTCGCCGCCCTCGGCCTCACCGCGACCGCCACAGGCCAGATCGGCGAGTGGTTCAGCCTCACCAAGGCCACCACTGTCACCGTCACCGACCAGCCGCGCACCGACGGCGTCGCCCCTGGCGCCAACCCGCCGAGCGACTTCCCCGCCGACGCCGACCACCGGATGGCCGCGATCGACGGCGTACGGGCCGGCGGCGTCTGGTGGCCCGTACCCGGCCCTGCGCGCCGCCCGGACGGACCCGCTGAAGGCACTGAGGAGCACATAGGCGGGGGCGACGGCAATGTCCCGCGCATGTGGGACGGACTTGACTCCGTCGACTGGGCCGGGTCGGGGCACGACTACGGGTCGGCTGAGGACACGCCAGTCTTGCTGCACCGATGCGCAGGGCCGGACATCGAGGACGTGCAGGAAGCAACTGCAGACCTGGGGACGCGACAGCTGAGTCTCGATGCCTGTCCGCCAGTGTCCGATCGGCCACTGGCGGACAGGTTGCTCCATGTCGGTCGGCGGCGCGAACCACGTGGAGCGGGCCCGGCTCAGCCGAGCTGGGCCAGGCCCTCGGTGGCGATCCGCTCGAAGACGGCGAGGTCGTTCTCGTAGACCGAGTCCGGCACCGGCCAGTGGATGACCAGCTCGGTGATCCCCAGCTCCCGGTACATGCCCGCCCAGTCGACGAAGGCGTCCACCGACTGCAGCGGCTTCTCCGCCGTCGAGCCCTGGAGCAGCACCTTCTCCAGCGTCGCGACGTCCCGGCCCTTCGCCTCGCAGGCCGCCGTCAGCTTCTCGATCTGCGCGGCGATCACCGCGGGGGCCTGCTCGACCGGCACGTCCGCCGGGCCCTTCGGGTCCCCGTACGTCACCCAGCCCTGCCCGTACTCGGCCGCCAGCCGCATCCCGCGCGGGCCGGCGGCGGCCACGTAGAACGGCACCCGCGGGGTCTGCACGCAGCCGGGGATGTTCCGGGCCTCGACCGCCGAGTAGTAGGTGCCCTCGCGGGTGGTGGCGTCCTCGCGCAGCAGCTCGTCCAGCAGCGGCAGGAACTCGCCGAACCGGTCGGCCCGCTCCTTCGGCGACCACGCCTCCTGCCCCATCGCCGTGGCGTCGAACCCCGTCCCGCCGGCCCCGATCCCCAGCGTGACCCGCCCGCCGGACACGTCGTCCAGCGTGATCAGCTCCTTCGCCAGCGTCACCGGGTGGCGAAAGTTCGGCGACGTTACGAGCGTCCCAAGCCGCAGGCGCTCGGTCGCGGCGGCAGCCGCGGTCAGCGTCGGGATCGAGCCGAACCACGGCTCGTCGCGGAAGGACCGCCAGGACAGGTGGTCGTACGTGTACGCGGCGTGGAAGCCGAGGTCCTCGGCCCGCCGCCAGATCTTCTGCCCCTCGCTCCACCGGTAGATGGGGAGGATCACTGTGCTGAGACGCATGTCATCGACCCTAACGGGGCGGAAGACACCGCGTCCCCATCAGTCACGGGGGCTGAGCTGAGCGCCGAGCAACGAGATCGGCGTCCGACTCCGTCTCACGCAGTTCCCTGAAGCCGTACATCTTGACCTCTTCACCCTTGGGTAGCGCGGCGCGGTATCCACGTTCAGGCGCCCGTCGTCAATCGCCTCGAGCGCGTGGGCATCTGTACACCGCCGAGCATGTGCGTCATCCCTGCGAACAAGCACGACGTCACCCTGGCTCTGGTCGCTCTCTGCTGGCTGTGCGTCTTCCTGCCTTCTGCTGCCCTGACCGGCTGCCGACGCCAGGAAACCACGGTGCCCGTCCCCGTCCACCCTCCGGATGCCCTGCCTGGACGCGTTGCGTGGGCCTGGTCCTCGTCCTGGCAAGGTCCAAAAAACGAAGGTGCGGCTCGGATGGCCAGGCCGTCCGAGCCGCACCCTTGGAACGCGTTAGCGAGGGGAACCGTAGCGAAGATCCACGAAGGCACCCACCAGTCCGCCGAGCGTGACGGCGGGCACGATCGCCTCCCAGGGGTCGCCGGCCAGTGCTCCTGAGATCAGCCCAGCTGGGCTGAGCCCGGCCGGGCCGACCGCCGGGCCGCGCGTCACGGGTGCGGGCGGGTGCGCTGGGCCGGGAGGCCGGGAACCGGGTCCGGGGTGCGCCGGGCGAGTTCGGCGAGGGTGTGGAAGAGGACCTCGCCGAGCAGGACCGGCTCCCGGGAAGGAGCGGTCCGCGCGGCCTGGGTGTCCGCACCCCGGGCGTCCGGGGAGGGGAGGGTCGGGGGCGGCTCGTCACGGAGCTGGCGAGTGGGCATGGCTCTTCCTGCCGACGGGGTGACCGGGAGGAGTCCTGCCCGCCGGGCCGGTGACGACACCCCGGGCGGCGGCGGATCGGCCGGAAACGGCGCGCGAAGGGCCGGAACCCGTCCGTACGGTCATCGCGTCGACCCTGACACGGCCCTGGCCCCGCCCTGGCCGCCGCCCCGACCGCGGCGGTGACCGGGCGGCGGTGATGGGCGAAGATGGACCGGTGACCGAAGCCCGTACCGCTCCCCGCCTCATCGCCACCGACCTGGACGGCACCCTGTTGTGCTCCGGCGGTACCGTCAGCGATCGCACCGCCGCGGCCCTGGCGGCGGCCGAAGCGGCCGGGGTGCAGGTGGTCTTCGTGACCGGCCGTCCGCCGCGCTGGATGCAGCAGCTGAGCCCGCACATCGGCGGTCACGGGGTGGCGATCTGCTCCAACGGCGGCGCCATAGTGGACGTGCGGCGCGGCGGCGAGCTGATCGAGTACTTCCCGATGCCGGCCGGGACCTCGCTGGCCGTGGTGGAGGCGCTGCGGGCCCGGCTGCCCGGCACCGCCTTCGCCTTCGAGTACGCGGACGGCTGGGCCCGCGAACCCGAGTACGAGGTGCTGATGTGGGGCGACACCGAGGTCCGCGCGATCGGCCCGGCCGAACGGCTGCTGGCGGACGGCGGCCCGGTGCGGGGTCTGTTCAAGCTGCTGGCCAAGCACTCCGACCTGGACCCGGACACCTTCCTCAGCGAGGCCCGGACCGCGGCCGGGCACCTGGCCGAGATCACCCGCTCCTCGCCGATCCCGCTGCTGGAGATCAGCGCGCCCGGCGTCACCAAGGCCAGCACGCTGGCCCGTTGGTGCGCCGAGCACGGGATCGACCGCAGCGAGGTGGTGGCCTTCGGTGACATGCCGAACGACCTGGAGATGCTGGCCTGGGCGGGCACCGCGTACGCCGTCGCCAACGCGCACCCGCAGGTGCTGGCGGCGGTGGCCCGGCGCACGGTGAGCAACGAGGAGGACGGCGTCGCGGCGGTGCTGGAGCAGCTGCTCGAACTGCTCTAGCCGAAGCGGCCGTTGACGCAGTCGGAGGTCCGCTGGTCGCGCGCGCTGCCGAAGACCCGCTCGGTCTGGCCGGCCTCGACGATCCGGCCCGGGGTGTCGTGGGCGGCCAGGAAGCTCCTCGACCCGGCGGGTGGAGGTCGGGTCGAGCGCGGAGCACGGCTCGTCCATCAGCAGGATGTCCGGCGAGACGGCCAACGACCGTGCGATGCGAAGGCGTTGCTGCTGACCGCCGGAGAGGGCGCCGCCCGGGGTGTGCCACGACCCGGCCGCCGACACCCCCACCCGCCGGGTCGTGCGGCTGGTGCGTGGTGTCGGTCGTCGGCACCAGAGCCCTTATAGCCGCGCGGTCCAGCGGACCACGGTCCCCTTCCGGTACGGACCGCTCTCGTGCCAGGCGGCCCCGCCGAGCGCCTCCGCCCGCCGGGTCAGGTTGAGCAGTCCGCTGCGCCGCCCGCCCTGCGGGATGCCGACCCCGTCGTCGGTGACGCTGAGCAGCACGCCGGGCCGCCCGCCCCGGTCCAGCGACTCCGGGTCGCCGCCGACGGGCCGGCCGGCGTCGCCCAGGTGGACGGTGGCGTCGATCTCCACGCCGACCCGGGAGGCCCGGGCGTGCCGGGCCGTGTTGGAGAGCATCTCCCGCAGCGCGGCGAGGAGTTGGCGCCCGGTGTTCTCGCCGACCAGGCTCTCCACCGGTCCGACGAAGCTCACCGAGGGCTTGAAGCCGAGCGCCGCCGCGGCCTGGCTGGCCTCGCGCAGCACGCGGGTGCGCAGGGTGTCGGGGGCGTCGCCGTGGTTGTCGTGCTGGAGGGCGTAGATGGTGGTGCGGACCTCCTGGATGGTGGCGTCCAGCTCGTCCACCGCGTTGCCGATGCCGACCCTCACCTCGGGGACGACGGCCCGGCGGGCCGCGCTCTCCAGCATCATCCCGGTGGCGAACAGCCGTTGGATCACCAGGTCGTGGAGGTCGCGGGCGATCCGGTCGCGGTCCTGGAAGACGGCCAGGCGCTGCTGGTCGCGCTGGCCCTCGGCGAGCCGCAGGGCGAGGGCGGCCTGCGAGGCGAAGGTCTCGGCGAGCTGCTTCTCGGAGTCGGTGAACGGCAGCGCGCCGCGCGGGCGCCAGACGCAGAGCCCGCCGAGCACCCGCCCGCGGGCGACCATCGGCACGGCCATCGACGGGCCGAAGCTGCGGGCGAGCCGCATCACCACGGTGGGGTCGCCGGACATGTCGTCCAGGTAGACGCTGTCCCCCTCCAGCAGCCGGGCGGCGAAGCTGTCCTTGGGCAGCAGCTCGCCGCGGACGAACTCGGCGGCCTCGCCGGAGGCGTGGGCGACCCGCATCTGGCAGTCCCCGTCGCCGACCGGGGCGGTGGGCAGCAGGATCATCCCGAGCGCGGCGTCCGCCAACTCCCGTACCTGCTCGGCCGCGACGGTCAGCGCGCCCTCGGCCTGCTCGGCGGAGAGCAGGGCGGTGGTGACGGCGGCGGCACCGGCGATCCAGCGTTCGCGGCGGCGCCCCTCCTCGTACAGCCGGGAGTTCTCGATGGCCACGCCGGCGGCCGCGGCGAGCGCGTGCACCACCTGTTCGTCCTCGGGGGTGAAGGCACCGCCGCCCTTCTTCTCGGTGAGGTAGAGGTTGCCGAAGACCTCCTCGCGGATCCGGATCGGCACGCCCAGGAAGGTCCGCATCTGCGGGTGGTGCGAGGGGAAGCCGGAGGAGCGGGGGTCGGCGCCGAGCTCGGTCAGCCGCAGCGGTTCGGGGCGGTCGATGAGCGCGCCGAGGATGCCGCGGCCGGCGGGCAGTTCGCCGATCCCGGCGGCGGCCGCGTCGTCGATGCCGACGTGGATGAAGTCGGCCAGGCCGTCCCCGCCGGGGGCGATCACGCCGAGGGCCGCGTACCGGGCGTCGACGAGTTCGGCGGCGCCGGTGGCGATCCGGTGCAGGGTGGCGTGCAGGTCGAGCCCGGCCCCGATGGAGACCACCGCCTCCAGCAGCCGCTGCATCCGGTCGGTGACCGCGGCGGCGGACTGGAGGCGTTCCGCGACCTCGGTGACCAGGGTGTCCAGCCCGAGCGAGGCGATCTCGGGCACCCGGTGGGGTGTCGGCTCGGGCACGGCCTCGGGAGGGTCTGGCGTGGGGTCCATGCAGAAAGCCTAGTTTGTACGGTTTTCAGCCGAAGGTCGGAGCAACGATCACGCGCCCACCGGCTCCAGCAGGCCGTCCGCCTCCCGCTCCCGCCGCCACATCGCGTGCAGCCGGCCGTCCGGGTCGGCCATCAGTTCCGACCAGCGGCCGCGCTCGGCGACCCGCCCGCCGTCCAGCACCAGCACCTCGTCCACGGTGCCGTCGTCCAGGCCGGCGAGCCGGTGGGTGATCAGCACCGTGGTGCGGCCCGCGGTGGCGGCCAGCAGGTCGGCGGTGAGCGCGTCGGCGGTGGGCAGGTCGAGGTGCTCGGCGGGCTCGTCCAGGACCAGGACGGGGAAGTCGGCGAGCAGCGCCCGGGCGAGCGCGAGGCGCTGGCGCTGGCCGCCGGAGAGCCGGGCGCCGTGCTCGCCGACCATGGTGTCCAGACCCTCGGGCAGGGTGGCGGTCCAGTCCAGCAGCCGGGCGGCGGCGAGCGCGGCGCGCAGGTCCTCCTCGTCGGCACCCGGTCGGGCGAGCCGCAGGTTCTCGCGCAGCGAGCTGTCGAAGACGTGGGCGTCCTGCGCGCAGAGGCCGATCACCCGGCGGACGTCCTCGCCCGTGAGCGCACGGCTGTCCACAGCCTGTGGACGACCGGCGGCGAAGGTGACCGCTCCGGCGGCCGGCTCCAGGAAGCGCAGCAGCGCCTGGGCGAGCGTGGTCTTGCCGGAGCCGGAGGGGCCGACCACGGCGATCCGGCGGCCGGGCGCGAGGTCGAGGTCGACCCCGGCCAGCGCGTCCACGCTCCGCCCGGGGTGCCGTACGGTCAGCCCGCGCACCGCGACGGGCAGCGGCTGCTCCGGAAGGGTCAGCGGTTCGGCAGGCTCCGCGACCGGCGCCGGGGCGGCCAGAACCTCGTCCAGCCGGGCCCGGGCGGCGCGGCTGCGCTGGCGGGCCTGGACGGCGAGCGGCATCCCGGTGACGGCCTCGAAGGCGGCCAGCGGGGTCAGCACCACGACGGCCAGGCAGACCGGCGCGAGCGCGCCGCCGCGCACCCCCTGGATGCCGACGGCCGCCGCGCCCACCACCGTCAGTCCGGTGAGCAGCGCGATCAGCCCGGTGCCGAGCGCGGTGGTGGCGGCCGAGCGGGCGGCGAGCCCGGTCAGCGCGGCGTCGGCGGTGCGGACGGCGGCCAGTCGGCGGGGCAGCGCGCCGGCCACGGTGAGCTCGGCGGTGCCGGTGAAGGCGTCCACCACGGAGGTGGCCAGGTGCCCGCGGGCGGGGGCCTGACGGCGCTCGGCACCGGCGGACCAGCGAGCGGCGAACGCGGGCACCAGCACCCCGGCGAGCAGCAGCCCGAGACCGAGCACCAGTCCGGCGGCGGGCAGGAAGGCGCCCATCGCGACCGTCGAGGCCAGCGCGACGACCGCTGCGACGGCGGCGGGCAGCCGCCACCGCAGGTGGTGGTCCTGGACCGCGTCGACGTCGGCGACCAGCCGGGAGAGCAGGTCGCCGCGCCGGAAGGCGGGCAGCCCGGCCGGGGCGAGCACGGTCAGCCGGCGGTACACGGCGGCCCGCAGGGTGCCGAGGGTGCGCAGCACGGCGTCGTGGGAGACCAGCCGTTCGGCGTAGCGGAAGACGCTGCGGCCGATGCCGAAGGCCCGTACGGAGGTGACGGCCATCATCAGGTAGAGCACCGGGGGCATCTGGGAGGCCCGGGAGATGAGGTAGCCGGAGGTGGCCATCAGGGCGACGGCGCTGCCGAGGGCGAGCGCGCCGAGCAGGACGGACAGGGCCAGCCGGGGGGCGGCGGGCTCGGCCCCGGGCTCCTCGGGCACGGCGGGTGCCGGGGTCGGCTTCCCGCCGTGGGCCGGCGGAACAACCGCTTCGGTGCCCCGCCCGCTCGCCTCCGGGCGCTCGGTCCCGGCCAGCCGGACCCGCCGGTCCGCGACGGCCAGCAGGGCCGGCCGGTGGGCGACCACCAGCACCGTGCGCGCCGGGTCCTCGGCGAGGGTGCGGACGGCGTCCACGACGGCGGCCTCGGATGCGCCGTCCAGGTTGGCGGTGGGTTCGTCCAGCAGCACCAGCGGCCGGTCGTCGGCGAGCAGGACCCGGGCGAGCGCGAGGCGCTGGCGCTGTCCGGCGGAGAGTCCGGCACCGTCCTCCCCCAGTTCGGCGTCCAGGTCGGTGACGAAGTCGAGCGCGTGCGCGGCACGCAGCGCCGTCCACAGCTGCTCGTCCGGGGCCTCCTGCCGGTAGAGCCGCAGGTTGTCGGCGACGGTTCCGGCGAACAGGTGCGGGTGCTGCGGCACCCAGGCGATCTGGCGCCGCCAGCTGCCGGGCTCCAGTTCGGCGAGGTCGTGGGTGCGCCCGTCGGCGGCGGTGATCCGGACGGTGCCGGCCTCGGGGGCGGTGAGGCCGAGGAGGACGGCCAGCAGGGTGGACTTGCCGGCTCCGCTGGGGCCGGTGAGGGCGGTGCTGGAGCCCGGGGCCAGGGTCAGCGCGGCGCCGTCCAGGGCGGGCAGGGCGCGCCCGGAGTGCCGTACGATCAGGCCCTCGGCGGTGATCACGGCGCCGGTGAGGTCGGGGGCCGGGACGGTCCCGGCGGCGGGCAGCGGGGTCTCCAGCACCCGGAAGACCTCGTCGGCGGCGGTGAGCCCCTCCACGCTGGAGTGGTAGAGCGCGCCGACCTGGCGGATCGGGAAGTACACCTCGGGGGCGAGGATCAGGATCAGCAGTCCGGTCTCCAGGTCGAGGGAGCCGTCCACCAGCCGGAAGCCGATGGTGACCGCGACCAGCGCGACGGACAGGGTGGAGAGCAGTTCCAGCGCGAAGGAGGAGACGAAGGCGATCCGCAGGGTGCGCAGGGTGGCCCTGCGGTAGTCGGCGGTGATCCGGGCGATGGTGGCGGCCTGGCTGCGGGCCCGGTTGAAGACCTTGAGGGTGGGCAGGCCGGCGACCACGTCGAGGAAGTGGTGGGAGAGCCGGGCCAGGGTGTTCCACTGCCGGTCCATCCGGGACTGGGTGGCCATCCCGATCAGCACCATGAACAGCGGGATCAGCGGCAGCGTCCCGGCGATGACCGCGGCCGAGGTGACGTCGGCGCCGGCGATCCGCAGCAGCACGATCACCGGGACGACCACGGCCAGGGCGAGCTGCGGCAGGTAGCGGGCGAAGTAGTCGTCGAGGGCGTCGATGCCCCGGGTGGCCAGGGTGGTGAGTTCGCCGGTGCGCCGGCCCGCCAGGTAGGACGGGCCGAGCGCGGTGGCGTGGTCGAGCAGTCGGCGCCGCAGGGTGGACTTCACCCGGGCGACGGACCGGTGCGCGGTGAGTTCGGTGAGCCAGCCGACCAGCCCGCGTCCGGCGGCGGTGAGCGCCAGCAGCGCCAGCGGGGTGGTCAGTTCGCCGAGGGTGGCGCCGCGCTGGAAGGCGCGGACCACGATCTCGGCGATCAGGCTCGCCTGGGCGACCACCAGGGCCGCGCCCGCCGCGCCGAGGAGCACGGATCCGGCGAGGAAGGCACGGGTGGTGCGGGCGTACCCGAGGAGTCGGGGGTCGACCGGCTTCACGGCGTCAGGCCCGGTCGGTCGGGGCGGCCGGCCCGTGACCGGCGGGGATGTGCTGCACCCCGATCCGCTTGCGGAACACCCAGTACGTCCAGCCCTGGTAGAGCAGCACCAGCGGGGTGAACACGGCGGCCACGATGGTCATCAGCTTGAGGGTGTACGGCGAGGAGGCCGCGTTGCCGACGGTCAGGCTCCACGCCGGGTTCAGCGTGGACGGCATGACGTTCGGGAAGAGCGCCAGGAAGAGCATCGCGAACGCGGCCACGATGGTCGCCCCCGAGAGGACGAACGCCCAGCCCTCGCGGCCGAGCCGGTTGGCCACCAGGGCGCCGGCCAGGGCCGGCACGGCGACCACCAGGGCGGCGAGGCTGCGGCCGTTGCCGCTGTCCGTCTGGGTCCAGACCAGGAAGACGAGGGCGAGGACGGCGGCTGCCAGGCCCGCCTGGAGGGCGGCCTTGCGGGCCCGCTCGCGGATCTCGCCCACGGTCTTGAGGGCGGCGAACACCGCGCCGTGGAAGGTGAACAGGGTGAGCGTCACCAGTCCGCCGAGCAGCGCGTACGGGTTGAGCAGGTCGGCGAGGCCGCCGACGTAGTTCTTCTGCGCGTCGATGTCCACGCCGCGGACGATGTCGGCGAAGGCCACGCCCCACAGGAAGGCCGGCAGGAGGGAGGTCCAGAAGATGGCCTCCTCCCAGTTGCGCTGCCACCGGGCGCCATCGCGCTTGGCCCGGTACTCGAAGGCCACGCCGCGGACGATCAGGCAGACCAGGATGGCCAGCAGTGGGATGTAGAAGCCGCTGAACAGCGTCGCGTACCAGTCCGGGAAGGCGGCGAAGGTGGCGCCGCCGGCCGTCAGCAGCCAGACCTCGTTGCCGTCCCAGACCGGGCCGATCGTGTTGATCAGCACCCGGCGCTCGGCGGTGTCCCGGGCGAGCGGCTTGGTGAGGATGCCGATCCCGAAGTCGAAGCCCTCCAGGAAGAAGTAGCCGATCCACAGGACCGCGATCAGCACGAACCAGACGTCGTGGAGTTGCATGACCCTGGGTCTCCTATCTGTGGGTCAGTTCCGCGGATCAGTAGGCGAAGGCGAGCGGCTTGTCGGCGTCCTCGCCCCCGGACGGGCCGCGCAGCGACGGGTCCTCGGCCGGGGGCTGCTCGGTCACCACCGGACCGGCCTTGGCGTACTTGACCAGCAGCCGGACCTCGACGACGGCGAGGACCGCGTACAGCGTGGTGAAGGTGGCCAGGGCGCCGATCTGGGTGCCGACGCCCACGTTGGGGGACACGGCGCTGGCGGTGGTCATCAGTCCGAACACCGCCCAGGGCTGGCGGCCCATCTCGGTGAAGATCCAGCCGAAGCTGTTGGCGATCAGCGGGAACCCCATGGTCAGGATGCCGATCCGCCAGCTCCACCTGGTGAGCAGCGGGCTCAGCTCCCGCCTCGGGGTGAGCATCAGCCGGGGCACCTCGGTGTCGCCGGTGCGGAACTCGGGGCGCAGCAGGAACTTCCGACGGGTCGTCCAGAGGCCGATCAGGCCGGCCACGAAGGAGGTCATCCCGAAGCCGATCATGAACCGGAAGCCCCAGTAGGTCACGAAGACGTTCGGGATGTAGTCCTTGGGGTTGCCGCCGTGGGCGGCGGCCTCGGCGGCGGCGGTGTCGTTGACGCCGGGGACGGACGAGCTGAAGTCGCTGTGGGCGAGGAAGGACAGCACCCCGGGGACCTCCAGCGCGACCGAGTTGTGGCCCTTGCCGACGTCACCGACCGCGAAGATCGAGAACGGCGCGGGCGACTGGGTGTCCCACAGCGCTTCGGCGGCGGCCATCTTCATCGGCTGCTGCTCGAACATGACCTTGCCGAGGGTGTCGCCGCTGAGCGCGGTGCCGGCGCCGAAGACGACCGCGAGCACCAGGCCGAGGCGCAGCGAGGTGCGCATCACGGCGGTCTTCCTGGGGTCGGCGGTCTCGACCCCTCCGCTCTTCACGAGCAGCCGCCTGGCCTTCCAGAGGTGGAAGGAGGCGATGCCGACCATGAAGGCGGCGCCGGTGAGGAAGGCGGCGGTCAGGGTGTGGAAGACCACCGTGAGGGTGGTGTCCTGGAACAGCACCTCGGTGATGTCGGTGAGCCGCGCCTTGCCGGTGGCCTTGTCGATCGCGTAGCCGGTCGGGTGCTGCATCCAGGAGTTGGCCGCCAGGATGAAGTAGGAGGAGAGCACGGTGCCCAGCGAGACCATCCAGATGCAGGCGCAGTGGATCTTCTTCGGCAGCTTGTCCCAGCCGAAGATCCACAGGCCGATGAAGGTGGACTCGAAGAAGAAGGCGATCAGCGCCTCCATCGCGAGCGGGGCGCCGAAGACGTCACCGACGAAGCGGGAGTAGTCGGACCAGTTCATGCCGAACTGGAATTCCTGCACGATTCCGGTGACGACGCCCATCGCGATGTTGATGAGGAAGAGCTTTCCCCAGAACTTGGTCGCGTGGAAGTACTTCTCCTTGTTCGTACGCACCCAGGCGGTCTCCAGCCCGGCCACGATCGCGGCCAGGCTGATGGTGAGCGGCACGAAGAGGAAGTGGTAAACGGTGGTGATGCCGAATTGCCATCGCGCGATCGTCTCGTGAGCGATTGCCAGTTCCACGTCGCCCTCTCTCCGCCGGCCCTGCTTCCAGGGCTGTTTCGGACAAACTTCATCTCTGGTCGTAGACCGCTGCTCAACCACGCAGACTTGTCCGCTTGTGAACGTGAACACGTTCACAAGCACAGTATCCACCATCCTTACGGGGGAACCGCAGGTGGGGTGGGGTTGACAGGGCGTGGCGGTGCGTGACGGTGAGCACAGTCTGCGGACCGGCGTGGGGCGCGGCAACGAACGACCCGGCGGACGGCCGCCCGCTCTTGGCCGAACCGGCGCTTGACAGCAGTACGCCCCGCTCGCTCCGGCGAACGGGGCGTGCTAGCGCCGTGATTACGGGCGGCCGAGGAGCTGCGCCCCCGGGGTGGAGTCGGCCCGGGCCGTGAAGAACCCGGTGAAACCGCCGACGAACTCGTCCAGGGTGATCCGCCCGTCCCCGTCCGCGTCCAGCCGGCGGAAGCCGTGCGACAGCTCGGCCGGATGGACGCGCGGGCCACCGAACACCGCGCGGTACTCGTCGAACTCCAGGAAGCCGCTGCCATCGGTGTCGGCCGCGACGAAGACCGCCCGCAGCGCGGGCAGCAGCCCCTGCTCCAGGTAGGCCTCGTCCCGGTCGAGGCCCGCCAGGGTGGCCGCCGTGAACTCCTCCCGGCTCACCTTGCCGTCCCCGTTGGCGTCCATCGCCGTGCGCAGCTGCTCCCACCAGCCGTCGAAGGCCCGGTACACCCGCGCCTCGGCCTCCTCGTCCAACTCCAGCTGCCAGCACACGTTGTGGGCCATCGCCCGCAGGTCGTGCACGGTGATGAAGCCGTCCCCGGTCTGGTCCAGCACCTCCCGGAAGAACCGGTCCACCCGGGAGACGCGGGCGTCCTTCCGCTGCGGACGCAGCCGGCCCGGCGGCCGCTGCCGCGCGTCCGGGGAGCGGTAGCGCACCCGGTCCGGAAGGAGCGGGACGACGGCCCCGGCACCCCGGTGCAGCACGGCGGACAGCAGCGCCCCGCGGCGGGTCCGGGCCAGACCGAACCGCTCCCGCACCACCGGCGGCAGGTCCGCCACCGTCAGCTCCCGGATCACCCTGGCCACGACCCCCCGGACGGCCCGCCAGCCGGCGTCCCCGAGGAACCAGAGCCGGCGCGGCCGGGGGGCCTCGCGCAGGATGTCGTCCAGCAGGTAGCGGGCCGACTCGGTGAACTCGAGCTTCTCGCGGGCGTACCGGGCGAAGTAGGCGGGCAGGTCGGCGGCCGTCTTGGGGAGTTCCTCATCCGGCAGCTCGAAGGCGGCGATCGACTCCCTGAAATCCCGGTACGCCGACTCCAGTTGACCGACGCCGTAAGGATCCCCACCGAGCCGCCGCATGGCCGCCACGCACTCGAACAGCGTCAGCAGCACCCACACCCTGGTGGCAGGGTCCCGTGCGTCGTAGGGGCGGCCGTCCGGCATCGTCCCGCGGATCCGCTTGTGCGACCGGTCCAGCCGCGCGACCTCCCGCCGCAGGGTGTCCGCGTCCTGGTAGAACAGCCGCCGGCCGCTCCCCAGGGTGTGCTCGATCCGCCGCCAGGGGTGCGCCCGGTAGGTGGAGTGCTCCTGCATCCCGGCCCCCACCGCCGGGTCCGCGGCCTGCAGCACCAGGAGCCGCCACGCGACCAGGGCGATCCGCCACTCGGACAGGTCGCGCCTGAAGGAGACGGTCCGGTCAGACACGGGGCTCCCCGGTGATCTCCGGGCGATAGCCCTCGGGCAGGTCCGAGGACTTCCACAGCTCCCGAAGCACCTGGTCCAGGTTCACGACGGTCACCTCAGTAGCGAGCGCGCCCATGGGAACACCCCTTTCCCGTCCGGTCCGGTCAGCCCGCGCGATCCCGCACGAGCAACGGCAGCACGGTCGCACACGACCGGAGGACCGACCGGGTGAACGGGGGCGGCTTCACCCGATCGAGGTGTTTCCGGGGCCGGAGACGCAGAACCGCAGGGCGGGCCGGGGCCCGCCCTGCGGTCCGGGGTGCGGTGGGGTTCGCGGCCTCCTCCCGAGCGGGCGCGAACGGCGGCCGATACCAAGGCGCGGCGGGGTTTCACTATGACCCCTTCCGGGTCGAGGAGAAGGGGGAATCCTTTGTCCGGGCGGGCCTTGACGTCCCGGCAGCGCTGATCAGAGGCACACGGATTCTCCACCCTCCGTGCCGACTTCCGGCAACGAAATGGGTCGCCGGATTGACCGGTTAGCCAAGGAACTGACGAACCGACAAAAGCTCAGGAAAGCCGGTCGCCGTTCGTGGGCAGTTCGACCCGGAAGGTGGCGCCGGCGCCCGGGGCGGTGTCCAGGGTGAGGGTGCCGCCGTGGGCGCGGGTGAGGGCGGTGGCGATGGCCAGGCCGAGTCCGCCGCCGCCGCCGTTGTCGCGGCTGCGGGAGGCGTCGACCCGGTAGAAGCGGTCGAAGACCCGCTGGGCCTGCTCCTCGGTGAGGCCGGGCCCGGAGTCGGCGACCTCCAGCAGGCAGACCCCGTCGGCGCCGCCGCCGACCCCGATCCGGATCGGGGTCCCGGACGGGGTGTGCTTGACGGCGTTGCCGACCAGGTTGGTGACCACCTGCCGCAGCCGGGCCTCGTCGCCGAGCACGGGCGCTGCGCCGGGCGCGCCGTTGCCCGCCGGGCCGGTGAGCGCGACCGGGCGGCTCGGGTCGAGGGCGGTGAGGTCGTGCAGGGCGTCGGCGGCGAGGGTGCGCAGGTCCATCGGGGCGAGGTCGAGCGGGCGTTCCTCGTCGAGCCGGGCGAGCACCAGCAGGTCCTCGACCAGGGTGCCCATCCGGACCGCCTCGCTCTCGATCCGGCTCATGGTCCGGGTGACGTCCGCCTCGGTGGGCAGTGCGCCCATCCGGTACAGCTCGGCGAAGCCGCGGATGCCGGCCAGCGGGGTGCGCAGCTCGTGCGAGGCGTCGGCGACGAAGCGCCGCATCCGGGCCTCGGACTCGGCGCGGGCGGCGAAGGCCGCCTCGATCTGGGTGAGCATGCCGTTGAGGGCGATCGACAGCCGGCCGACCTCGGTGGCCGGGGAGAGCTCCGGCATGCGGTGGGACAGTTCGCCGGCGGCGATCCGCGCGGCACCGGCCTCGATCCGCCGCAGCGGCCGCAGCCCGGCCCGGACGGCGAAGAAGCCGAGTGCGGTGATCAGCACCAGCACGCCGCCGCCGATGGCCAGGAAGGAGGTGCTCAGCCGGCCGGTGGTGGCGTCGATGTCCTCGCGGGAGACGGCGACCATGACGTAGGTCGGGGTGGTGGCCGGCGAGACGTACGCGCCGAGCCCGGGGGACGGTGAGCGGGGTGGCTGGAGCGGCAGCACCAGCACCCGCCAGCTGTGGTGGCCGCGCTGGTCGGGCAGGTCGAAAGGGGTGTCCGGGGCGGTCTGGGTGGGGTCCAGTCCGGCCAACTGCGGCGCCGGGTCGCTGTCCGAGACGGGCTGGCGCAGGACGGCCTGGACCTTGCCGTCCGAGGACAGCCACTGCACCAGGTACTGGCTGGGCAGGCTGATCCGCCGCCCGCTGACGACCGGCTTGGCGCCCGGCGCGGTCAGCTGGACCGGGGCCTTGCGGGACAGCGGCTGCCCGTAGCGCTGGAGCTGTTCGTCCAGCTGCTCCACCAGCTGGGCCCGTACGGTGCCCAGCACGAAGGTGTCGCTGACCGCGAGCCCGGTGGTCACCAGCGCGAGCGCGAGGACCAGGAGCCGGGCGCGCAGTGACAGCCGGGAGGTGAAACGGTTGAACACGAGCGGATCCGGTCAGCCCTGCGGGGGGCGGCGCAGCGCGTAGCCGATGCCGCGCACGGTGTGGATCAGCTTGGGGCCGTGCGCCGGGCCGGAGTCGAGCTTGCGGCGCAGGTAGGAGATGTAGGACTCGACGATGGAGAGGTCGCCGCCGAAGTCGTAGGCCCAGACGTGGTCGAGGATCTGCGCCTTGGACACCACCCGGCCGACGTTGGCCATCAGGTAGTGCAGCAGCTTGAACTCGGTCGGGGAGAGCGCGACCGGGGTGCCGGCCCGGGTGACCTCGTGGGCGAGCGGGTCGAGGCAGAGGTCGGCGACCACCAGTCGGCCGTCCTCGGCGGGGCCGCCGGCCCGGCGCAGGATGGCGCGGATCCGGGCGATCAGTTCCTCCAGGCTGAACGGCTTGGTGACGTAGTCGTCCGCGCCCGCGGCCAGCCCCTGGACCTTGTCGCCGACGCCGTCCTTGGCGGTGAGGAAGAGCACCGGCAGGTGGTCGCCGGGGTGTCCGTGCGCGGGGCCGGCGATCTGGCCCCGGCTGGTGCGCTCGCGCAGCTTCTCGACGACGGTGAAACCGTCGAGGTCGGGCAGCATCACGTCGAGGACCACCAGGTCCGGCCGCTCGGCGGCGATCAGTTCGAGGGCTTCGGTCCCGCTCGCGGCGGAGGCCACCCGGAACCCGGAGAACCGCAGCGAGGCGGCGAGCAGCTCGCGGATGTTCGGCTCGTCGTCCACGACGAGGAGGAAGGCCTCGCCCTGGCCCCCGGCCACGGTGGAGCCGCCCGGTGTGGTGACAGTGCCTTGCACGGGGGTTTCGCCTCCCGGTCGGACGATGACGTTCAGCATGAGGCTAGCCCCCGGAGGCTATGCGGCATGGATGAATGTTGGATTAACACCTTATCGGTCGGTTTTTGGGCGACAAGGCCCCAGGGGTGGGCTCGGTGGTGTGCGTACGGGTGTGCGGGAACGCCGAACGGCCGGGGAGCGCCCTCCCCGGCCGCAACCACACGCTACGTGGCGGTCAGTGCTGGGCGAACTGGCCCGGACGGTAGTCGCCGGCGGGCTGGCGGATCATGACGTTGCCCCGGTTGAACGCGTTGATCAGCGCGATGACGCAGACCAGCGCCGCGAGCTGCTCCTCGTCGTAGTGCTTCGCCGCGTTCGCCCACGCCTCGTCCGTGACCCCACCGCCGTCGGCCAGCCGGCTGCCCTGCTCGGCCAGCTCCAGGGCGGCCCGCTCGGCGTCGGTGAAGACGGTGGCCTCGCGCCAGGCCGCCACCAGGTTCAGCCGGGTCGCCTCCTCGCCCGCGTGCACGGCGTCCTTGAAGTGCATGTCGACGCAGTATCCGCAGCCGTTGATCTGGCTGGCCCGCAGCCGCACCAGCTCCTGGGTCGCGTACGGCAGCGTCGAGTCCGCGATCGGCTGGTGCGCGGCGACGAGGTGCTTGTAGACCTTGCCCATGACCGGGCTGGCGGAGGCGTTCAGACGGGCTTCCATGGTGTGCTCCCTCGGGTTTCGTTCTTCGTCGGCGTTCTCGTGGGCCGTCCTCGCCGGTGTTCTCGCCGGCGAGGACGCCGGCGCCCTCTTGGACAAGGTGGCCGGGCGTCCCGTGACGGCCCTGCCCGTGACCTGCGTCACTCGTTCCACGGGCGGAGCTTCTCCGGGTTGCGCACCGCCCAGATGTGGGTGATCCGTTCCCCGGCGATCCGGAAGGCGATCACCGTGTCGGTGACACCGTCCTGCTGGACCACAAGACCGGGCAAACCGCTGACCGTGCACTCCCGCAGCGCCCGGCCGCCGATGAGCCGGGCGGAGTCGGCGTACGCCCGGGCGATCCACTCGCTGCCCGTGAGCGGCTCCAACAGGGCACCGACCAGGCCGCCGCCGTCGGCGATCACGGTGGCGTCCGGGTCCAGGAGCTCCATCAGCGACCTGACGTCCTTCGCCTCCCAGGCCCGCTTGAACTCCCGGACGATCCCGGCCTGCACGCCCGTCGGCGTCGCCGGGGCCTGCGCCGCCCGGATCCTGCGGCGTGCCGAGGAGGCCAGCTGGCGACAGGCCGCCGCCGACCGGCCGACCACCGCGGCCACCTCGGCGAACGGGTACTGGAAGACGTCGTGGAGGATGAACGCCACCCGTTCGGCCGGGGTCATCGCCTCGAGGACGACGAGGAAGGCCATGTTGACCGACTCGTCGAGGGTGATCCGGTCCGCCGGGTCCGCGGCCGCGCCGTCGGGCTCCTCCCGGTGCCCGGGCAGCGGCTCGGGCAGCCACTCGCCCACGTAGCGCTCCCGCCGGGCCCGGGCGGAACCGAGTTGGTTGAGGCAGATCCGGCTGGCGACCGTGGTCAGCCAGCCACCGGGCGAGACGACGGCCTCCCGCTCCTGCGGAGGCATCGCGTACCAGCGGGCGTAGGTCTCCTGCACGACGTCCTCGGCGTCGGCGAGCGAGCCGAGCAGCCGGTACGCCACGTTGATCAGCTGGCGCCGCTCACTCGTGATCACGCTCAGGTCCTGGTCCATGCTCCGTCTCCTGTCGTCTCCTGCTCCTACGACAAGGCAGCGCGCCGGAATGTGACGTCCGCCCCCGCCTCCGCCCCACGCCCGCCTCCGCCACCACGTCCGCCCCCGCGCCTCACATTCCGGCGCGCTGCCTTGTCGTAGGGGGCAGACGGAACCGAACCACCGGGAGGAACCCCCGTGAACGACTTCCAGGCCATCGCCGACCGCGTCGAGATCCAGGCGCTGCAGGCCGAGTTCACCGACGCGGTGATGATGCGCGACGGAGCCCGCCTCGCCGCCCTCTTCGCCCCGGACGGCGTCCTGCGGATGCCCAACGTCCCGATCGAGCTGGTCGGGCCGGAGCAGATCCACGCCGGACGGGCGAAGCTCCAGGAGCAGTGGGACTTCTTCGTCCAGAACACCCACCCCGGAGCGATCCGGATCGACGGCGACACCGCGACCGGCCGCGCCCACATGCACGAGGTCGTCCGACTGCTGGACGGCCGGGAAGGCCTCAACTACGCGATCTACCACGACCGTTACCGGCGGACTGCGGACGGCTGGCGGTTCGCCGAGCGGGTCTACGAGGTCCGGTACGTCGACACCAGCCCACTGGGCGGCTCGGCACCGCGCGGTGCGCGGGACCGCACCGCCTTCACCGCCCCCGCGGACGCGGAGCGCCTGGAGCGGACGGCCGCCGCACTGGCGGCGCGGGGCTTCACCGCCGAACTCCTCGACGACGCCGCCGCCGCGCGCACCCGAGTCCGGGAGCTGATCCCGGCGGACTCCACCGTGTTCACCGCCGCCAGCGAGACGCTCCGGCTCTCCGGCATCGACGAGGACCTCAACTCCGGCAGCCGCTACCGGTCCGTCAAGTCCCGGGTTCTGGCCATGGACCGGACCACCGAGTCCGACGGCATCCGGCGCCTGCTCGCCGCCCCCGACGTCGCCGTGGGCAGCGTCGCCGCCCTCACCGAGACCGGCTCACTGGTGATCGCCTCGGCCAGCGGCAGCCAGCTGCCCGGCAACGCCGGTGGCGCCGGCGAGACGATCTGGGTCGTCGGCGCCCAGAAGGTGGTGCCCGACCTGCCCGCCGCCCTGCGGCGACTGGAGGAGCACGTCCTGCCCCTGGAGGACACCCGCGCCCGGGCCGCCTACGGCCAGCCCAGCGCCGTCAACCAGCTCCTGGTGCTCAACGCACCGACCCGTTTCGCCCGGGGCACCGTGCTGCTGCTGCGCGAGGCCATCGGGTACTGACACGGCTCAGGCGTCGGCGTCCGAGGGCTTCTCGGGCTTCGCGTGGAGCACCTGGCGGCCCTGCTCGGCGGCACGCGCGATGGCCTCGGAGATGAAGTCGAGGAAGCGGGCGGTGTTCTCCAGCCGGGCGCCGGCCGGGGTGCCGGCGCCGAGGATGCCGACGCCCTGGCGGGTGGTGCCGACGAGCTCGGCGGTGGTCCGGGCGCTGACCATCATCGACCGGTACCACATGTCGTCGTCCATGAAGTAGCGCTCGCGGCGGCGTTCGTCGCGCTCCCGGCGCACCATGCCCTGGCTGTCCAGGAACGCGATCGACTTGGAGACGGTCGCGGGGCTGACCTGGAGTCGCTCGACGAGTTCGGCGGCGGTGAGGCTGCCCTCGTCGGTGACGTAGAGGCAGGCCAGCACCCGCGCCATCATCTTCGGCATGCCCGACTGCATCATGACGGTGGTGAGCACCTCCTCGAAGGCGCGCACCGCCTCGGCGTCGCGGCCGTGCGGCTGCGGGGTGGCGCTCGGACCCTGGGCCACGGGCTGCCGACGGCGCTGGGCGCGCTGTCCGGTGGCGCGCTGGGCGAGGTCGGCGCGATAGGCGGTGGGGCCGCCGTTGCGCATCACCTCGCGGGTGACCGTCGAGGTCGGCCGGTCGAGGCGCCGGGCGATCTCCGCGTAGGCGAGGCCGTCGGCCAGTCCCAGCGCGATCTGCTGGCGTTCCTGCTGGGTGAGTCTGCCGCCCGGCATCGCGGCTCCCTTCGTGCTCCGTGGTCGGTCCCTCCGTAGCTTTCCATCATAAGAAAGCAGCACGCCCGGAACGGGGTTGACCTTGACCCAAGGTCAACCCACACGCTGAGGGCATGACGACGAACCCGAACGTGCGACGGAACACCACTCGCCCCGCCAGGACCGCCATGCTGCCGGTGGAGGACACCGCCCTGGCGGTCACCGACACCGGGGGCTCCGGCCGCCCGGTCCTCTACCTCAACGGCTCCTACTGCACCCAGAAGGACTGGCGCCGCGTCATCGCCGAACTCGGTGACGGCTACCGGCACATCACCTTCGACGAACGGGCCCGCGGAAAGTCCCGGAAGTCCGCCGACTACTCCTTCGAGGCCTGCCTGCGCGACATCGACGCCGTCCTCGCCGCCACCGGCGCCCGCAACCCGATCGTCGTCGGCTGGTCCTACGGCGCCGCCCTCGCCCTGCACTGGTCCACCCGCAACCCCGACCGCCTGGCCGGCGCCGTCATGGTCGACGGCGGCTACCCCTGGGACTACCTCGCCACCGTCGAAGGCGGGCGCGAGGCCGGCAAGGAGCAGATCCGCACGCTGTTCAAGCGGTTCGCCCCGCTGATGCCGCTGGTCCGCCCGCTCGGCATGGCCGCCCGGATGTCCGCCGCCGAGCACGCCGAGATCAACATAGAACTCAACGAGATCGTCGCCGCAAGCGCCCCCGTCTTCGACCTCGTCACCTTCCCGATGCGCTACCTCGTCGCCACCGGCGCCAGCCTCGGCGGCACCGCCGAAGGCCTCGCCGCGATGCGCGCCACCCTCGACCCGATCCTCGCCCGCAACCCCGACGTCCGGGTCAGCGCCACCGTCCCGAGCAAGCACACCACCGTCGTCCGCAAGGACTTCCGCGCCATCGCCACCGCCGTCCGGGAGGTTGCCGCCCTCCGGCCCGGCCTGGTCGACTGACGCCATGACAGAAGGAGTGACGATCGGCCAGGCCGCGGCCTTCGCCGGTGTGACGGTGAAGACCATCCGGCACTACCACAAGAACGGCCTGGTCGAGGAGCCCGCGCGCGACCGCTCCGGCTACCGCCGCTACGGCAGCCCGGAGCTGCTGCGGCTGGTCCAGGTGCGGACCCTGGCCGGGGCGGGCGTGCCGCTCGCCGAGATCGCCCCCATCCTCGACGCCGCCCCCGAGGACTTCGCCACCGCCCTCGTCGACGTCGAGGAGAACCTCACCGCCAGGATCGACGAACTGATCGCCAGGCGCGAGACCCTGCGCCAACTCGCCACCGGGGACCGGGTCCTGCTGCCCGCCCGGGCCCGCGCCCTGCTCGACCGGATGCCCGGACTCGGCTTCGACGCGGACGACGTGAGGACGGCCCACGAGGGGCTGGTCCTGGTCCGGGCCCTGATGCCGGAGGGGTTCGACGACTACCTCGCCCAGATCGAGCACGGCCTGGAGGACCCGGGGCACGTCGCCGTCGTCAAGCTCACCTGGAGCGCCGGGAAGTGGGACGCGGACGACCCCAGGATCGAGGAGCTCGCCGAGGAGGTCGCCGCCCACTTCATCGCCGACCCCTCCCTGCTGCCCACCCTGGGCGGCCTCCGGACCCGCCAGGACGGCGACACCCGCCACGAACTCCTCACCCACCACGGCGAGGACGAGCGGCCCGGCTGGACCCGGCTGACCGCACTGATCGAGCAGAAGCTGCGCGCCGCGGGCGTCGACGTCCCGTAGGGCTTGTCAGACACGCCCCAGCGCCCGGATCCACTGCCGCCCGTGCTGCGCGGCGGCGACGGCACCGTCCCGGCACTGGGCCTGCGTCAGACGACGGCGAGCCGGTCCACCAGCAGTGCCACCCTCTGCTCGACGTACTCCGGCGGGAGCCGTCCGGCCCGGGTGAGGGTGGCCAGTCCGTGCAGGGCCGCCCAGAACGTCTCGGTGAACACCCCTGGGTGGACACCGTCACCCGCCACCTCCCCGAGGCTCTCCAGCAGGGCGGCGAAGGCGTCCTTCAGGGGCTCCGGGGTGTCCTCCCGCGCGAAGGGGAGGCCGCCGTCGAGCTGGAACAGGGCGTCGTAGACCGCCGGGTTGCGTGCGGCGAAGTCGAGGTAGGTGCGGGCGAGGGCGGCGACGCGGTCGCGGGGGCCGTCCGCGGCGGCGGTCGCGGCCCGCACCGCCGCGGCCATCTCGGCGGCGCCCTCGAGGGCGACGGCGCCGATGATCTCGCGCTTGCCGCGGAAGTGGCTGTAGAGGACGGGTTGGCTGTACTCGATGCGCTCGGCGAGGCGGCGGGTGGTGACCGCGTCCCAGCCCTGCTGCTCGGCGAGTTCCCGGGCCGTGGCCACGATGAGGCGTTCGCGCTCCGCCCGTTCGCGCTGCTTGCGTTCTTGTACCGACATGAGGAGATCCTAGCACCGCTAGACAATAGAGCGGCAGCAGGTCTAGTGTTGCTTCATGAGCTAGCAGTGCTAGATGCCAGGAGGGAACGTCATGCTCAACGCACTAGAGGTCTTCACCACGGTGGTCGTCGGCGTGATGGTGGGGGTGGAGTTCTCCGTCGCCTTCGTCGTCAACCGGATCCTCAACGCACTCCCCGAGGACGCCCACCAGCTCGGCCGCGCCCACGGCGGCCGGATGCTCGGCGCCGTGATGCCGTTCTGGTACATCGGCTCGCTCGTCCTCGCCGCCGTCTGGGCCGTCGCCGGATGGCACCACCCCGGCACCGGCCTGGTGGTCACCGGCAGCGGACTGCTGATCGTGAGCGTGGTGATGTCGGTGCTGCTGCTCGTCCCGATCAACAACCGGAGCAAGACCTGGACTCCGGAGAACCGGCCGGCGGACTGGAGGGAGCAGTCGAACCGCTGGGACCGCTACCACTACGCCCGCGTCGCCGTCCTCGTCGCCGCCTTCACCCTGCTGGTCGCGGCCCTCGTCTGAGCGCCGGGCGGAAGTGGTCGCCCCTCTTTCCCCGGCGGCTCCCTGCGAGCTGCAGGGAGCCGCCGGGGAAAGAGGGGCCGCGCGGGAAGTCGGACCGGCCGACGTCCCGCGCTCCGCCTTTCCGACTTCCCGCACGGGGCTCGGGCTCACTGCCGGAAGGCGGCGACGACGGCCTTGGTGCGGGTGAGGACGGCGACGGGGACGAGGGCGAGGGCGGAGAGGCCCTGGAGGACCGCGTACCAGGCCGGGCAGATGCCCGGGATCAGGTCGACGGCGATCACGGCGATCGGCATCACGGTGGAGAGGGTCCGGATGCGGTCGAAGGCCTTGTGGGAGCCCCCGGCGGCACGGGTGGTCAGACGGAGGAGCACCGGGGCAAGGGCGGGGAAGAGGACACCTCGGATCCACATGAACGGGGTGGTCCCGTGGCCGGTGGAGGCCATGACCGCGACGGTCGCGAGGGTGATCAGGCCGATGGCACCGAAGAGCGTGATGCACTTCTTCGCGGTCTCGAAGGCCTCGTGGGTACGGGAGTCGTCGAGGTTCGCAGTCGCGGTGATCGCCATGGTTCTGTCCTCCGTGTCGTGGTGAGAACGAATCTACGGAGGGCGCGAGGGGCGTGACACCGGTCTGGCCCCACACCTGGGGTGGGTCCAGACCCACCCCGGACAGGCCGGCGGCCCCTTGCTCCGCGCAAGGGGCCGCCGGAGGGGTTCAGGGTCAGCCGCCGGAGGGGTTCCGGGTCAGCCGCCGGACGGCTTCCGGGGTGAGCCGCCACCGAACCCACCACCGCCGAACCCGCCGCCACCGAAGCCGCCGGCCGCGGAGCCCTCGACGAGCTGACTGGCGCTGTACCCACCACTGGAGTCCGGCGTCCCGACGACGGTCACGCTCTGCCCGGGCTGGAGGTCCGAGACCTTGCCGTCCTTGTTCAGCTGCACCTTGGTCGAGTCAGCCGTCGTGACCTTCACCGTGTTGCCGTTGGCGTCGGTCAGATACACCGTGTTCCCGTCCACGGCCTTCACCGTCCCGCGCGTGAAGCTTGCCTGGGCACCGCCCTGACCCGGCCCCTGGCCCTGCCCGCCCCGACGCCCGGCGTTCTGCCCGCCGCCGTACCCGCCGCCCGCGGAAGCGGCCGCAGCCGCCCTGGGAGAGGAGGACTTGCCGCTCGAAGTGCCGTTCCCCTGCTCGTACCAGACGCCGCCCGCGAACGCCCCGGTGGCGATCACTCCGCCCGCGAGCACCAGCGACAGCCAGGGCAACTTCCGCCTCGGCGGTGCGGCCAGTTCCGCGGTCACGTCGCGCGCGTCCGGCGGGGTCGAGAGCAGCGCAACCTGTTCGTCGTGCTCCATCGAAGAAGTGCTCCTACTCATGCCGGAGGGCGTCGATCGGCCGCAGGGAGGCGGCCCGGTTGGCGGGGTAGCTGCCGAAGAACAGTCCGATCGCGACGGCGATGCCGAACGCGCCGAACACCGATTCGGGGATCACCACCGGTTTGATGCCGACGATGCTGAAGTGCGAGCCGACGATCCCGGCCGCGACACCCAGCCCCGCGCCGATCACGGACAGCAGCGTGGACTCGGTCAGGAACTGCCCCAGGATCACGGCCCGGGGCGCACCGAGCGCCTTGCGGATGCCGATCTCCCGCGTCCTCTCCGTGACCGTCACCAGCATGATGTTGGTGATCCCGATCCCGCCGACCAGCAGCGAGATCGCCGCGACCGCGCCGAGCAGCACGGTGAAGGTCTTCGTCGTGCTCTCCCGGGCGGTCAGCAGGGACGCCTGGTTGGTGATCCGGAAGTCGGCCTTCGTCGGGTCGGCGATCGCATGGGTGCCGAGCAGCACCCGGGTGATCTCCGACTGCGCCGCCGTCGTGGTGTCGGCGGAGGACGCCTGCACCAGGATCTGGTTGACCGCGCCGAAGCCCGTGAAGGCGTTCTGCACCGTCGGCAGCGGTGCGATCACCACGTCGTCCGGATCGGTGAACCCGCTGCCGCCCTTGGCCTGCAGCACGCCCACCACGGTGAACGGCGTCCCGCCGAGGGCGATCTTCTTCCCGACCGGATCCTCGGTGTCGAACAGCTGCTTGGCCGTCGTCGAGCCGAGCACCGCGACCTTGCGCGAACCGAGCACGTCGTCGTCCGTGAAGTACTCGCCGTGGGCGACCTTCTGGTTGGCGGTCTCGAAGTACGCCGGGTACGTCCCCACGATCGAGCCCGGGCTGTACGAGACGTTCCCGTACAGCGCGGTCGCGCTGGTCGTGACCACCGGCGCGACCGACTTGATCGCCGAGGAGTCGGCATCACTCGCCAGCGCCTTCGCGTCGGCGACCGTCAGCTTCTTCACCGACGACGTGGCCCGCGAGCCGCCGGACGCCGAACCGGCGCTGACCGTCAGCGAGTTGGTGCCCAGCGAGGTGATGGAGTCCTTCACCGCCTGCGACGAGCCGTTGCCCACCGCGAGCAGCAGGATCACCGAGGCCACACCGATCAGCACCCCCAGCATGGTGAGCGCCGAGCGCACCTTGTTGGCGGCGAGCCCGCCGACCGCGAAGCGGAGCGTCTGCCAGAGGATCATGCCGGGACCCCCAGGAGCGCCGGCGGCAGCCCGTCCGCCGGCGCCTGCCGGACGTCGCTGACGATCTGCCCGTCGACCAGCCGCAGCACCCGCTTGGCGTGCTGGGCGACCTCGTCCTCGTGGGTGATCATCACGACGGTGCGGCCGGTGGCGTTGAGCCCGTCGATCAGGCCCAGCACCTCCTCGGTGGAGCGGCTGTCCAGGTTGCCGGTGGGTTCGTCGGCGAGCAGCATGGCGGGCGCCGTGACCAGCGCCCGGGCCACCGCGACGCGCTGCTGCTGGCCGCCGGAGAGCTGGTTGGGCTTGTGCCCGGCGCGTTCGCCGAGGCCCACCAGCGACAGCGCGGCCATCGCCCGCCGCCGGCGCTCAGCGGCCCGTACGCCCGCGTAGGCGAGCGGCAGCTCGACCTGGGCGAGGGCGGTGGTGCGGGGGACCAGGTTGAAGGACTGGAAGACGAAGCCGATCTTGCGGTTGCGGACCAGGGCGAGCTGCTGCTCGTCCAGGTGGCCGACGTCGGTGCCGTCCAGCAGGTAGCGGCCGGAGGTGGGGACGTCGAGGCAGCCGAGGATGTTCATCAGGGTGGACTTGCCGGAGCCCGAACTGCCCATCACGGCAACGTAGTCGCCCTGCTCGATGTCCAGGTCGACGCCGGCCGGCTCGTCCGTCCCGGGCCGGGACGGGCCGCGCAGGGCGTGCACGGTGGCGTCGCCGTGCCCGTACGACTTGGTGAGCCGGCGGATCCGGATCACCGGTACGGGGTGCGCGGGGACGCGGTTGTCGATGACGTGCTGCATGCTCAGCCCTTACCGCCCCGGCCGCCGCCACCGCCGCCGCCCGGGATGCCGACCGCGCCGCCGTTGCCGCCCCGGCCGCCACCGCCGCCGCCCAGGCCCGGGAAGGACCCGTTCGGGAAGCCGTTGTTGCCGCTGGTGGTGGGGAGTTCGACCTTGTCGCCCTCCTTGAGCCCGGAGACCACCTGCACGGTGCTGTCTCCCTCGACGCCCACGCCGACGTCGACCCGCTCGGTGGCGCCGCCCTCGTGCACCACCGTCGCGGTCCGCGAGGAGCCGGTGCCGGAGAGCGCCGAGGTCGGCAGCGAGAGCGCGTTGTCCGCCTCGCCGGTGATCACCTGGACGGTCGCACTGAGGCCGGTGCGCAGCGTGCTGGTGTCCCCGCTGAGCTGCAGGGTGGCCGCGTACTGGACGGCGGACGAACCGGCCGCGCCGCCGGAGGAACCGCTGCTGGGCAGCGAACTGACCGACAGGACGGTCGCGTTGAGCTTGGTGTCGGACTGGGCGTTCAGGGTGACGGTCGCCGCCTCGCCCTTCTTCAGCTTGAGCGAGTCCAGCTCGGAGAAGTTGGCGGTGACCTGCATCCCGGTCGGGTTGGTCAGCACGATGAAGCCGCTCGGCGAGCCCGAACCGGCGCTCGTCCCGGTGGACTTGGTCGTGGAGGAGGAACCCGAACCCGAGGACGGCGCCCCCACCGTGTCCCCGACCTTCGCCGAGACCGAGGCGACCGTACCGTCCACCGAGGCGGTGAGCGTCGTCCCGGCCAGCGCGGCCTGGGCGTTGGAGAGCGTGGTCTGCGCGGTGGCGACCTGCTGCTGGGCCTGGGCGACCGCCGCGTCGTCGACCTTGGTGGTGGTGATGGTGGTGGTCTGCGGGGCGGGCGTACTGCTCCCGCCCGCCCCGCGACCGCCGCCGCTGCCGCCCTGCGGGGCTGTGGTGGCCCCGGGCAGCGGCTCGGTGGTGGTCGTGGTGACACCGGCCTGCGCCTTGGTGAGGTTGGCGTTCGCCGTGGTGAGGGCCGCCTGGGCGGCGTCCACCTGCTGCTGGGCCGCCGTGGTGTCGACGGTCGCCAGGACCTGCCCCTTCTTGACGACGTCCCCGACCGCGACCTTGACGGCGGTGAGCCGCCCGCCGGTGGTGAAGTCCTGGGCGGCGTCGGTCGGCGAGACCAGGGTGCCGGTTCCGGACACGGTGGCCAGGACCGTCCCCTTGGCGACGGTCGCGGTACGGGCGACCGGCTTGGCGGCCGCCGTGCCGCCGCTGCCGTTGACGGTGGCGTACACCAGGGCGGCACCGCCCAGGAGTGCCACGCCGAGCGCGGAGTTGACGAGGACGGCACCTCGCCGCCGTGGGAGCACCTTCATGGCGGACAGCTTCGCGGGGCGCTCTTGCGCTACCCTGGGCGGCGGCTGGGAGAAGACTGACCGGCCGGATCCGGGCATTCCGCCCCAATCGCCCGCTCCGGACGGGCGGCTTGGCCGGGCCGTGGGCGGTCGTTGGCCGAACTCCCAGCGGCCTCCCAGCGATCCTCAGCCATCCGGCAGGGCATCCTCAGACAGCTCACACCCACGGACGCGGCAGGGGCGCACCCCCGAGGAGTGCGCCCCTGTGGAAACGAGGACCGGCGAGGCACCGGCACCGGCGGCCGATCAGCCGACGATCTCCTTGCGGAAGGCCTCCGCCACCGTCAGGAAGATCGTGTTGCCCTCGGCCTCGCCGATCGACACCCGTACGCCCTCCGGGAACGGCCGGACGATCACCCCGGCCGCGGCGCAGGCCGCGGCGAAGTCCGCAGAGCGCTCGCCGAGCCCGAGCCAGACGAAGTTGGCCTGCGAGTCGGGGATGTCCCAGCCCTGCGCGCGCAGCCCGGCGACGACCCGGTTGCGCTCCTCGACCAGCGCTTCGACCCGGACCAGCAGCGCCTCCTCCGAGCGCAGCGAGGCGACGGCGGCGTCCTGGGCGAGCTGGCTGACCCCGAACGGCACGGCGGTCTTGCGCAGCGCGTTCGCCACCGGCTCGTGGGCGATCGCGAAGCCGACCCGCAGGCCGGCCAGGCCGTACGCCTTGGAGAAGGTGCGCAGCACGCAGACGTTCGGGCGGTCCCGGTAGAGGTCGATGCCGTTGGGCACCTCGGGGTCGCGGATGAACTCGATGTAGGCCTCGTCGACGACGACCAGGACGTCGCCGGGAACGGCGTCGAGGAAGCGCTCCAGCTCGGCGCGGTGGACCACGTTGCCGGTGGGGTTGTTGGGGTTGCAGACGAAGATCAGCCGGGTGTTCGGGGTGACGGCGGCGAGCATCGCGTCCAGGTCGTGGTCGCCGTTGGCCTTGAGCGGGACCGGGACGGGCGTGGCACCGGCGATCTGGGTGATGATCGGGTAGGCCTCGAAGGAGCGCCAGGCGAAGATCACCTCCTCGCCGGGGCCGGCCGTGGCGAGCACCAGCGACTGGGCGACGCCGACGGAGCCGGTGCCGAGGGCGATGTGCTCGGTGGGGACGCCGAAGCGCTCGGCCAGGACGGCGGTCAGCTCGCTGACGCCCATGTCGGGGTAGCGGTTGAACGAGCCGGCCGCCGCGACCGCCGCCTCCAGGACGCCGGGCAGCGGGTTGTTCGGGTTCTCGTTCGAGGACAGCTTGTAGGCGTCGGCGCCGGCCGGCTTGCCGGGCTTGTAGGTGGGGATGCCGTCCAGGCTCGGGCGCAGTCGCGGGCCCTGCGCTGAGGTACCACTGCTCACGGTCGTACTCCTTCGTGTTCTCTGCCGGTCCGCCCGCCCTCTGCACGGTCGGGATCGCCGCCGTGCCCCGGGACCCGGCTTCGCCCCGGGATCCCGGAGCGCGCCCGGACCACCCCGGTCGGGTGCCTTGCACGATACCGACCGCCCCTCACCCGTAGGAGTGAGATGCCCGGACGGGTTACAGGCGCAGATCAGCCATTCTGCCCGGTTCCTTTGGCACATGTCAGAGGTAAGACGCCTGGTTTCAGGAGGGGATCGAAGGGGCGCACCCCGGCTCACTCTTGGAGAAACGTATCTCCGAAGGCTCCCGATGCGCCGGTCACAGACCCTTGTCAGGAGCCATACGATCGGTCCGCCATGACAGCAGCAGCCAACCAGAGCGGTCGGCGACCCACCACCTCACGGCGTCTGGAGCGGGCCGGCATCCGGGATGTGGCAGCAGCCGCCGGAGTGTCGATCACCACCGTCTCCGATGCGCTGAACGGAAAGGGCCGCCTGCCCGACGAGACCCGCAGCCGGGTGCGCGAGGTCGCCGAGCGCCTCGGCTACCGCCCCTCCGCGGCGGCCCGCACCCTGCGCACCGGACGGTCCGGCCTGATCGGGCTGACCGTCACGACCTACGGCGAAGAGCCCTTCACCTTCACCGAGTTCGCGTACTTCGCCGAGATGGCCCGGGCCGCCACCAGCGCCGCCCTGGGCCGCGGCTACGCGCTGGTGGTGCTGCCCGCCTCCTCCCGCCACGACGTCTGGGGCAACATCGCCCTGGACGGCACCGTGGTGATCGACCCGCCCGACCAGGACCCGCTGGTCAGCGAGCTGTACCGGTCCGGCGTGCCGGTGGTCAGCGACGGCAAGCCCGGCAACTGCCCGGTCACCGCCTGGGTCGACAACGACCACGAGGCCGCCGTGCTCGGCATCCTCGACCACCTCTCCGAGGCCGGCGCCCGCCGGATCGGCCTGCTCACCGGCACCAGCACCGACACCTACACCCGGCTCTCCACCGAGGCCTACCTCGGCTGGTGCGCCAAGGTCGGCCAGGAGCCGGTGTACGAGGCCTACCCGGCCCACGACCCGGCGGCCGGCGCGGTGGCCGCCGACCGGCTGCTCGCCCGCCCCGACCGGCCGGACGCCGTGTACGGCCTGTTCGACCCCAACGGCACCGACCTGCTGGCCGCCGCCCGCCGCTACGGCCTGCGGGTGCCGGACGACCTGCTGCTGGTCTGCTGCAGCGAGAGCGACGTCTACGCGACCACCGAACCGCCGATCACCACGCTCTCGCTCAAGCCGCGCAAGATCGGCACCACCGTGGTCAACCTGCTGATCGACGCCATCGAGGGCGTCGACTCCGGGACGGGCGTGGACATCGCCCGGCTCTTCCCGCCCCGCTTCCGCACCGCGGGCACCGGCCCGCCACCGGGCACCCTGATGCCGACCGAGCTGATCGTCCGCGCCTCCTCCCAGCGGCGGAGCCCGCGCACCACCGTCAGCCCGCCCCGCCAGCCGGGCGAGGTGTAGCCCTCACCCGCATCGGCCGACGACCGTCGAGACGCCGACGAAGCACCGTCGATACGCCGACGAGACCCTACCGAGCCGGGACAAAACGGACCTTGTGGGACCGCCCGGCTGACGCTCCGGAGGATTGGATACCCACCAGGTGACGACGCCGGGAGAGTGGTCTTCCTATGATGGGCGAATGACACCCGAGGACCGCTTCCCCGGACCTGAGCACCCCCACTCAGGCCCCCGCCACCAGCCGGACCTCGATGTGCTGCCGTACGGCACCTACTACGAACCCGAGCCCACCGTGGGCTACCAGGGCGCGCCGTACGAAGCGGAGACCTACAGCGGCTACGGCGGCGCACGCTACCTGGAACAGCACTGGCCCGTCGACGGCCAGGGCCACGGGCACACCGTGCACGCCCAGGGACTCGGCAGCGACCACGGGGCGGTCGACCAGTCGACGGTCTTCTCCCACCAGGGCCAGGGTGATTACGAGGGTGGCTACGAGGCCGCCGGGTACGAGGGCGGCTACGACGTCCAGGACCACACCGGTCACGACGTCCAGGACCACACCGGCCACAACTCGCAGGACCACACCGGCTACGAGCCCACCCTGCCCGACCAGCCCTCCCCGGCCCTCCGGCTCCCCGACCGCGACGACCCGCCGACCATCGAGCTCGGCCCGCCGCTGCCCGACCCGTCCGCCCCGACCTACCCGTACCCGGCCCCCGGCCCCGGCGAGCCGCCCGGCCCGGTGTACGTGGTCGGCGACGTGCACGGCTACCTGGAGGAGCTGCGCACCGAACTGCACCACCAGGGCCTGATCGACGCCGACGGCCACTGGTCCGCCGGCCGCGCCCGGATCTGGTTCCTCGGTGACTTCACCGACCGCGGCCCGGACGGCATCGGCGTCATCGACCTGGTCATGCAGCTCGCCGCTGAGGCGGCCGCGGCCGGCGGCTACTGCCGCGCCCTGATGGGCAATCACGAACTGCTGTTCCTCGGCGCCCACAAGTACGGCGACGAGCCCGTCCAGTCCACCGCCGGCACCGCCTCCTTCCTCGCCGCCTGGCGGCTCAACGGCGGCCAGCAGAACGACCTGGACCGGCTGGAGGCCCACCACATCAGCTGGCTGTCCCGGCTGCCCGCCATCGGGCTGGAGGACGGGCACCTGCTGCTGCACTCCGACACCACCGCGTACCTGGAGTACGGCGAGTCCATCCCCGACGTCAACGACGCGGTGCACAGCCTGCTCGCGGACGGCAGCGTGGACGAGTGGTGGGACTGCTTCCGCCGCTTCACCAAGCGCTTCGCCTTCCGCGGCGACGCCGGCCCGACGGCCGTCCACGAGCTGCTCGACACCTACGGCGGCTCCCGGATCGTGCACGGGCACAGCCCGATCCCGTACCTCACCGGCGCGGTGCACGCGGACGACGGGCAGCCGCCGCACATCCCGGGGCCGTACGTGTACGCGGACGACCTGGCGGTGGCGATGGACGGCGGGGTCACCATGGAGGGCCGGCTGCTGGTAGCCCGGCTCCCCATCTGACGACCGATCAAGAACGCGGCGCCACTGGAACATTCGTTCCCGGCGCTCGGGCCCCCGCACACACGCCGCCCGGGGCGCGAAATTCCGGAAACCGACTGTCAGCACGGCCACACCCGCCCCTACCATGAGGCACACCACACCCGGCCGCCCGTCCGGCGGCCCGCCTCCGCGCCCGTCCCGGCGTCCCGAGGGTGTCCCGCGTCCCCGATGCGGCCCCGCGCCCTCGATGCCGGCCGGGGTCCGCATGAACGGGGTCCCCATGTCCAACCCCCCGCCGCTGCACGCCGAGGACCGCCCGGAGTACGAGCGCCTCCTCGGCGAAGCCCTGCGCGACCGCACCGTCCTCGCCGCCCTGCGCGCCCCGGGCGCGCTCACCGCCGACCAGCTCCGCATCCTGGCCCTGCGCGACGCCGACGCCGTCAACACCGCGGCCGGCACCGAGTACGCCCACTACACCGCGCTGCGCGAGAGCCTGCGCGCCACACCCCCGCCGCCGGCCGACGTCGAACCCCACGCCCCGGGGCTGGTCAGCCAGCTGCGCTCCACCGACGGCGGCGCCGGGCTGTTCCCCGTCCTCACCGTGCTCACCCCGATCCTCGCCTGGCCCGCCGGGCTGGTCCTGCTGCTGGTCGGCTACCTGTTGCGCGCCGCCGACTCCGACCTCCTCCTCGGCCGCTCGATGGTCACCGCCGGCTGGGTCGCGCTCGCCGCCGGGGTCGCCACGATGGCCGTCGGCATCGTCGGGCTGCTGCTCACCGCCGTACGCGACGGAGCCGCCGCCCCGGCCGGCACCGACCCGGAGCTCGCCGCCGAACTCGCCACCGCCCGGGCCGAATGGCGCACCGCACTGCGCGAGCGCGGCCTGCTGCCGTACCTCCACACCCGCCTGCCTGCCGCCCCCGGCCGCCCGGCCCCCGGCTTCACCGGCCCCGGCTACACCCCGCCCGCCTTCACCAGCCCCGGGTCCGACGGCTTCACCGGCCCCGAGGAACGGACGGACTCCGAGGGCCGCACCACCCGGCCCACCGCCTTCACGACCCCCGACTTCACCGGCCCCGGCTACACCCCGCCGGCCTTCACCAGCCCCGACGACGTCGGCTGAACCGGCCGCGCGGGGGGCCGGCCGCCGGGGGCCGGCCGCGGGGCATCGGCTGCGCGGGATCGGCCGTCCAGCAGTCGCGCCGGCGCCGGCCACGTCAGCGGCGGCGCGAACCGCAGGGCGCCGCGCCCCCCAACTCACCCGACCCGCCCCACCCCGCCTCCGCGCGGTCTCCTGCCCCTCCCGCCGCCCCTCCCGCCACTCCTCCCGGCAAGCCGAGCGCTATCGGACCGCGCCGGCACCGGCCACGTCAGCGGTGGCGCGGACGAACGCCCGGACGCGCTCCGTGGTGTTGGCGGGGAGCCAGATCGGGCCGCGTTCGATCGGCGGGGCGTCGTGGATGGGGACGTACGCGAGGTCGGGGCGGGGGTAGTACTGGCGGCAGTGTTCGCCGACCGGGAGGACGCCACGTCCCATGGCGACCAGGCTGAGCATCTCGGAGAAGGTGTCGCCGGACGGGCCCTTGGGGACGGGACGGCCGGACGGGGTGCGTTCGGGAGTGCGGTCGCGCTTGAAGCCGACCGAGGTGACCGCCGGGTACTGCACCACCGGGTGGTCCGCGAGCACCTCCAGCGACACCGAGGCCTCGGCGGCCAGCGGGTGCCCGGCCGGGACGGCCAGGGCACGCCGCTCGGTGAGCAGGACCGGGCCGAGCGCCATGCCGTCGAAAGGGTGGGAGGCGATCAGGACGTCGATCGAGCCGTCCTCCAGGCTGGAACGGGAGTTGGAGAGGTGCACCTCCCGCACGTCCACCCGGCAGTCCGGGTACCGCTCCCCGAACAGTGCGACCGCCCTGAGCAGTACCGGGGCCGTCCACTCGCCGAGGAACGCGACCCGCAGCTCGCCCGTCACCCCCCGGCCGGCGTCCACCGCCCGGCGCAGCGCCTGCTCCATGGCGGCCACCACCGGGGCGAGGTCATCGGCCAGCTGGCGGCCGACCGGGGTGAGCCGCACGGACCGGCTGGTTCGGTCGAACAGCGCTGCACCGACCCGGCGTTCCAGCTTCCTGACGACCTGGCTGACCCGACCGGTGGTGAGGCCCAGCCGCTCGGCGGTCCGGCCGAAGTGCAGTTCCCCGGCGAGGGCGAGGAAGACCTCCGTCTCCAGCCGCTCCAGCATGCCCGCCCCCGTCCCTGCCGTCGCGCACCCGGCATCGTTCAATCCCGCTCAACGATCCTACGGCGATCCGGCATTGATGATCGCCTCCCTCCGGAGGATCGTGGAGCCCGTCCACAGCGAACCCACACCACCGGAGCCGATCACCATGCGCGTCGTCGCCCTCGACCACCTGGTCCTCAACGTCGCCGACATCGAGCGGTCCCTGGCCTTCTACACCGGCCTCCTCGGCCTGGAGCCGGTCCGGGTCGACGAATGGCGGGCCGGCAAGGTCTCCTTTCCGTCCGTCCGGGTCAACTCCGCGACGATCATCGACCTGTTCGACCGCCCCCGGCACGAGTCCAACGTCGACCACATCTGCCTCACCGTGGAGCCCCTCGACTGGCAGGAGGTCGTCGATTCCGGCGTCTTCACCGTCCTCGACGGCCCCGGCCCCCGCTACGGCGCCCGCGGCACCGCCACCTCCCTCTACGTCCAGGACCCGGACGGCAACACCGTCGAACTCCGCTGGTACCCCCAGGACGCCGCCGGGGACACGGACTGACCACCGGCTGAGCACAGGGTGACCGCCACGAACCGAACGGCGCGGGGAAGGTTCACCGGCGCGCCCGGTGTCCGGTCTGCCGGTCCATCCCTTGGCGCGCCCCCCTGACCGCGGTGAGCTGGCGCACCAGTTGGTGGAGCGAGATGACGCCGGTGAGCGGTGGCAGCCCGGCGACGACGACGGCGGTCGGCGTCCAGGGGACATCGGCGACGCACAGTCCGGCCGCGAGGCCGGAGAAGAGCACGACCACCACCCAGGAGTGGAACGGCTGGCGCCCGTGCTGGACGGCGCGCAGGACCGACAGACAACCCGCGAGCCACGGTCCGTAGACGACCACCGGCCACAACTGCGACAGTCCGCGCGGCACGCACGAGAACGCCAGTTCCTGGAGGGGCCCGTAGGAGAACACCAGGCCCAGCGCGCAGGCCGCGGTCACCGTCAGCGCCGTCAGCGCACCGAAGACGGAGCTGACCAGGTGGGGCCAGGCCGGGCGGGGAAAGGGCGGGCGTCGGCGGTGCCGGGAAGTCGACGGCCCGACCGGTCCGCCCGTCCCGCGAGGCCCGGACGGCTCGACCGGGGCGCGTGGAGGCGGCACGAACGCCGTCTCCGTGAGCCCCGGGGCGCGTGGGGGCGGCACGAACGCCGTCTCGTTCTCCCAGCCGACGGCCGACGCGACGACGGGGCTGAACGCCTGTGCGTCACCGGGCGCGGCGCCGAGGCCGTAGGAGAATCCGTCGTCGTACCAGTCGCCCGCAGGGTGGGCCGCTTCGCGGCCCCGGTCCCCGGAGGCGGCCCACCCATCGTGGTCCACCTCGCCGTAACCGCGGGTCCCGTAGGCGCCGAGGAGGTCGGTCATCCGGTCGTACACGGCAGGCTCCCCACGCGGTCGGCCGACTTCGGATCGCTCCGGCGGCCGGCCCGGTCCGGCGCGGAGCAGTTCGGTGGGACCGGTGGCGTCACGATTCCTCCGGGAAGAGCAGGGCGCCGATCCGCGCCGCGAAGTCGTTCTCCAGCTGGCTGATCTTCCGCACGAGGTCGGCCAGCGGGCGCGAGGTGTGCGACAGGACGACACGCTCGCCGTTGCGCGACAGGTAGCCGGTGGACACGTCGCCCACGGCGTTGCGGCGGTCGGGGACGAAGAGCCATGTCCCGAGCGGGGCGATCGGCTCCCGCACCGGAGGCGACGAGGCGTAGGGCAGGCAAGGTGAAGTCACGGGTTCATCAACGAGAAGCGGCGGGCGCGGTTTTACGGCGTACGGGCGTCCTTCCATATTCGATATCGATGATGCTCTGCAAAATTACCCAGGACGAAGAGCCGGGGGGTGAATATTTTCCCGTCACCCGTGGAGCGGGTGCGACGGGTCGACACGAAGGGCCGGAGTTCGGGTAATCCTATACTCACCACCAGCACCGCTCGCCAAAAATCCCCAAGTAAAACAATGACAAGAGAAACGTTTCTGCTTTTCGCGCGATGCTATGTTTCCGACTTGCTCTTGGCATATTCATCGGCTTGCGCCGGGTCGGACCGACCCTGGGAGGCTTCTTGCTGTCCTGGAAGGAATACCTGGAAGCGGTAATGCTGCATCGCCAAGGATGGTCGTTAATCAGGATCTCCCGACACCTCGGGCGTGATCGGAAAACCGTGGGGACCTACCTCCGGGGAGAGCGGATCCCTGGCATCAGAATTCCCCCTCAGGACGGATTCCTCCAGTTCCTGCCGTACTGCCGCCAGCGTCTCGCCGAGGACCCCCACCTGGCCGCCACCGTCCTCTTCGACGAGATCGTCGATCTCGGTTATTCGGGCGGCTATTCGACCTTCACCGGGGCCCTGCGCAGACACCAGGCCCGGCCGCGCTGCCGGCAGTGCCAGGACCTGGCCGCGGCCGGGAACGGACAGCCCGCTCCCGGACCGGGCGTAGGGGCCGTCGAGTTCGACTGGCTGCGACTGCCCGAGCCGCCGCCGTCCTGGGGCTACGGCCCCCGGGCGGGGCTGCTGGTGGGCTCGCTCACCGGCGCCGGCGCGGATGCCGGCTGGGGCATCGGCCGCTGGGCGGTGGCGCTGGCGGAGGACCAGGAGCTGCCCCACCTCGTCGAAGCCGTCGACATCGTGCTGAGACGGCTCGGGGGCACCGCCGGATGCTGGCGGTTCGGCCCGACGCCGACCGTCTGGTGCCAGCGGACCGACCGGGTGACACCGGAGTTCCGGCAGGTGGCCGAGCACTACGGCGTGCACGTCGAGTGTCGACTGCCGGCCGACCAGCGCTCGTACACCCGCCGGACCCTGGACGAGGCCCTCCGCTCGTGGTGGCGCGGGCTGCCGGACGACGCCGGCCTCCGGGACGCCTGGGACGGTCTGGCCCGGTGCGCCGCACGCCTGGACGCCCGGTGGGGGAGCACCGGCACCGCGGCGGCCCTCCGGGAGCTGCCCACGCCCTACCCGGTCCGAGTCCGCGCCCGCCGCACCGTCACCGCCCGGGGACTGGTCCCCTTCCGCGGCAACTTCTACACCCTGCCGGAGCACCTGGTCGACGCACCGGTGGAAGTCCGCCGACGCCTCGACCAGTCCCACCTGTCCATCGCCACCCCCGCCGGCGCCGTGATCGCCCGCTGCCCGCTCGCTCCGGCGGAGGCCGGGCTGACGGTCGTCGAGCACAGCAGTGCCATCACCGTGCTGGAGCGCCACTCGGCACCGGTACCGGCCGACGCCCCGCTCTGCCGGCGGAACACGCCGCGTCCACCGTCCCCGCAGGCCCTGGCCGAAGCCGACGCGCTGCGCACCCGGATCGCCCTCCAGCGCACCCGCCGGACCGCCGGGGAAGGCAGCGCCGCGACGCCGCAGGTGCCCGCCCCACGGGACCGCCCGACCGGCGGCGCCGGGAGCTGAGCGGCCACCGCCCGAGGCCCGGCCCTCCGCCCGGCGGAACACGGCTGTGGGGGGGGGGGGGGGGGGGGGGGCCCCCCCCCCCCCCGGGCGGGGGGGGGCGGGGGGGGGGGGGGGGTCCCCGGTTGCCCGGGGGGGGCTATCAGGGGGCTGAGACGGCCAGCCCG